>NZ_JAMDLL010000005.1:0-221017 GCF_040595915.1 Xanthomonas sp. PPL134
CGGGGTTGCCCTTGCCTGGGCAAACGTCACTTCCACGCAACTGCGCGTCGGGACTGAAGTCCCTCCCACAGTGCACCAAGCGCGTTCGCCGCAAGCCCCTGTGGGAGTGACTTCAGTCGCGACGCGTGGAGGCCGAAGCGTCCGGCACTGCAGTCCTTTCCACATCCTCATGCTTACCGATGCGGCAGGGATGGCGGCAGCGTCGACAGACCGGGCATTACCGGCACGCCGGTCGCGGCTGAAGCCGCTCCTACGACGATACTCCCGACTTACTGCGCGTCGGGCTGGTTTTCCGGGCGCGCCGCGTCGAAGGCCGGCAGCGCCAGGCAGGCGCGCTCGATCCGCTCCAGGGTCGGGTAGACCTGCAGGTCCACGCCGAAGCGGCGCGCGTTGTACAGCTGCGGCACCAGGCAGCAGTCGGCCAGCCCGGGTTGCTCGCCATGGCAGAAACTGCCGGTGTCCGGCGATTCGGCCAGCAGTTGCTCCAGCGCATCGAAGCCGACCTGCATCCAGTGCCGCATCCACTCCTCGCGCTCGGGCTGCGGCACGTTCCAGGCGCTCTCGAAGAACTGCGCCACGCGCAGGTTGTTGAGCGGGTGGATGTCGCAGGCGATCAGTTGCGCCAGGCCACGCACGCGGGCGCGATCGATCGGCGCGTCCGGCAGCAGCGGCGGCTCCGGCCAGCGCTCGTCCAGGTACTCCAGGATCGCCAGCGACTGGCGGATCGGCTGGCCGTCGTGGCACAGGGTCGGCACCAGCTCCTGCGGGTTCAAGCGAGCATATTCCGGCGAATGCTGCTGCCCGCCATCGCGCACCAGATGCACCGGCAGCGACTGGTAGGCCAGGCGCTTGAGCTCCAGCCCGATGCGCACCCGGTACGCGGCACTGGAGCGCCAGTAGGTATAAAGCTGCAGTGCCTCGTCCATGCCCGCCTCCGTCTGCGCAATCGACAACGATACCGGTGGACACCGGCGTCGCGGCGCCGCCGGTCGCCCCGGGAGCGCCGCCGGCCGGGTCAGGGCAGCGGCGCCTGCTCGATGCGCTGCTCGATCGCGCCGAAGATGCTCACTCCGTCACGGTCCAGCATTTCGATCCGTACCACGTCGCCGAAGGACATGTACGGCGTGCTCGGCTTGCCGTCGCGCAGGGTCTCCACGGTGCGCTGCTCGGCGAAGCAGGAGGCGCCGCGCGCGGTGTCCTGGTTGGCGATGGTGCCCGAGCCGACCACCGCGCCGGCCGCCAGCGGCCGCGTCTTGGCCGCGTGCGCGACCAGCTGCGCGAAATCGAACTGCATGTCCTCGCCGGCTTCCGGCGCGCCGAACCAGGCGCCGTTGATGTGGGTCAGCAGCGGCAGGTGCACCTTGTTGTCGCGCCAGGCCTCGCCCAGCTCGTCGGGGGTGACGAACACCGGCGACAGCGCCGAGCGCGGCTTGGACTGCACGAAGCCGAAGCCCTTGGCCAGTTCCGGCGGAATCAGGTTGCGCAGCGACACGTCGTTGACCAGGCCGATCAACTGGATGTGCGCGGCGGCCTGCGCCGGCGTCACCGCCATCGGCACGTCGTCGGTGACCACCACGATCTCGGCCTCCAGGTCGATGCCGTAGTCCTCGCTGACCACCTTGACCGCATCGCGCGGGCCGTAGAAACCGGCGCTGACCGCCTGGTACATCAGCGGGTCGGTGTAGAAACTCTCCGGCACCTCGGCGCCGCGTGCGCGGCGCACGCGTTCGACGTGCGGCAGGTAGGCGCTGCCGTCGAGGAATTCGTAGGCGCGCGGCAGCGGCGCCGCCAGCGCCGCCATGTCCAGGTCGAACTGGCCGTCGGCGCTGCCGTCGTTGAGCGACTCGGACAGGGCGTTCAGGCGCGGGGCGAGGTTGCTCCAGTCCTCCAGCGCGCGCTGCAGGGTCGGCGCGATGCCGGTGGCGCGCACCGCGCGGGTCAGATCGCGGGACACGACGATCAGGGTGCCGTCGCGACCGCCTTCCTTCAGGGAACCTAGCTTCATGTCCGTCCAGTGCTGGGGGCTGAGCCGGCGATTGTACGGCCAGACGGCGGCTTGGTTTCAACTGAAACGGACCCGCATTTTGTGCAGCGCGCCAATTCAGGTACACTGCACCGGTCTGCATGCGGCCGTCCGTTTCCCTCAGGGACCGCCGGCGAGGCCAGGATCGCAACGATCCGACTCGCCCGCCCCGCCCGACGCCTTTCGTGGTGCCGACGAACCCCAGCCTCGCGCTGCGGGTTGATCCACCCTCTCGCAGCGCGGTTCACGGGAACGCTCCGAGCCTCACCTACTTGCGCCTGCGCGCCGGGTCCGTCCCGGCGTCGGCGCGTTATCCGGAGCATTCTCATGTCGTTCGAATCCCTGGGCCTTGCGCCCTTCCTGCTGCGTGCGCTGGCCGAGCAGGGCTACGAAACCCCCACCCCGATTCAGGCGCAGGCCATTCCCGTCGCCCTGGAAGGCCATGACCTGATGGCCGGCGCGCAGACCGGCACCGGCAAGACCGCCGCGTTCGGCCTGCCGCTGCTGCAGCACCTGGGCACCTCGCCGCAGCCGGTGGGCACCGGCCCGCGCAAGCCGCGCGCGCTGATCCTGACCCCGACCCGCGAACTGGCCACCCAGGT
Source organism: Xanthomonas sp. PPL134 (assembly GCF_040595915.1). Classification (NCBI taxonomy): domain Bacteria; kingdom Pseudomonadati; phylum Pseudomonadota; class Gammaproteobacteria; order Lysobacterales; family Lysobacteraceae; genus Xanthomonas; species Xanthomonas sp. PPL134. Next base: position 2,626 of record NZ_JAMDLL010000005.1, read on the forward strand.
CCACGACAGCCTGCGCGGCTACAGCAAGTACCTGCGCATTCCCAGCACCACCATCTACGGCGGCGTGGGCATGGGCAACCAGCTCGACGCGCTGCGTCGCGGCGTGGACCTGCTGATCGCCTGCCCGGGCCGCCTGCTCGACCACCTCGAGCGTCGCAGCGTGGACCTGTCGGGCATCGAGATCCTGGTGCTGGACGAAGCCGACCGCATGCTCGACATGGGCTTCCTGCCCTCGATCAAGCGCATCCTCGCCAAGCTGCCCAAGCAGAACCGGCAGACCCTGCTGTTCTCGGCCACCTTCGAGGACGGCATCAAGCAGTTGGCCCGCGAGTTCATGCACGATCCGCAGGAAATCCAGGCCACTCCGAGCAACACCGTGGCCGACACCATCACCCACCGCGTGCACCCGGTGGACGGTGCGCGCAAGCGCGAACTGCTGCTGCACCTGCTGGCCGCCGACTCGCGCAAGCAGACCCTGGTGTTCGCCCGCACCAAGCATGGCGCCGACAAGCTGACCACCTTCCTGGACAAGTCCGGGCTGAAGACCGCCGCGATCCATGGCAACAAGAGCCAGGGCCAGCGCCTGCGTGCGCTCGGCGACTTCAAGGCCGGCCGGATCACCGTGCTGGTGGCGACCGACATCGCGGCGCGCGGCATCGACATCGACCAGTTGCCCAAGGTCATCAACTACGACCTGCCGATGGTCGCCGAGGACTACGTGCACCGCATCGGCCGCACCGGCCGCAACGGTTCGACCGGTGAGGCGATCTCGCTGGTGGCGCAGGACGAGGCCAAGCTGCTGCGCGCGATCGCACGCATGCTCAAGCGCGAGATGGACATCCGCGACGTGCCGGGCTTCGAGCCGGTCACGCCGATCCGCTGGGGCAACAACAACCCGCCGGACGAGCGTCCGGGCGGCCAGCGCCCGCCGCGTCGCGGCAGCCACGCCCGTCGCGGCCATGGCGATGCGCCGGTGCACGCGCATGCGCACGCCGGCAGCAAGAAGCCCGCCGACGGCGCCCGCCGCCAGGGTCAGGGCCGCCGCCAGGGCAACGGCGGCGGCAACCGCCCCGCCGCGCCGCGCTGAGCCTTCCGCGGCCGCGCACTGCGCACGCACCCAGGCCGCCCTTCGGGGCGGCCTTTTTATTCCGCTTCACCTGGCAGCGCGCAGATCGCCCGCCCTGCAGCATGACGCCACCGCCGTCGTTGCGCGCGCCCAGCACCGCGCCATGCCGCCCCACCCCGACCGTAGAATGCCTCCCATGGATATCTTCAAAGTCTTCACCCTCGAAGCCGCGCACCGCCTGCCCAACGTGCCACCCGGCCACAAGTGCGCGCGCCTGCACGGGCATTCGTTCCGCATCGAGCTGCACGTCAGCGGCGAACCCGGCGCCGAGAGCGGCTGGGTCATGGATTTCGGCGACATCAAGGCGGCGTTCCGTCCGCTCTACGACCAGCTCGACCACCATTACCTCAACGACATCGAGGGCCTGGACAACCCCACCAGCGAACGCCTGGCGATGTGGATCTGGGACCGGCTCAAGCCGGCGCTGCCGCTGTTGAGCGAAGTGGTGGTGCACGAGACCTGTACGTCCGGCTGCCGCTATCGCGGTCCGGGCTGAGCAAGGCTGGGATTGGGGAATGGGGATTCGGGAATCGCAAGGGCGGCACCGCGCCTTCTGAGGGGTTTCGATGCCGCCCGCCTTGCGTTGCGTCGTCGCGCGCATCTGGCGCTTTCCAGGCTCGCGGAGGCGTCCGGCAAGGGCTGGCGGAATTGCGCCAAACCATTGAGCAGAAAAGCAGTTTGAACGGATCCTGAGCGGCTTCAGAAAATTTTGTTGCATCGCAGCAGAATGGGCGTATGTTGCACTGCAACAGCAGTCGGCATTCCAATGGAGTTGCATGATGTCCGCTCAATTCAACGACCAGTTCAGCAGCTACACCCAGCAGTTCGCCGCCGCTGCAGCGCGGGCCAACCGCCTGGCGCTGGAGAGCGCCGAGAGCGTGTTCGGCGTGCAGTTGAAGACCTTCGAAAAGAATGTGTCGGCCACCACCGGCTTCCTCGGCGAACTGACCGAGGCGCGCGACCTGGGCACCGTGCAGGCGCTGTGGCCGAAGGGCCTGCAGATCGCCCGCGACAACTTCGAGCGGCTGGCCACGGCCAACCAGGAAGTGTTCGGCCTGGGCCTGAAGACCTCCGAGGCCATCGGCCAGCTCGCCAAGCACCAGTTCGAGGCGGCGACCGAGCAGGCCGCGCCCAAGGCCAAGCCCGCCGCCAAGTAAGACCCGATTCGACGTCGCTGCGGTTCGCCGCCCGACGCACCCTCGGTCTGCACGGGTCCCTCCCCCCGTGCAACCCCAAGGCCCGGTAGATCCCTCCCTCTACCGGGCCTTTTTTATGGGCGGGATTCGGGAGTTGGGGATTGGGGATTGGGGATTGGTCGATCGCGTGCGTCCCGGCGTTCCTGTCTTTCTTTGCGGGAAAGCTGCGGCACCGATGCTTCGTTGGTGAGGCGTCGGGACTGAAGTCCCTCCCACACAACCCGCCCGGCAGTTGGTCAGCCCGGCGACATTCCTGCCCAAGGCTGCAACTGCGCGGCCAGTTGCTCGGCCTGCGGTTGCGGCCGGTACGGCAGGCGCCCCCAGCACGGCATCGGCAGGCGCGCGCGCAGCATCGCCATGTTGTCGTCGATGCGCTCCATCGCCGGGTCGATCTCGTTGCCGATCCAGCCGATGCACTGCAGGCCGTCGTCGGCGATCGCCGCGGCGCTGAGCCGGGCGTGGTTGAGGCAGCCCAGGCGCAGGCCGACCACCAGCACCACCGGCAGCCGCAGCGCGCGCGCCAGATCGGCCTGGTCCAGGCTCGCCGACAGCGGCGCCGCCCAGCCGCCCACGCCTTCCACCACCACCACGTCGGCCTGCGCGCGCAGGCGTTCGAACGCGGCCGCGATCGGCGCCAGTTCCAGTTGCACGCCGGCGTCGGCGGCGGCCAGTTCCGGCGCCAGCGGCAGCGGCAGCGCGTAGGGATTGAGATCGTCATAGCGCGGGCGCGGCGCGCTGGCCTCCTGCAACGCCAGTGCGTCCTCGTTGCGCCAGCCCTCGGCCTCGCGCGTGCAGCCACTGGCCACCGGCTTCATGCCCACCGCGCGCTGGCCGCGCGCACGCAGGGCATGCAGCAGCGCGGTGCTGGCGATGGTCTTGCCGATGCCGGTATCGGTGCCGGTGACGTAGAAGGCGGGAACAGCCATGCGAACGAAACCCTGTCGGTTGGCCGGCGGGACGCGCGGCGGCGCGCAGGATAGCCGGGCGCGCCGCGCGCGTCAGCCGCGGCGGTGCCGGCGGACCCAGCGCGCTGCTAGACTCGGGCGATGTTCGCCTCGTCCTCGCTCACCGGCAGCAAGCCGGAACAGTACGCCCAGTTGCTCGACCAGGCCCGTGCCCTGGTCGCCGGGGAGCCCGACCGCATCGCCAATGCCGCCAACCTGGCGGCGCTGGTGTATCACGCGCTGCCGCGGCTGAACTGGGTCGGTTTCTATCTCTACGACGGCAAGGAACTGGTGGTCGGGCCGTTCCAGGGCCTGCCGGCCTGCGTGCGCATTCCGCTGCACAAGGGCGTATGCGGCGCGGCCGCCAGCAGCGGCCAGACGCAGCGCATCGACGACGTGGAGGCCTTCCCCGGGCACATCGCCTGCGATGCCGCCTCGCGTTCGGAGCTGGTGGTGCCGCTGCTGCGCGACAGCGCGCTGGTCGGCGTGTTCGACCTGGACAGCCCCGACCTGGCCCGCTTCGACGCCGACGACCAGCGCGGGCTGGAAGCGATCGCCCAGGTCTTCGTCGACAGCCTGCGATGAGCACCACCAAGCTGCGCAACATCGGCCCCAAGAGCGCGGCCTGGCTGCGCCAGGTCGGCGTGCGCACGCAGCAGGACCTGGAGGCGGCCGGCGCGGTCGGGGCCTTCGTCAAGGTCAAGCGCGCCGGCTTCAAGCCCAGCCTCAACCTGCTGTACTCGCTGGAAGGCGCGCTCAGCGGCTGCCACTGGCAGGAACTGTCCGAGGCGCGACGCGCGCAGTTGCTGGGCGAGCTGGAAACGGCGACGGCGGCGCTGCCGGCGCAGCGCGGCCTGCCGGTCGCCGGGCCGGTGGCGACCACCCATTTCGACCGCGCCGACACGCGCGGCGACGATGACGCCGACGGCGCCTACGCGCCCGACCCGCACGACGCGCCGGCGAGCGACCATCACGGCGACGACGACGGCCACGGCCCCCACGCCGACTGAGCCGCGCAGGCAGCGGCGATCGCGTACAATCGCGCCGCTTCAAGGTGACCCGCCGGCTCCGGCCAGCGGGTTGAAACGGGAAGCCGGTGCGTCTTGCGACAAGGCCGGCGCTGCCCCCGCAACGGTAAGCGATCCGCGCTGACGACCTGCGCCACTGTGCCTGGGCATGGGAAGGCGTCGCAGCCGGGAGGTCCGCCTCCCCGATCGCCAGCCCGGAGACCGGCCTTGCAGTTCACTGGTTGCGATGCGGAGGGCGTCGCGGCGTGCCGCGCCGTGTCCGGCGCCGTCCGCTTGCACCTTCCGTTCGCGACTCCCTTGCCGTCACAGCGCGCAGCCGCGCGCCGGAGTTGCCACCCATGTCGTCCCGCCTGCTTTCGGTCGCGATCGCGTCCGCCCTGTCCCTGCCCGCGCTGGCCCACGCCGCCGATGCCGCCACCGACCTCGACCAGGTCCTGGTCACCGCCACCCGTACCCAGATCTCGGTGGAGGACAGCGTGGTCCCGGCGCAGGTCATCGACCGCGCCGAGATCGAGCGCAGCCAGGCCGATTCGCTGGCGCAGCTGCTGCAGGGCCGCGCCGGCATCGGCATCTCCAACCAGGGCGGCCTGGGCAAGCTGACCACGCTGAACCTGCGCGGCAGCGAATCGGACCACGTGCTGGTGCTGGTGGACGGCGTGCGCATCGGCTCGGCCAGCGCCGGCCTGGCCGCGTTCCAGGACCTGCCGCTGAGCCAGATCGAGCGCATCGAGATCGTGCGCGGCCCGCGTTCGAGCCTGTACGGCTCCGACGCGATCGGCGGCGTCATCCAGATCTTCACCCGCCGCGGCGGCCAGGGCTTCCAGCAGAACCTGAGCCTGGGCGGCGGCAGCCACGGCCTGCGCGAGGCCGGCGCCGGCTTCAGCAACCGCGGCGAGCGCGGCTGGCTGGCCGTGCAGGGCGGCTACCAGAAGACCGACGGCATCAATGCCTGCAACGGCTCGGCCACGCTGTTCGCCGGCTGCTTCGTCGACCAGCCCGACCGCGACGGCTACCGCAACGTCTCGCTGAGCGCGCGCGGCGGCTACGCCCTGACCGACACGCTGCGCATCGAGGGCCAGGCGCTGAACATCGACAGCCGCAACGAGTACGACGGCGACGCGCTGTTCGCCGGCAACGAGGCCGACAACACCCAGCAGGTGTTCAGCGGCAAGCTCGACTGGACGCCCTCCGATCGCCTGCACCTGGCCGCGCAGCTGGGCCGCAACGTCGACGACGCCGACAGCTACTACCGTGCGCCGGGCGCGCGCACCCGCAGCTTCATCAGCACCTTCGACAGCCGCCGCGACACCGCCGCGCTGCAGGGCGACATCACCCTGGCCGAAGGCCACCTGCTCAGCGTCGGCAGCGACTGGCAGCGCGAGCACGTCGCCAGCACCACCGCCTTCGACGTCGACAGCCGCGACAACACCGGCGTGTTCGCCGAGTACCAGGGCCGCTTCGGCGCGCAGCAGGTGCAGGCCAGCGTGCGCAGCGACGACAACGAGCAGTTCGGCGAGCACACCACCGGCAGCCTCGGCTGGGGCCTGGCGTTGGCGCATGGCCTCAAGCTCACCGCCAGCGTCGGCACCGGCTTCAAGGCGCCGACCTTCAACGACCTGTACTACCCGTTCGCCGGCAACCCTGACTTGAAGCCGGAGCGCTCCAAGAGCGGCAACCTGGGCATCGCGCAGTATGCCGACAGCTGGAACTGGACCTTCAACGCCTACGAGACCCGGGTCAAGGACCTGATCTCCTACGACGCGGTCAGCTTCCTGCCGGTCAACGTGGACGAGGCACGCATCCGCGGCGCCGAACTGACCGGCTATGCGTTGCTGGCCGGCTGGGAACTGTCGGCGCAGCTGAGCCACACCGACCCGCGCAACCGCAGCGACGGCGACAACCGCGACAACTGGCTGGCGCGGCGCGCGCAGAACACCGCGCGCCTGGACGTGGACCGCGGCATCGGCCCGGTCAAGCTCGGCGTCACCGTGTTCGGCAGCGGCCACCGCTTCGACGACGCGGCCAACCGCGTGCGCCTGGCCGGCTATGGCACCGTCGACCTGCGCGCGGAATACGCGTTCACCCCGGACTGGACGCTGCAGGCCAAGGCCAGCAACGTGTTCGATCGCGACTACCAGACGGTGAACTGGTACAACCAGCCGGGCCGCGAATATGCGCTGACCCTGCGCTACGCGCCGGCGGCGCGCTGACCGCACGCAGCACGCTGCAGGAAGAAACGCAGCCGCGAACGGGGATCACCAGCAACGCTCCGTTCGCGGCTGAAGCCGCTCCTGCAGGGGCGGTGACGCGGCTGCCTGCGGGCGGGCGCAGCGTGCCCATGGCATGCTGCGCACCCACCGGCAGTGCCGGCCGATGCAACGGATTGCCAGCATGCATGTCGACTATCGCCCTGCCGTTCCCGCCGATGCGGCCGCCTGCATCGACCTGCGCGCACGCACCCGCGAGAACGCATTCTCCGCCGAGCAGTTGGCCGCGCTCGGGATCGATGCGGGCAGTTGGCAGGCGTGGATCGCCGATGGCAGCGTGCCCGGGCACGTGGCCGAGGTCGCCGGGCGCATGGTCGGCTACTGCTTCGGCGACCGCCACAGCGGCGAGATCATGGTGCTGGCGCTGTTGCCCGAATGGGAGAACCACGGCATCGGCAAGGCGCTGTTGGCGCGGATGATCGAGGATTTCCGCCGCTGGGGCTTCGCACGCCTGTTTCTGGGCTGCGCGGCCGACCCGGCGCTGCGCTCGCATGGGTTCTATCGCCACCTCGGCTGGCGCCCGACCGGCGCGATCGACGCCCTGGGCGATGAAGTGCTGGAGTATCGGCTGCCGCACTGAGCGACTCGCGCCGCCATCGGCGACGCCGCGCTCGTCGCGGTCAGTGCGCAGTGGCGGTGGCGCGCGCCTCCTCCAGCAGCCAGTCGACGAACCGCTGGAGCGGCGCATCGCTCAGTTGCACCGGCTCCGGCAGCACCAGGCAGAAGGTCTTGGCGATCGAGGTGGCCGCGGGCCACGGACTCAGCAAGCGGCCGTCGGCCAGTTCGGCCTCCACATACAGGCGCGGCACCAGCGCGACCCCCAGGCCGGCCAGTGCGGCTTCGATCGCCATGGCATGCAGATCGTAGCGTGCGCCGCGCGCGGGGTGGCTCAGGGCGATCCCGGACTCCTGCGCATAGCGTTGCCAGGCATCCGGATTCTGCCGGCGCTGCAGCCGCGGCAGCGCATCCAGCGCGCTGGTCGCGTCCTTCCCGTGCAACAGTCGCGGATGGCACACCGGCACCAGCACTTCGTGCAGCAGGCGCTGCACGCGCATCCCCGCCCAAGCCGGGTGCTCGAAATGCAGCGCGGCATCGAAGCCGCTGCCAACGAGCACGAACGGCTCCATCCGTTCGGCCAGATGCACGGTGATCTGCGGATGCCGCGCCTGGAACCGGCCCAGTCGTGGAATCAGCCAGCGCATGGCGAACGTCGGCAGCGCGGCGATGTCGAGACTCGCGCCGTCGCGCGGCCGCCCCATCAGATCGCGGCTGTCGCGCTCCAGCCGGTCCAGGGTCTCGCGGACCTGCGCCGCATAGCGCCGGCCGTTCGGCAGCAGCCGCACGCGATTGCCGATGCGCTCGAACAGGCCCACGCCGAGGAAGCTTTCCAGGCGGCCGATCTGGCGGCTGATGGCGCCTTCGGTCAGGACCAGTTCCTCGGCCGCGCGCGCGAAACTGCCATGGCGGGCCGCCGCCTCGAACGCCATGAGCGCGGAATGGCTGGGGATCTTGCGGCGCATGTCGGGTCCCGTGGCAGGCGGCGCACTTTACCAGCCCGAGCATGACATGCAGTCACGGAAGGGTGACCGAATATCGATATCAACGCGGAAAACACAGGACTAGGATGAGTCATCCTCAACCATGACACGCCGGCACGCACCGTTCCGGCCCAGGACGATCCGATGCTCTACACCGTGGAATGCAGCTTCGCCGATCCCGCCAGCGAAGCGGAATGGAACGACTTCTACAGCCGGGAAAAACTGCCGGCGCTGATCTCGGTCGAGGGCTTTCGCAGTTCGCAGCGCTTCAAGGCGCTTCGCGACGGCGGTCCGACCTATCTTGCGCTGCACGCCATCGACGGCCTGCACGTCCTCAGCGGTGCGGAATACCGGCACAAGGGCGGCGGCAACTTCGCCCGCTGGCAACGCCACATCGCCGACTGGCACCGCAATCTCTATGACGGCCTGGAGCGCGCGCCGGCCGTGGCGCGCGACGAGGTACTGCTGGTCAGCGCCGACGGCCCCGCATCGCTGCTGCGGCTCGGTCTCGCGCCGCATGGCCTGCATGCGGTGGAACTGGACAAGGTGCCGGCGCAGCGCTGGCTCGCCAGGTGTGACCGCGCCCGGCTGCCGGCCATCGGCGAGCTGGCGCAGGATCTCCAGGCCTATGCGCCAATGACCGCGCAACTGGTCGCAGCCCGCGGCATCGCCAGCACGCTACCGCAGTAGGCGCACGATGCCGAACCTCACCCTTTTCATCCCCGCGCAGGCCATGCCGGCCGATCCGGTGCTGGCCGCGCTGACCGACCACTGCACCGCGCTGTGCACGGACGTGCTGTTGGCCGCGGTGCAGAACGTGCACATCATCTATGTGCCGGTCCGGCACGGTCGCGGCCACCCGGTGTTCGCGGAACTGCGCTACCGACGCGCCGACGCGCGCACGCCGGCGGTCATGCAGCGGTTCATGGCCGCAATCGACGACGCCATCCGCGGTGCGACCGGCGCCACCGCACGCATCCGCTGCGTCGGCCACGCGCCCGCCGAACTGCACGCACGCAACTGAGCCCCGGGATCCGCATGTCCATCCCCACGTTTCCGCACCTGCAGCTCGGCGATGTCAGCGTCACCGCCCTCAGCGATGGCTATCTCGCCACCGGCCTCGAGATCCTGTCGCCCATCGCCGCGGCCGATGCGCTGCAGATGCAGCAGGCCGCGCGGGTGCTGCAGCCCAGTGCGGTGCACATCAACTGCTACGTGGTGCGCATCGGCGGCCGCACCGTACTGATCGATGCCGGCGCCGGCGGCTTCCGCGACGGTGCCGGCCGGTTGCGCGGCAACCTGGCGTCGGCCGGGCTGCAGCCGGCGCAGATCGATGCGGTACTGCTGACCCACGCCCATCCCGACCATGTCGGCGGGCTGATCGAGGCATCCGGAGACGCCGCGTTCCCGAATGCGGAGTTGCTCGTGCAGCGTCGCGAAGTCGGGTTCTGGCAGGACGACGCCAACCTGAGCCGCGCGCCCGCACGTGCCCGCGGCAACTTCCTGCTCGCGCGGCAGGTGTTCGCGGCCTATCGCGACAGGTTGCGCAGGTTCGACGACGGCGAAATCCTGCCCGGCATGCACGCGTTGCCGCTACCGGGACACACCGCCGGGCACACCGGCTATCGGCTCGATTCCGGCGGCCGCGGCCTGCTGGTATGGGGCGACATCGTGCATTTCCCCGACATCCAGATCCCGCGCCCGGACGTGGCGGTGGTCTTCGACCACGATCCGCAGCTCGCCACCGCGACCCGCGCGGCGCTGCTGGACCTGGTCAGCGCGGAGCGGCTGCCGATCGCCGGCATGCATCTGCGCGAGACCGGCTTCGCCCACATCGAACGCCGCGGCACCGGCTACGCAATCGCCAACGTTCGGTCGTGACCGGTCGATGGCGACCTGCGGCCGATGTCCGTCGGCACGCAGGCAGCGGCCATGCCAGCCGCGTTCCATCGCCGGCATCAACGCAGCGTCAGCAACTCGCGCAGATCGTCCATCAGCAGCACCACGTCGGCGGTGGCCAGATCCAGGTCGCGCGGATAGCCGTAGCGCACCAGCGCCACCGGCATGCCGGCGGCGTGGCCGGCCTGCAGGTCGGTGGGCGAATCGCCGACCATCAGGCAGTGCGCCGGCGGCTGCCCGAACTGCTGCGCCAGGTGCAGCAACGGCGCCGGGCTGGGCTTGCGCTCGGGCAGGCTGTCGCCGCCCAGCACCGCGGAAAACAGCGCGGCCACGCCCAGATGCTGCAATAGTGGCGGCACCATCGCCGCCGGCTTGTTGGTGCACAGCGCCAGGGTCACGCCTTCCGCACGCAGCTGCGCCAGCGCCTCGGCCGCCCCCGGATACAGCCGCGGGCTGCGCAACAGGCATTCGGCGTAGTGGCGCATGAAGGTCGGCATCACCGTGTCGAGCGGCGTGGCGTCGCCGGCGTGCCGCCAGGCGATCTCGACCAGTGTGCGCACGCCCTCGCCGATCCAGCCGAGCACGGTCGTCTCGGGCACGCGCGGCAGGCCGAAGTCGACCAGGGTGCGGTTCAGCGCCTCGGCAATGTCGGCGCCGCTGTCGACCAAGGTGCCGTCCAGGTCGAACACCACCAATGCGTACGGGAACGTCATGTCGTGCCAATGCGGGAGAAGAAGTGCGCATTGTAGGTGGCGCCTACCCGCCGCGCCGCCGCGCCGCCGCGAGGCACTGTCCTTGTAACCGTTTCAATCAACGCACCCGTGAGGGTGCGACGCACTAACCATCGCCGTCTGCCAGCGCGTGTATCCGGATGCCCGCTGGTTGAATCCCACCGTTCAGACCAGCCGGCCGCCGCCGTCGATGTGCAGGATTTCGCCATTCATGAAGCGGTTTTCCAGCAGGAACGCGATCGCTTCGCCGACTTCGTCGGCGCGGCCGACGCGGCCGCCCGGTAACGCCGCCGCGGCGCCCGCGAGGATCGTGTCGCGCGCTTCCGGGCCAAACGCATCGTACAACGGCGTCTCGACGAAGCCCGGCGCGACAACATTGACACGAACCGGCTTCAGTTCCAGCGCGAGCGATTGCGCCAGCGCCTCGACGCCGCGCACAGCGGCGGCGATGACGGACGTGCCGTGAGCGGCCGGACGATCAGACAATTGTCCGCCGGTCAGCACGATGGAGCCTGTCGCGGGCATCAGCGGCAGCACCGAGCGAATCGCGTACACCGGCCCGGCGATGCGCTCGTGCAGCGCGGCGAGAAGATGGTCTGGATCGGTCTCGTTCAGCTTGCCGGCAATGAAGCGGCCGGCCGTGACGACCAGATGATCGACCCGCGTCAGCGTGTCGAATACGGCCTGCACCGCATGCCGATCCGCGATATCGGCCATTGCGATGCTCGCGCCGCCGAGCGACCTTGCTGCGGCCTCGAGTTTCGCGCGGGTTCGGCCGACCAGGGTAACGCTGGCGCCTCGGGCCTTCGCGGCGGCCGCAGCCCCGAGCCCGATGCCGGAACCGGCGCCAAAAATCACCACGTGCGCGCCGTCCAGCGCCGAAGATTGCAGGGGTTCGTTCATGTCGACTTAATCAAGGGATTGATGGTTCGCGAACGCTAGGTCATTGTTTAATGCACCGTAATACGGTAAATGTGCATATAGTTCATTCCATAAAGGAATAAAGTGGATTCACTGCGCGCCATGCGCGTGTTCGTTCGCGCGATCGAACTGGGCAATTTCTCAGCGGTCGCGCGCGAGGAAGGCACCGGACAGCCGAGGATCAGCAAGCTCGTCGCGGCGTTCGAGCAGGCGCTGGACGTGCGCCTGCTCGAACGCTCGACGAAGAGCCTCGCACCGACCGACGAAGGCCGCCGGTTCTACGATCGCTGCAAGCGCGTGCTCGACGAATACGACAGCGCTGTGGCCGACGTGCGCGGGCAAACGAGGCGGCCGGCCGGCAAACTAGTCGTCAACGCGCCGCTCGGACTCGGCGAACTGAGGCTGAATGCGCTGGTGCTCGAATTCCTTGCCGCGTGGCCGGAGATCGACGTCGAACTGCACCTGACCGATCGCATGATCGACTTGGTCGAGGAAGGCGTCGACGTCGCCATTCGTCTCGGCCACGTGCTGCCGCCGGACGTCGTCGCGCGCCCCATCGCGGCGTCGCCGCGCCTGCTGGTGGCTACGCCCGCGTATGTGGCGCGCGCGCCGAAAATCCGCCGCCCGGAGGATCTGGCGAAGCACGAGTACGTCGGTTATGCACGTGCGGACATCATCGGCAGCGAACTGGTCTTCGCGCGGAGCGGCGAGAAGGTGGGCGTCGCGGTACGCGGCCGATATCGCGTGGACAGCTCGATGGCGCTGCGCGAATGCTTCCTGGCCGGGCACGCGCTCGGCAGCGCGCCGGCATGGCTCGTCCAGGATCTGATCGACGCCGGGCAACTCGAGCGGCTGCTGCCGAAGTGGGACATGCCGCCGCCGCATACACTGCATCTCGTCTACGCGTCGCGCCGGCATCTGCCGCTACGGACCCGCACTTTCCTGCAGTTCATGGCGCAACGCATTCCGGAACTGCCCGGCTTCCGCGCGGTCGCAACGCCAAACGCGATCGCCACGCAGCCGATGCGCTGATCGCCGGGTGCCGATCACGCCACTCTTCCGCGCTCGACAGAATCTCACTATTGCGGCAAGTCAAGGCCGCACTTGGGTCGGGTTTCAATCCACGTCCCCGTGAGGGTGCGACTCCGTTCTTCCGACCCGATCAAGGTCGCCCGCCTGTTTCGATCCACGTCTCCGGAGCAGCACGATGCGGCGGCACAGCAGCATCAGCCGAACAACTGCCCCTGCGCCTGCCCCGGCTCGCGCTCGTGGAAGCCCGACAGGCCCACGCCGACCAGGCGGTAGCGGGTGGACGCCGGCAGGTCCACGCGCGCGCGCAGCGCCAGGGCGATGTCGATCAAGGCCTGCAGCGATTCGGGCGGATGCTCCGGGGTGAAGCTGCGGGTGAGGATGCGGAACTGCGCGGTCTTCAGCTTCAACACCACGGTGCGCGCGATGCGCTCGGTGCGGCGGGTGGCGTTCCAGGTCTTTTCCGCCAGTTGCCGGATCGCCGGCTCCAGCGCCTCCAGCGCCAGGTCTTCGGCGAAGGTGTCCTCGGAGGAGATCGACTGCACCGGCTGGTCCGACTCCACCGGGCGTTCGTCGATGCCGCGCGCGCGCTGGTACAGGCGCAGGCCGAAGCTGCCGAAGCGCGCCTCCAGTTCCGCCTCGCTGCGCCCGCGCAGATCGCCGACGGTGGCGATGCCCAGTTCCGCCAGCTTGGCCTCCATGACCTTGCCCACGCCGGGCACCTTGTTCACCGGCAACGGCGTCAGGAACGCGTCCACGCGATGCGGACGGATCACGAACTGGCCGTCGGGCTTGCGCCAGTCCGAAGCGATCTTGGCCAGGAACTTGTTCGGCGCGATCCCGGCCGATGCGGTCAATTCGGTTTCGGCGCGGATCTGCGCGCGGATGGTCTGCGCGATCTCGGTGGCGGTGCGCAGTTCGCCCTTGGGCGCGGTGACGTCCAGGTAGGCTTCGTCCAGCGACAGCGGCTCGATCAGGTCGGTGTGGCGCTGGAAGATCTCGCGCACCTGCCGCGACACCGCCTTGTAGCGGGCGAAATCCGGCGGCACGAAGATCGCGTCCGGGCACAGCCGCTCGGCGCGCAGCGCCGGCATCGCCGAGCGCACGCCGAACACGCGTGCCTCGTAGGAGGCGGCGCACACCACCGAGCGCATGCCGCGCCAGGCCACCACCACGGGCTTGCCGCGCAGCGCCGGATCGTCACGCTGCTCCACGGACGCGTAGAACGCATCCATGTCGACGTGAATGATCTTGCGCATCGACCCCAACCCTACGCCTGCGAACGGTGAGCACATGATAAGCCCGGCACTGCGCACGGATTGAGAACGCGCGCCTTGATCCGGCGCAGTGCGCGCGCCGTCGCCGCTGCCGACACTACGCGTGCGTACGGATAAAACGTTTGATTGAACGCGCGACGCTCATGCACTCTTGCGCGCCTCGACTGTCTCGCCTGGGAATGTTCCGCTCATGAGTCGTCTGTCCTCCTATTCGCGCGAGCAATTGCTTGCCAGCGCACGCGGCGAGTTGTTCGGCGCCAATGCCGGGCGCCTGCCCAATGATCCGATGCTGATGTTCGACCGCATCGTCGCCATCGACGAGACCGGCGGCGCGCACGGCAAGGGCGTGATCCGCGCCGAACTGGATATCCGTCCGGACCTGTGGTTCTTCGGCTGCCATTTCATCGGCGATCCGGTGATGCCCGGCTGCCTGGGCCTGGATGCGATGTGGCAGCTGACCGGCTTCTTCCTGACCTGGTTGGGCGCACCCGGTCGTGGCCGTGCGCTGGGCGTGGGCGAGGTGAAGTTCACCGGCCAGGTGCTGCCCACCGCCAAGCAGGTGGTGTACGAGATCGACATCAGCCGGGTGATCAACCGCAAGCTGGTGATGGCGGTGGCCGACGGCCGCATGTCGGTGGACGGGCGCGAGATCTATACCGCCAAGGACATGCGCGTGGGCCTGTTCACTTCGACGGAGGCATTCTGATGCGGCGCGTGGCCATTACCGGGATGGGCATCACCTCGTGCCTGGGCAACGATCTGGACAGCGTGGCGCGCGCCTTGCGCGAGGGCCGCTCCGGCATCCGCTACAACGCGCAGGCGGCGGAGTTCGGCCTGCGCAGCCAGGTCGGCGGCGATGTGCAACTGGACCTGGACGCGGCGATCGACCGCAAGCTCAAGCGCTTCATGGGCGACGCCTCGGCCTACGCCTACCTTGCACTGCGCGATGCCTTGGCCGACGCCGGCCTGGACGAAGCGGCGATCAGCGATCCGCGGATCGGCCTGATCGCCGGTTCCGGCGGCGGCTCCAGTCACTGGCAGGTGGAAGCGGCGGACCTGCTGCGCAACCGCGGCGTGCGCAAGGTCGGCCCGTACATGGTGCCGCGCACGATGTGTTCGGCGGTGTCGGCCAGCCTGGCCACCGCGTTCAAGATCAAGGGCGTCAGCTACTCGCTGTCGGCCGCGTGCGCGACCTCGGCGCACTGCATCGGCGCGGCGGCGGACCTGATCCGCCACGGCCAGCAGGACGTGATGTTCGCCGGCGGCGGCGAGGAACTGGACTGGACCATGAGCCTGATGTTCGACGCCATGGGCGCGCTGTCCACCGGCTTCAACGACACGCCGGCGGTGGCCTCGCGGCCCTACGACGTCGCGCGCGACGGCTTCGTCATCGCCGGCGGCGGCGGCATGCTGGTGCTGGAGGACTACGACCGCGCGGTGGCGCGCGGCGCGCGCATCCATGCCGAACTGGTCGGCTACGGCGTGACCTCCGACGGCGCCGACATGGTCGCCCCGTCCGGCGAAGGCGCGGTGCGCTGCATGCGCATGGCGCTGCAGGGCGTGGACGCGCCGATCGACTACCTCAACACCCACGGCACCTCCACGCCGCTGGGCGACGTCACCGAACTGGAGGCGGTGCGCGCGGCGTTCGGCGACGCGGTGCCGCCGCTGTCCTCGACCAAGGCGCTGTCCGGGCATTCGCTGGGCGCGGCCAGCGTGCACGAGGCGATCTACTGCCTGCTGATGCTGCGCGACGGCTTCATCGCCGGCTCGGCCAACATCGACACGCTGGATCCGCGCGCCGAGGGCTTCCCGATCGTGCGCGAAAGCCGCGACGCCGCGTTGCGCACGGTGATGTCCAACAGCTTCGGCTTCGGCGGCACCAACGCGGCGCTGGTGTTCGCCAAGACCTGAGTCGGGCCACGCCTGCACGGTGCCGGCAGCGGCAGCGTGCCGCGCGTCAGCGCTCCAGTTGCCGGACGTCGCGACGCCCGGCGTCGTCGTCCTTGTGCGCTTCCGGCTTGGTCGGTGGCGCTGAAGGCGGTGGCGGTGGCGGTGGCGGTGGAGGCGGTGGCGGTGGCGGTGGTGGCGGCGGAGGCGAGGTCGGCTTCGGCGAATGCCGCTCGACCCACTGGATGGTCGCCGGCGACGGCGGCCACGCCGGCGATGCCGACGGCGCGGACGCAGCGGGCGGCACCGGCTGCAGTCCCATCGCTTCGCGCTGGCGGCGGTCGCTGTCCTGGCGTTGCAACTCCTTCGCCAGTTCCTTGTTGTAGCGGGGATTGAGCGCATCCGGCGGCGGGATCTGATGCATCCGTTCGCCCGGCGGCGTCCATTGCGGCGCGCTGCTCACGGCCTCGGAGGCAGACGCCGCTGGCGGCGGCGCCCGCCATTGCGGCCCCAACTGCCGCTGCAACGGGGCCGGGATCTGCGCCGGCCCGGCCGCGCTCGCGGCGCTTTCCAGTGGCCGATAGCGCGCGCGTTCGCGCGCCCACGGCTGACCGCGATAGTGCGTGTCCCAATAGCGATCCAGCGCAAAACCGACGGTGGGCACGCCGGGTGCGATGCCCTGTTCCTGTGCGCTGAAATCGATCGCGCCGGCCGGCAGCCAACCGCGTTTTTCGCGCCAACTGACATCGCACCAGGTCCAGTCGCGGGTGCAGCCATGCACCCGCAGTGCATCGTCGGTGACCGGCGTGGCCACGCGCGGATACTCCGGCGCCGGGCCGGCGCGCAGGCTGGCGCCGATGCGCACCGTGCCGCTGCCGTCCTGCGCCAAGGCCGGCGCGACCATGCTCAACAGCAACGGCGTCCACCACCCTGCTCGCTTCATGCGGTCCTCCTTGTGCGGTGCGGCAGTGTCCTATGCCGCGATCGCGGCGGCGACGATCGCCGTGCCGCTGTGCTGTGTTCTAGCACAGAGGAGCTGGGATTGGAGATTGGAGATTGGGGATGACCAGCCTGCGGCTGTTGAGAGCCGGGATTGGGGATCGAGAACGGGAACGGGGTCGTCCTGCACGGAACAACATCGCCATCAAGCGATCTGACGAACGTGGCCGCCTTCCGATGAAAAGTCGCCGCTTTTTGTGGGAGGGGCTTTAGCCCCTCCCACAAGATCCTCGCAACTGCCCGAAACCCGCGAAGAATCCCGACTCCCTAACCCGAATCCCGGCTTTCAACAGCCGCAGGCTGGTCATCCCGAATCCCGAATCCCAGCTTATCCCGCCATGCCGCTGTGCCGCAGCAACGCCTCCAGCTCCGGCGCGCGGCCGCGGAAGGCGGTGAAGTTCTCCAGCGCCGGGCGGCTGCCGCCGCGCGAGAGGATCTCGCGCAGGAAGCGCGCGCCGGTGTCCGCCAACTGGTCCGGCGCTTCCTCGAATGCGGCATAGGCATCGGCGCTGAGCACCTCGGCCCATTTGTAGCTGTAGTAGCCGGCCGCATAGCCGCCGGCGAAGATGTGGCTGAACTGGTGGGGGAAGCGGTTCCATGCCGGCGGCCGGTTCACCGCCACTGCGTCGCGCACGCGCTCGAGCAACTGCAGCACGCTGTCGGTCTGCGCATCGAAGCTGTGGTGCAGTTGCATGTCGAACAGCGCGAACTCGAGCTGGCGCACGGTGAACATGCCGCTCTGGTAGTTCTTCGCCGCCAGCATCTTGTCGAACAGCGCGCGCGGCAGCGGCTCGCCGCTGTCCACGTGCGCGGTCATCGCCTGCAGGCGCGGCCATTCCCAGCAGAAGTTCTCCATGAACTGGCTGGGCAGTTCCACCGCGTCCCATTCCACGCCGTTGATGCCGGCCACGCCCAGTTCGCCGACCTGGGTCAGCAACTGGTGCAGGCCGTGGCCCATCTCGTGGAACAGGGTGGTGACCTCGTTGTGGGTGAACGTGGCCGGCTTGCCGTCGCTGCCGCGGCCGAAGTTGCAGACCAGGTACACCAGCGGGGTCTGCACGCCGTCGGCGCGCTCGCGACGGTTGCGGCAGTCGTCCATCCAGGCGCCACCGCGCTTGCCTTCGCGCGCGTACAGGTCCAGGTAGAACTGCCCGACCAGGCGCCCCTGCGCGTCGCTGAGGCGGAAGAAGCGCACGTCCGGATGCCACACCGGCGCGCTGTCGGCCTCCACGCGCAAGCCGTACAGGTCGTGGATCAGGCCGAACAGGCCGTCCAGCACCTTGGGCTCGGTGAAGTAGCGCTTCACCTCCTGCTCGGAGAAGCTGTAGCGCGCCTGCTTGAGCTTTTCGCTGGCATAGAGCAGGTCCCAGGCTTCCAGCGTGTCCAGGCCCAGGTGCTCGCGCGCGAAGGCTTCCAGTTCGGCGCGGTCGCGCTGCGCGTAGGGCTTGGCGCGTGCGGCAAGGTCGTGCAGGAACTCCAGCACCTGGGCTGGATCCTGCGCCATCTTGGTCGCCAGCGAATACTCGGCATAGCTGGCGAAGCCGAGCAGCGCGGCCAGTTCGCCGCGCAGGGCGAGGATGCGGCCGATCGCCGCGCTGTTGTCCAGCGCCGCATCGCCGAACTCCGAGGCGCGGATCGCGTTGGCGCGGTACAGCGTCTCGCGCAGCGCGCGGTCCTCGGCATACATCTGCACCGGCAGGTAGCACGGCATCTGCAGGGTCAGCTTCCAGCCTTCCTGGCCGTCGCGCTCGGCCGTTGCGCGCGCAGCGGCGACGCTGTCCTCGGGCAGGCCGGCCAGGCGCGCCGGGTCGTCGATCAGCAGCGACCACGCGTCGGTGGCGTCGAGCACATTCTGCGAGAACTTGGCCGACAGCGCCGACAGCTCTTCCTGGATCGCGGCGAAGCGCTGCTTGTCGGCCTCGCCCAGTTCGGCGCCGCCCAGGCGGAAGTCGCGCAGCGCGTTGTCCAGCACCTTGCGCTGCGCCGGGCCGAGCGTGGCCGCCTCCGGCGATTGCGCCAGCGTGCGGTACTGCGCAAACAGCGCCAGGTTCTGCCCCAGCGCGCTGGAGAAGCGCGTCACCTTCGGCAGGTTGGCGTTGTAGGCCTCGCGCAGCGCCGGCGTGTTGACCACCGCCTGCAGGTGGCTCACCTGGCCCCAGGCGCGCCACAGGCGCTCGGTGGCATCGTCCAGCGGCGCCACGAAGCTGTCCCAGCGCACCGGCGCCACCGTCTCGGCGGCGGCCACGGCGGCCTCGGCCTGCGCCAGCAGCGTGTCGATCGCCGGGCCGATGTGCTCGGGCTGGATCGCATCGAAGCGCGGCAGGCCGGAAAAATCGAGCAGGGGATTGGTCATCGCGGAACTCTCGGTAGCGGGGAAAGGACCGGCACGGCCGGCCATGGAAGACAGATGGCGGTCAGTCCAGCGCGGCACAAGGCAGCGGCGGCAAGCCGGCGCCGGCCACCGCCGCGGCCAGCTGCGCGTCGGCCTGTTCGACGTCGATGCCGTGCTCGGCGTACCACTGCGGCCGGTAGTAGCTGTGCACGTAGCGCTCGCCGCTGTCGCACAGGATGGTGACGATGGCGCCACTGCGGCCCTGTTCGCGCATGCGCGTGGCCGCCTGCAGCACGCCGACGAAGTTGGTGCCGGTGGAGCCGCCCACGCGCCGGCCCAGGCGCGCGCTGACGTAGCGCATCGCCGCCAGGCTCAGCGCGTCGGGCACCTTGACCATCGCATCCACGCAGCTGGGGATGAAGCTCGGCTCCACCCGCGGCCGGCCGATGCCTTCGATACGCGAGCCGCCGGTGCTTTCCAGGCCGGCATAGTCGCGCCCGGCCAGCGCCTCGCGGTAGCCGTCGAAGAACAGCGACACCTCCGGGTCGGCGCACAGGATGCGGGTGGGATGGCGCCGGTAGCGCACGTAGCGGCCAAGCGTGGCCGCGGTGCCGCCGGTGCCGGGGCTGCACACGATCCACGCCGGGATCGGATGCGGCTCCTCCTGCATCTGCCGGAAGATCGACTCGGCGATGTTGTTGTTGGCGCGCCAGTCGGTGGCGCGTTCGGCGTAGAGGAACTGGTCCATGAAATGGCCGCCGGTCTCGCGCGCCAGCTGCACCGAATCGGCATGCAGATCGCAGGCGCGCCCGACCAGGTGGCAGCGCCCGCCCTGGAACTCGATCGCGGCGATCTTCTCCGGCGAGGTCGTTGCCGGCATCACCGCGATGAACGGCAGCCCCAGCAGGCGCGCGAAGTACGCCTCGGATACCGCGGTGGAACCGCTGGAGGCCTCGATCACCGGCCGCCCCTCGCGCAACCAGCCGTTGGCCAGCGCGTACAGGAACAGCGAGCGCGCCAGGCGGTGCTTGAGGCTGCCGGTGGGATGGCTGGACTCGTCCTTGAAGTACAGGTCGATGCCGGGAAACCCGGGCAGGTCCAGCGGGATCAGGTGGGTGTCGGCCGAGCGGTTGAAGTCGGCGTCGATCTTCTGGATGGCGGCGGCCACCCAAGCGTGATGGGTCATGGCGATGCGGGAGCGGAGAAATCGCGCCCACGATACACGCCCAGCCAGGCGCCAGGACCATGCGCCGCGCAGGCCGCCACCCCGGCGTTCACCCGGCGCGGCGCACGGCCCAGCGGCGGCGCTCAGCCGGCGGCGGCCACGCTGAAGCCGGCGTCGGCGATCGCCTGCTCCAGCGCGGCCACGTCGATGCGCGCGGGGTCGTAGTCGATGCCCACGCGCCCGCCCTCCAGCACCACCGTGCTGGCGGCCACGCCCGGGCAGGCGTCCAGCACCCGCTGCAGCCGTGCGCTGCAGCCGCCGCAACTCATGCCGTGGACGAGAAGATCGAGATGTTGCATGTCAGGCTCCAGGAAGAAGAAATCGAGTCCGCGCTCACCGCGCCCGCCAGCGATTCAGCAGCAGCGCGTTGCCCAGCACCGAGACCGAACTCAGCGCCATCGCCGCGCCGGCGATCACCGGATTGAGCAGGCCGAACGCGGCCAGCGGGATGCCCAGGCCGTTGAAGACGAAGGCGAAAAACAGGTTCTGGCGGATCTTGCGCACGGTCGCCGCGGACAGGTCGATGGCGGCGGCGACGCCGGCCAGGTCGCCGTGCATCAGCACCACGTCGGCCGCTTCGATCGCAATGTCCGAGCCGCTGCCGATGGCGAAGCTGACATCGGCCGCGGCCAGCGCCGGGGCGTCGTTGATGCCGTCGCCGACCATGCCCACGTGCGCGCCCGGCACGGCCTGCAGCTCGCGCACATGCGCGGCCTTGTCCTGCGGCAATACCTCGGCCTGCACCTGGGCGATGCCGAGCCGCGCGGCCACCGCCTGCGCCGCGTGGCGGTTGTCGCCGCTGAGCATGGTCACCGCGATGCCGCGCGCCTGCAGCAACGCCACCGCCTCGGCAGCGCCCTCGCGCAGCGGATCGGCGATGGCGATATAGCCGGCCACGGCGCCGTCCACCGTCACCCCGACCACGCTGTGGCCCTGCGCCTGCGCCGCCTCGGCCTGGCGGCGCAGCGTCGGGTCGGCCGGCACGGCGATCAGGCCATCGAGCCACGCCAGCGCGCCCAGCGCGACCTCGCGCCCGTCGACGCGGCCGCGCACGCCTTGCCCCGGCAGGGTCTGCACCGCCTCGGCGCGCGGCGCCGGCGCAGCCGTGCGCACCCCCAGGTCGGCGGCGCGCTGCACGATCGCACGCGCCAGCGGATGCGCCGACCCGGTCTCCAGCGCGGCGGCCAGCCGCAACAAGGGCGCGGACTCGGCCTCGTCGGCGACCAGCACCGCGGTCACCTGCGGCTGGCCCAGGGTCAGCGTGCCGGTCTTGTCGACCACCAGCGCGGTCAGCGCGCGGGCGCGTTCCAGCACCTCGGCGTCGCGGATCAGGATGCCGGCGCGCGCGCCGACGCCGGTGCCGACCATGATCGCGGTCGGCGTGGCCAGGCCCAGCGCGCACGGGCAGGCGATCACCAGCACCGCCACCGCGTGCACCAGGGCGTCGGCGAAGCTGCCGCCCAGCGCCCAGGTCGCGCCCAGGGTGACCGCGGCGATGGCCAGCACCGCCGGCACGAACACCGCGGCGATGCGGTCGACCAGGCGCTGGATCGGCGCACGCGAGCCTTGCGCGGCATCGACCATGCGCACGATCTGCGCCAGCAGGGTGTCGGCGCCGACGCCGGTGGCGCGCGCGCGCAGCAGGCCGAGCTGGTTGACCGTGGCCGCATGCAGGCGACTGCCCGGCGCCTTGGCCACCGGCAGCGCCTCACCGGAGAGCATCGCCTCGTCCACGCTGGAATGACCCTCGAGCACCTCGCCGTCCACCGGCACGCGCTCGCCGGCGGCGACCACGAACACGTCGCCGACCACCAGTTCCGCCGCATCCACCTCCACCATGGCGCCGTCGCGCTCGACCCGCGCGGTGGTCGGCGCCAGGTCGAGCAGCGCGCGCACCGCGGCGGTGGTGCGGCGCTTGGCGCGGGCCTCCAGCAGGCGCCCGAGCAGCACCAGGGTGATGACGCTGGTGCTGGCCTCGAAGTACACGTGCTGGCCGTGCAGGCCGGCGACGGTGACCACGGCGCTGTACAGATAGGCCATGCCGGTGCCCAGCGCGACCAGCACGTCCATGTTGGCGCTGCCGTTGCGCAGCGCGCGGTAACCGGCGCGATAGAAGCGCGCGCCGATCCAGCACTGCACCGGCGTGGCCAGCAGCAGTTGCAGCCAGCGCGGCAGCGGCTCGGCATGCGCACCGCGCAGGGCGTCGCCATCCAGCATGCCGAGCATCTGCCCCCAGAACGGCAAGGTCAGCAGCACCGCCGCGGCGAACATGCCCAGTTCGCGCCGCCAGGCACGGCGCTCGCGGCGCTCGCGCTCGGCCAGCTGCGCCGCGTCCATGGCCTCGGCGACACGCGCACCGAATCCGGCGCGGGCGATCCGCGCGATCAGCTCCGCCGGCGCGACCGCGCCCGGCAGGATCTCCACCCGCGCCTTGGCCGAGGCCAGGTTGGCGTGGCCGCTGAGGACGCCCGGGGTCTTCGCCAACACGGCATCGATCGACGCCACGCAGGAGGCGCAGTGCAGGCCGCTGAGTTCCAGGGTCAGGGTCTGGGTCGGTACGGCATAGCCAGCCTGCTCGATGCGCTGCCGCAGCGTCGGCAGGTCCACCTGCTGCGGGTCGTAGTCCACCTGCACGCGCGCGCCGGCATAGCTGGCCTGCGCCGCCACCCCGGGCAGGCGCTGCAGCGCCTTTTCCACGCCAGCCGCGCAGGCGGCGCAGGTCATGCCCTGCACCGGCAGCGTCAGCGACGTGGTGGTCCGGTCCGCACTCATCGCGACGGCTCGCCGGCGGCATCGCCACGGATGTCGCCCAGGATCGGGCAGGCGTCCGGCACGCCGCGGCCGGGGCAGTCCTCGACCAGGGCGGCCAGGGTGTCGCGCATCTCCGTGAGTTCGGCGATGCGCCGGTCCAGTGCCTGCAGGCGCGCATTGGCGCGCTGCTTGATGCCCTCCACGCCGTGCACCTGGTCGTCCTGCAAGGCCAGCAGTTCGCCGATCTCCTCCAGCGAGAAGCCCAGTTCCTTGGCGCGGCGGATGAAGCGCACCCGCTGCACCGCCGCGGCGTCGTACTCGCGGTAGCCGGAGGCGCGGCGCGGGGCCGGTGGCAGCAGGCCCTGGCGCTCGTAGTAGCGCACGGTATCGATGGCGACGTCGGCCTGGCGGGCGAGCGCGCCGATGGTGAAGCGGGCGGTGGCGGGGTCGGATCGCATGCGCACACCCTACTCCCTGGAGTCGGGTCCAGAGTCAAGCCTTGCCGTGCGGCGGTCGCTTGCCGCGCACGCCGGCTTCGGTATCCTCTGCGCTTCCTGCCGCCACGCTGCTGCCTGTGCCGACCTTCGCCGTCCTGCTGCGCCTGCTGCTGTGCCTGAGCCTGCTGCTCAACGGCACCGCGGCCGCCATGGCGATGCCGGGCATGGCGGCGCACGGCACCTCGATGCACGACACGGCTGTCACGGTCGCCAGCACGGCGCCGGCGCATGCGGCGATGCCCTGCCACGACGCGCCGCCACCGCCGCCAATGGATCACGACGGCCACTGCCACGACCATGCCGGCAAGCATGGCGGCTGCGGCGGCATGGCCGGCTGCCAATGCCCGCATGCGCAACCGCTGCCGGCCCTGCTGGCGATGCCGCTGGCGCTGCCGCGCCTGCCCCGCGCCTTGATCTCCTCCACTCCCCAGGCTGCGCACGGCGCGCCCGGCCTGCCGCGGCTGGAACGCCCTCCCAGCGCCTGAGCGCGCGCGGCCGCCCCGCGGGCGGCCTCCTGGCGGCGGCGCACAGGCGCTGCCGCGCCCGTGCCTGCAGCGCCGCCATCGGCGCTGCCTGGCGCATCGCATCCGCTTATGGACATCGCACATGAACGCATCTTCTTCCGGCCTGCCGGCGCTGCCGTCGCGGCGCCGCTTCGTCACCGGGCTGGCGCTGGGCGCCGCCGCCGGCCTCACCGGGCTGCCGCTGCGCCACGCCCAGGCCAGCGCGCTCGCCCGCAACGGCGCCGCGCCCTACGTGCTGCACGGCACCGACCTGGACCTGAGCATCGGCAGCACGCGGGTCAATTTCACCGGGCGCGAGCGCCCCGCCATCGCCGTCAACGGCAGCGTGCCGGCGCCGCTCCTGCGCTGGCGCGAAGGCGACACGGTGACCATCCGCGTGGCCAACCGCCTGCCCGGCCACACCCAGACCTCGGTGCACTGGCACGGCCTGCTGCTGCCGGCCAACATGGACGGCGTGCCAGGCATGAGCTTCGACGGCATCTACCCGGGCGAGACCTACCAGTACCGCTTCGCCCTGCGCCAGTCCGGCACCTACTGGTACCACAGCCATTCGCTGCACCAGGAGCAGGCCGGGCTGTACGGCGCCATCGTGATCGACCCGCGCGAGCCGCCGCCGTACCGCTACGACCGCGAACACGTGCTGCTGCTGTCGGACTGGACCGACCTGGATCCGGCGGCGCTGTTCCGGCGGCTGAAGCAGATGCCGTCCTACGACAACCTGTACCAGCGCACCGTCGGCGATTTCCTGCGCGACGCGCGCGAGGACGGGCTGCGCGCCACCCTCGCCGACCGCGGCATGTGGGGGCGCATGCGCATGACCCCCACCGACCTGTCCGACGTCAACGGCAACACCTACACCTACCTGCTCAACGGCATGACCCCGGCCGGCAACTGGACCGGGCTGTTCCGCCCCGGCGAAAAGGTGCTGCTGCGCTTCATCAACGCCTCCAGCATGAGCTACTTCGACGTGCGCATCCCCGGGCTGAAGATGACCGTGGTCGCCGCCGACGGTCAGTACGTGCATCCGGTGAGCGTGGACGAGTTCCGCATCGCCGCGGCCGAGACCTTGGATGTGCTGGTCGAACCCAGCGGCCAGGACGCCTACACGGTATTCGCCCAGGACATGGGCCGCACCGGCCACGCGCGCGGCACCCTGGCCGTGCGCGAGGGGCTGCAGGCGCCGGTGCCGGCGAACGACCCGCGCCCGCTGCTGCGCATGCAGGACATGGGCCACGCGATGGCCGGCCACGCCGGCATGGACCACGGCGCAGGCGCAGCCATGCACGGCATGGAGGGCGGCTGCGGCGCGACCATGCACATGGCGGGCATGCCGGGCATGGAGCACGCCGCGCACGCGCCTGCCGCCGCACCTGCGCATCCGCGCAGCGAACGCGGCAATCCACTGGTGGACATGCAGTCCTCCGCCACTGCGCCACGGCTGGACGACCCCGGCATCGGCCTGCGCGACAACGGCCGCCGCGTGCTGACCTACGCCGACCTGCACAGCCTGTTCGAGGACCCGGACGGACGCGAGCCGGGACGCGAGATCCAGTTGCACCTGACCGGCAACATGGAGAAGTTCGCCTGGTCGTTCGACGGCATTCCCTTTGCCAGCGCCGAACCGCTGCGACTCAACTACGGCGAGCGCCTGCGCATCGTGCTGGTCAACGACACGATGATGCAGCACCCGATCCACCTGCACGGCATGTGGAGCGACGTGGAGGACGCCGCCGGCCGCTTCCAGGTGCGCAAGCACACCGTGGACATGCCGCCGGGCACGCGCCGCAGCTACCGCGTGCGCGCCGACGCGCTGGGCCGCTGGGCCTACCACTGCCACCTGCTGTACCACATGGACGGCGGCATGATGCGCGAAGTGCGGGTGGACGCATGAGCCGCCGCCACTTGTCGCCGCTCGCGCAGGCCACCGCTCTGGCGCTGCTGCTCGCCCACGCGCCGGTGTATGCGCAGCATGTCCACGCGGCCGGCAACGGCACGGACGTACCGGTAGCGCGCTGTGCCTGCCCGGCGTCCACTGCCACCATGCCCATGGCGAACGCGGAGACGGCACAGCCCGACACGGCAATGCACGGCGCCATGGACCATGCAGCCATGGGGCATGCCACGCAGGCGCCGGCCATGCACGGCGCGCCTGTGACGCGGACCACGGCAGAGCACGCCGACGCCCTGTCGCACGAGCACATGGACCACGCCACGCTGGACCACGCGGCGGCACCGCCGTCGCAGGGCGATCACCGCGGGCACGCACACGCTGCACACGACGGCATGGACTATGACGGCATGGGCAATGCGATGCCCACCGCGCCGGCACCGACCGCGAGCGCGAGCGCGTGCCAGTGTCCTGCGCGTGCCGGTACGCCGCTGCCACGCGACCCCATCCCGCCGATCACCGCCGCCGACCGTGCCGCCGCATTCCCGGTGCTGCGCGACCACGGCATGGCGCACGGCGCGTCGCGCACCGGCTACCTGCTGGTCGACCGCCTGGAGGGCTGGGACAACGCGCACGGCAGCGGCCAGGCCTGGGAAGCGCGTGGCTGGTACGGCGGCGACATCGACCGGCTCTGGCTGCGCAGCGACGGCGAACGCGAGGGCGGCCGCACCACGGCGTCGACGCTGGAACTGGCCTATGGCCGCGCGATCTCGCCGTGGTGGGACGTGCTGGTCGGCGCCAGGCAGGCGTTCGCGCCCGGCCATGCGCGAACCTCGGCCGCGTTCGGCGTGCAGGGCATGGCGCCGTACAAGTTCGAGGTGTCGGCCATGCTGTACGTCGGCGAAGGCGGCCATGCCAGCGTGCACCTGGAGGGCGAGTACGACGTGCTGCTGACCAATCGCCTGATCCTGCAGCCACGGCTGGAGGCGGAACTGGCCGCGCGCGACGATGCGGCGCATCGCACCGGCAGCGGGCTGACCACCATCGAAGGCGGCGTGCGCCTGCGCTACGAGATCACCCGCCGCTTCGCGCCGTACATCGGTGTGGACCACGTCCGCAGCTTTGGCGATACCGCCGACCTGCGCCGCGCCGACGGCGACGCGGCACGCGAGACGCGCTGGGTCGCCGGCCTGCGGTTCTGGTTCTGACCGGCAGCAGCGCGCCGTAGGACATGGCGAACGGCGGCGCGGAAAACGCGCCGCCGCAGGATGCCGGCACTGCCGCCAAACCGACGTTCGCGATGCGCCAGGGCATGTGCGCCCATCGCCCCCCCAGCCACCGCGAACGGCTGTGCATTTGTAGGCGCGGCTTCGGCCGCGACCGGCGTTACCGGGAATGCCCGTCGCGGCTGAAGCCGCGCCTACGACACACCGAACCGGATCGCGGCACGGCGCATCCCGCATGGACGGCGCAGGATGGACCGCGCGCCGCGCCGCCGCTCACGCGTGCAGCGCCGCCTGCAGCGCCTCCACCTCGTGCCGTGGCGGGCGCAGCGCCCCCAGCGTGCCGACCAGCTCGCGATAGCTGCGCGCGAGCTGCGCGAACAGCCCCGCATCGCTGGCACGGGTCTCGGCGACTTCGGCATAGGCGCCGCGGCCGAGATCGATGAAGTAGTCCACGCTGACCCGGCGCCGCGCCGCCACGCCCGGGAACAGCCCGGCGATCAGCAGGCAACCGTCACCGACCTCGCGCAAGGCATCGGCGCGGGCGCGCCCGACCTGCTCCTGCGCATGCAGCCAGGCCAACGCCTGGATGCGCGCCAGCAGCTGCGCGTCGCGCTGGTACCGCAGCAGCACGAACACCAGATAGTGCTCGCGCGATTCGTCCAGCGGCCGGCCCAGGCGCTGCCCGGCCTCGTGCACCAGCGCCTGCCACACCTCGGCCGGCGCCCCCTGTCTGAAAGACTCGTACATGCGTCCTCCTGCGTGGTGGGAACCCTCGCAGGAAGCTTATGCACAACCCGGGCCAGTGCGCTGGCAGCCGACCATGCCGTCTGCCAAGGCACCGCTGCGGCGGTTATTCCACCGTCACCGACTTGGCCAGGTTGCGCGGCTTGTCCACGTCGGTGCCGCGCGCCAGCGCGGTGTGGTAGGCCAGCAACTGCACCGGCACGGTGTGCAGCACCGGGCTGAGCACGCCGGCGTGGCGCGGCGTGCGGATCACGTGCACGCCGTCTGATTCGTTGAAGTTACTGTCCTGGTCGGCGAACACGAACAGCTCGCCGCCGCGTGCGCGCACTTCCTGCATGTTCGACTTCACCTTCTCCAACAGGGTGTCGTTTGGCGCGATCACCACCACCGGCATGTTGGCGTCGACCAGCGCCAGCGGGCCGTGCTTGAGTTCGCCGGCCGGGTAGCCTTCGGCATGGATGTAGGTGATCTCCTTGAGCTTGAGCGCGCCTTCCAGGGCGATCGGGTAGTGCAGGCCGCGGCCGAGGAACAGCGCGTTGTGCTTGTCGGCGAAACGCTCGGCCCACACCGCGATCTGCGGCTCCAGGTTGAGCACGTGCTGCACGCTGCCGGGCAGGTAGCGCAGCTGTTCCAGGTAGTCGGCCTCCTGCTCCGCGCTCAGCCGCCCGCGGCGCTTGGCCAGCACGCAGGTGAGCTGGAACAGCGCCGCCAGCTGGGTGGTGAAGGCCTTGGTCGAGGCCACGCCGACCTCGGCGCCGGCGCGGGTGTACAGCACCATCGCGCTGGCGCGCGGGATCGCGCTCTCGGGCACGTTGCAGATCGACAGGGTCTTGGCATGGCCCAGTGACTTGGCGTACTTGAGCGCCTCCATCGTGTCCAGGGTTTCGCCGGACTGGGAGATGGTCACGATCAGCTGCCGCGGATTGGCGCAGGCGTCGCGGTAGCGGTATTCGCTGGCGATCTCCACGCTGCACGGCAGCCCGGCGATGCCCTCGATCCAGTAGCGCGCGGTCAGGCCGGCGTAGTAGCTGGTGCCGCAGGCCAGGATCTGCACGGCGTCCACGTCGGCCAGCAGCGCCTCGGCCTTGCTGCCGAACAGCGCGGTGTCGAACCCGCCGGCGTCGAACAGCGCCTCCAGCGTGTCGGCCAGCGCGCGCGGCTGCTCGTGGATTTCCTTCTGCATGAAGTGGCGGTAGGGGCCCAGTTCCAGCGAGGCCAGCGACACGTCGGACACGTGCGGCTCGCGCTGCACCGGCTGGTCCTGCGCGTCGTACACCTGCACGCCGTCGCGGCGCAGCTCGGCGGTATCGCCTTCTTCCAGGAAGATCACCCGGCGCGTGGCCTGGATCACCGCCGAGACGTCGGAGGCGATGAAGTTCTCGCCCTCGCCCAGGCCAATCAGCAGCGGGCAGCCCATGCGTGCGCACACCAGCAGGTCCGGGCACGACTTGCTGACCGCGGCCACGGCATAGGCGCCGGTCAGCTCCTTCACCGCCGCCTGCAGCGCGCCGAGCAGGTCACGGCCCTGGGCGATGTAGTGATGGATCAGGTGGGCGATAACCTCGGTGTCGGTCTGCGACTCGAACACGTAGCCCAGCGCGGTCAGGCGCTCGCGCTGCTGTTCGTGGTTCTCGATGATGCCGTTGTGGACCAGAGCCAGGTCGCCGTGGCTGATGTGCGGATGCGCATTGGCCTCGGTGACGCCGCCATGGGTGGCCCAGCGGGTGTGGCCGATGCCCAGCGGCGCATGCAGGCCCTCGGCCAGCGCGGCACTTTCGGTCTCCGCCACGCGGCCGGTGCGGCGCACGCGGCGCACCTGCCCGTCGGCGATGGCGGCGATGCCGGCCGAGTCGTAGCCCCGGTACTCCAGGCGCTTGAGCCCTTCGATCAGGACCGGAACCACATCGCGATCCGCGATCGCACCGACGATACCGCACATAGCCACGCCCTTCGCCGAAAAGTCCGCCATTCTAGCCAAGTCCGCTGAATGTCTCGCCGCTGTCCGCTGCAGGACCTGGCGTGTCACCAATTCCCCAACATGCCGCGTTGGGTCTGGCAGGCGCGCGGCCGGCGTTGCGGGGCGCAGCGCCTGACTGGCCGTCAGGTCAAGCCGCGCGGCGCCGGCCGCGCGCCTGCCAGGCCCAACCCGAAGGGCCGCGGTTGCGCGCGCCCGTGGCCGCGTCACCGCTCGGGCGTGGACGGACGTCCACGTCCTCGCGCTTCCTTGCCACAGGCACGCGCAATCGCGGCGCGGCATGCTCGGGAATTGGTGGCACGCCCGAGTGTCCGCGAACGTGTCCGCGGACACTCGGACACCTGTCCGCGCCGGCCACCTCCATGCAATTCAATGGGTTGCAGTTGGCACGCGCTGTGCTTTGGAGTTCCCGTCCTCACCGCTGCGACCGTACCGATGATCCGTGACACCTCCGCCCAGGACCAGGTTCTCGCCCGCCCCCGCTCCGCGGCCTGGCGCCGCTGGCTGTGGCCCGGGCTGATCGTCGCGCTGGTGCTGCTGGGCATCGCCTTCGCCGCCCGCGGCTGGATCGCCGGCAGCCGCTCCTTCGACGCGCAACGCGTGCGCATCGCCACGGTGACCCGCGGCGACCTGGTCCGCGACATCTCCGCCGACGGCCGCCTGATCGCCGCCAACAGCCCCACCCTGTACGCCATCTCCGGCGGCACCGTGACCCTGAAGGTGGTCGCCGGCGACGTGGTCAAGCAGGGCCAGGAACTGGCCGAGATCGACAGCCCCGAATTGCGCAGCAAGCTGGCCCAGGAAGAGGCCACCCTGGCCGGCCTGCAGGCGGAGGCCGGCCGCGCCGACCTGGACGCGACCCTGGCCCGCGCCAACGCCAGCAAGCTGATCGACCAGGCGCAGATCGAGCGGCAGGCCGCCAGCCGCGACCTGGAGCGCTACCAGCGCGGCTACGAAGGCGGCGCGGTGCCGGCGGTGGAACTGGCCAAGGCCCAGGACACGCTGAAGAAGGCCGACATCGCGATGAGCCACGCGCAGAAGGATTCGGGCCTGCAGGCGCAGGGCGCGTCGCTGGACGCGCGCAACAAGCGCCTGCTCGCCGAGCGCCAGCGCGCGGTGGTAGCCGAGGTGCAGCGCCAGGTCGACCTGCTGACCCTGCGCTCGCCGTTCGATGGTCAGGTCGGCCAGGTGCAGGTCTCGCAGCACACCAACGTCGCCGCCAACGCGCCGGTGCTGAGCGTGGTCGACCTGTCCAAGTTCGAACTGGAGATCAAGGTGCCGGAGAGCTTCGCCCGCGACCTGGCGATCGGCATGCCGGCGCAGTTGACCAGCGGCGCCGGCGAACCGTTCGCCGGGGCGATCTCGGCGGTATCGCCGGAAGTGGTCAACGGCGAGGTCAATGCGCGCATCCGCTTCACCGACAAGCAGCCGCCGGGCCTGCGCCAGAGCCAGCGCATGAGCGCGCGGGTGCTGCTGGATACCCGCAAGAACGTGCTCAAGCTCGAGCGCGGCCCATTCGTCGAACAGTCCGGCGGCCGCTACGCCTACGTCATGGACGGCGACTCGGCGGTGCGCCGCCCGGTCGAACTGGGCGTCACCAGCCTGGGCGAAGTCGAAGTGCGCTCGGGCCTGCAGCCGGGCGACCGGGTGGTGGTCTCCGGCAGCGATCTGTTCGGCGACGCACCGCAGGTCACGGTGCATTGAGAGCCGGGATTGGGGAGTCGGGATTGGGGATTCGTCAGCCCCTCCCGTTCTCCTTTCCCGACTGCTGATTCCGAATCCCGACATCCCCAATTCCCAATTCCCAATCCCCGCTCCACCACCACAGGAACTCATGCCATGCTCGAAATGCGCGCCGTCTCCAAGGTCTTCCGCACCGAACAGGTCGAGACGCATGCGTTGCGCTCGCTGGACCTGCATGTCCGCGAGGGCGAGTTCGTCGCCGTCACCGGGCCGTCGGGCTCGGGCAAGACCACCTTCCTCAACATCGCCGGGTTGCTGGAAACCTTCACCAGTGGGCAGTACCTGCTTGATGGCCAGGACGTCAGCAACCTCAACGACGATGCGCGCTCGCGCATGCGCAACCAGAAGATCGGCTTCATCTTCCAGGGCTTCAACCTGATCCCCGATCTCAACCTGTTCGACAACGTGGACGTGCCGCTGCGCTACCGCGGCATGGGCGCGGCCGAGCGCAAGCAGCGCATCGAGGAGGCGCTGAGCCGGGTCGGGCTGGGTTCGCGCATGAAGCACTATCCGTCCGAACTGTCCGGCGGCCAGCAGCAGCGCGCGGCGATCGCCCGCGCCCTGGCCGGCAGCCCGCGCCTGCTGCTGGCCGACGAACCGACCGGCAACCTCGACTCGCAGATGGCGCGCGGGGTGATGGAACTGCTGGAGGAGATCAACGCGCAGGGCTCGACCATCGTCATGGTCACCCACGATCCGGAACTGGCCGCGCGCGCCCAGCGCAACGTGCACATCGTCGACGGCCAGGCCACCGACCTGCAGCGCGAACCGGTGCTGGCGCACGGCGGCAGCGACGCCGCGGCCGCGCGCTGACCGGCACGGCGACGGCGCGGGGACCGGCATGCTCGGCTACTACTTCCAGCAAGCGTGGCGCAGCCTGCGCCGCAGCCCGGTGCTTACCGCGCTGATGGTGCTGTCCATCGCGGTGGGCATCGGCGCGGCGATGACCACGCTGACGGTGATGCGGCTGCTGTCCGGCGATCCCTTGCCCGGGCGCAGCCAGCAGATCTTCTTCGCGCAACTGGATCCACGGCCCAGCAACGGCGCCAACCAGAAGCCGTACGACAAGCTCGACTACATCTCGGCCTTTGACCTGTGGACGCGCGGGCGCGCCGATCGCCAGGCCATGGTCGCCGAGAGCGAGATCAAGGTGCACGCGGCGGACAGCGCCGCCCCGCCCTTCATGACCCAGTTGCTGATGACCCAGGCCGATTTCTTCCCGATGTTCCAGGTGCCGTTCGCCTACGGCAGCGGCTGGCGCGCGCGCGACGATCAGGACCGGGCGCGGGTGGCGGTGATCTCGTCCGACCTCAACGCCAAGCTGTTCCAGGGCCGCAACAGCGTCGGCCGCAGCCTGCTGGTGCGCGGCACCGCGGTGCGCATCGTCGGCGTGCTGGCACCGTGGCGGCCGTCGCCGCTGTTCTACACGTTGGCCGGCGGCAGCTTCGCCCATGGCGATACCGCCAGCTTCTATGGACGCACGCAGGACGTGTTCATGCCGCTGTCCAGCAGCCTGGAGGTCAACGACGGCCACATCCAGCCGTGGACCTGCTTCAGCAAGCCCGAGGCCACCATGGACCTGCGCAGCGCCCCGTGCGTGTGGCTGCAGTTGTGGGTGCAGTTGGACACGCCGGCGAAGGTCGCCGACTACCGCCGCCTGCTGGCCGACTACGCCGCGCAACAGCAGGCCGCCGGGCGCATCGGCCGCGCCGACACCGCGCGCCTGCTGTCCCTGCCGCAATGGCTGGACCACAACCGCGTGGTGCCGGGCGACGTGCGCCTGCAGAGTTGGCTGGCGCTGGCGTTCCTGGGCCTGTGCCTGTTCAACAGCGTCGGCCTGCTGCTGGCCAAGTTCCTGCGCCGCGGCGGCGAGATCGGCGTGCGCCGCGCGTTGGGGGCTTCGCGCCGCGCGATCTTCGCGCAATGCCTGACCGAGGCCAGCCTGATCGGCCTGATCGGCGGCATCGGCGGCTGGCTGCTGACCCTGCTCGGCCTGTGGAGCGTGCGCCAGCAGCCGACCGCCTACGCCGACCTGGCGCATCTGGACCTGACGACCTTCGCCGGCACCTTCGCGCTGGCGATCGCCTGCAGCCTCGCGGCCGGCCTGTTCCCCGCCCTGCGCGCCAGCGGTATCGCGCCAGCCATGCAACTCAAGAGTCTGTAAGCGGGGGACGCGACGATGCAGATCACTCCCATCCTCAGCGCGCTGTCGCGCCACCGCGTCGCCGCGACGCTGATCGCGCTGGAAGTGGCGCTGGCCTGCGCCGTGCTGTGCAACGCCTTCTTCCTGATCGGCAACCGCCTGCAACTGGTGCACCTGCGCAGCGGCATCGACGAGGCCGCGCTGGGCCTGGTGTCGCTGTCCGGCTGCGACGGCTGCAACGATGCCGACGTCAACGCCCGCGCCCTGGATGCGGTGCGGCGCACGCCCGGCGTGCGCGCGGCCGGCGCCATCAACACGGTGCCGTTCGCGCCGCCGGCGTTCAACAACGGGCTGTGCCTGGACCAGGACTGCACCCAGGTGGGCGGCGTGCCGCACTTCTACATGCTCAGCCCGGGCGCTGTCGCCGCGCTGGAACTGAAGCCGGACAGTGGCCGCGCGTTCGGCGACGCGGACTACCAGCCGCTGGTCAACGGCATCCCGACCGCGGCCGGCGTGTGGATCACGCGGGCGCTGGCCGCGCACCTGTGGCCGGGCCAGGATCCGCTGGGGAAAGAGTTCTGGGCCGGCGGCCATTTCCGCGTGATCGGCACGCTGGCGCACCTGGCGCGCCCCGATCCGGGCCGCAGCGAGGATGGCGTGATCGGCAGCGACTGGTCGGTGGTGATCCCGGTGCGCGAGGCCGCGCAGTCCGGCACCTACGTGCTGCGCGCCGATCCGCGCGACCTGCCGCGGGTGTTGGCCCAGGCGCGCGCGGCAGTGGCGCGAGCAGTGCCCGAGGCCGTGCTGGACAACGCCAACAGCAAGCCGCTGGGCGAACTGCGGCAGACGTATTTCCAGAGCGACCGCGCGATGACCGGGCTGCTGGTCGCGATCATCGTCGCGATGCTGCTGGTGACCGCGCTTGGCATCGTCGGCCTGGCCAGCTTCTGGGTGCAGCAGCGCACCAAGCAGATCGGCATCCGCCGCGCGCTCGGCGCCACCCGCCGCGACATCCTGCGCTATTTCCAGACCGAGAACCTGTTGCTGGTCGGCGCCGGCGTGGCCCTGGGCATGCTGCTGGCCTACGGCGGCAACGTGCTGCTGATGCACGTCTTCGAACTGGAGCGGCTGCCGGCCAGCTACCTGCCGGTGGGCGCGCTGCTGCTGTGCGCGCTCGGCCAGCTCGCCGTGCTCGGCCCGGCCCTGCGCGCCGCCGCGGTCGCTCCCGCCATCGCCACCCGCAGCGCCTGACCCGGAGTCCGCATGCTCGCTTACTACCTACGCCTCGCGCTGCGCAGCTTCGGCCGCAACCGCATCCTCACCGCGCTGATGGTGCTGGCCGTGGCGCTGGGCATCGGCGCGTCGATGACCATGCTGACGGTGCTGCACACACTCTCCGGCGATCCCTTGCCCGGGCACAGCGCCACGCTGTTCCACCCGCAGCTGGATCCGCGTCCGCGCAACCTGCCCAGTGCCGACCCCGAGCCGCCGGACGAGTTGACCTGGCAGGACGCGACCGCGCTGTACCGGGCGCAGGCGGCGCCGGCGCAGACCATGACCAGCGGGAACTGGCTGCCGGTGCGCCAGACCGTGTCCAACAGCCCCTTGCGCATGCTCACCACCCGCGCCGCCACGGCCGATCTGTTCGGCATGTTCGGCATGCGCTTCCTCTACGGCAGCGGCTGGAGCCATCGCGACGATACGCAGCGCGCGCTGGTGGTGGTGCTGAGCCGCCAGCTCAACGACGCGCTGTTCGGCGGCGCGGACAGCGTCGGCAAGACCCTGACCATCGCCACCCGCCCGTTCCGGGTGATCGGGGTGATCGACGCCTGGGATGCGCAGCCGCGCTTCTACGATCTCAACTCCGGCGCGTACACGCCGCCGGAGGCGCTGTACATGCCGTTCGAGACCTGGCTGGACCTGCCGCAGGACTACGGCTACGGGCCGATGCAGTGCTGGGGCAAGGATGGCGAGGCCGGCCTGCACGACCCCAAGGCCGCGCAATGCACCTGGGTGCAGTACTGGGTGCGGTTGGACACGCCGGAGCAGGTGCGGCGCTACCGCGCGGCGCTGGATGCCTACAGCGCGCAGCAGCGCCAGCTCGGCCGTTTCGAGCGCACGCCCAACACGCGCCTGCGCAGCCTGGTCGCGTGGCTGGATTACAAGCGGGTGGTGCCGGCCACGGTGCGCATGCAGACCTGGATCGCCTTCGGCGTGCTGTTGGTGTGCCTGCTCAATGCGGTCGGCCTGCTGGTCGCCAAGTTCATGCGCAAGGCCGGCGAGATCGGCGTGCGCCGTGCGCTCGGTGCCAGCCGCCGCGCGGTGTTCGCGCAATGCCTGGCCGAGTCGGCGCTGATCGGCTGCCTGGGCGGCCTGCTCGGCATTCCGCTGACCTGGATCGGCCTGTGGCTGGTGCGCCAGCAACCGGTGGCCTATGCGCAACAAGCCCATGCCGATCCCGCGATCCTGGGCATCGCCCTGGCCGTGGCCACGCTCTCGGCGCTGGCCGCCGGCCTGTGGCCGGCCTGGCGCGCCTCGCGCATCGCCCCCGCCCTGCAGGTGAAATCGCTATGACCTCGCTGCCTCCGGTACGCCCCATCCTGTCCGCGCTGGGCAGCCATCGCGCCGCGGTGGTGCTGATGGCCCTGCAGATCGCCCTGACCCTGGCGGTGCTGTGCAACCTGGTGTTCATCATCGCCCGCACCTACCAGCGCGTGCACACGCCCACCGGGGTGATGGAGCAGGACATCGGCCTGATCCAGAGCATCGGCGTGATCGGCGAGCCGGGCAACGTCAGCAGTGTCGGCCGCAACCTGGACCTCCTGCAAGCGGTCCCCGGTGTGGAAGCGGCGGCGTTCGGCCCGCCGCCGCTGGCCGGCCCCAACCGGGCACAACTGTTCCTGCAACCGCAGGCCACGCAGCCGGTCGCACGGGCGACGCTGTTCAACGGCAGCCAGGGCCTGAACCGGACCCTGGGCATCCGCATCGTCGCCGGCCGCGACCTGCGCGATGCGGAACTCCCTGGCGCCTCCGCATTGTTCGGCGCGCCTGCCGGGGTCGAGCGGCGCCTGCCGGCGCTGATCACCCCGTCGCTGGCCGCCAAGCTGTTCCCCGGCGTCTCGCCGCTGGGACGCACGCTCTACGCCAGCCTCTTCAACCAGCAGGTGGGTCTGGACGTCGTCGGCGTGATGGCGCCGGTACGCGGCAGCATCACCGGCCACGACGACGACGCCGACGCGCTGCTGACCGAAGTCGCCGCCCGCAGCGAAGGCTGGGGTGGCATCTACCTGATCCGCAGCAAGCCCGGGCAACTGGCGCAGGTGCTGCCGCGCGCCGCGGCGGCGATGCAGCGCGCCAATCCCACCTACGTGCAGCAGGAGGTCTCCACTCTGCAGGAAATGCGTGCGGATTACTTCAAGAGCGACAGCGCAGTGGCGCGGATGCTGCTGGCGATCATCCTGATCCTGCTCACCGTCACCGCACTGGGCATCGGCGGGCTGGCCAGCTTCTGGGTGCAGCAGCGCACCCGGCAGATCGGCATCCGCCGCGCGCTCGGCGCCACCCGCGGCGACATCCTGCGCTACTTCCAGTTGGAAAACCTGCTGATCGTCGGCGGCGGCGCGCTGCTCGGCGCGGTGCTCGCTTACGTCATGAACCAGTGGCTGATGCAGCGCTTCGAACTGGAGCGGCTGTCTTCGCCCACCGTGCTGACCGGCATCGTCGCGGTGTGGCTGCTCGGCCAATGCGCCGTGCTCGGCCCCGCCCTGCGCGCCGCCGCCGTCCCGCCCGCCACCGCCACCCGCAGCGCCTGACCCCGGAGCTCCCATGTTCGGCTACTACGTCCGCCTCGCCTTGCACAGCTTCCGCCGCAACACCGTCCTCACTGCGCTGATGGTGCTGGCCATCGCCTTGGGGATCGGCGCCAGCATGACCACGCTGACCGTGTTCCACGTGCTCTCCGGCGACCCGATCCCGCAGAAGAGCGATCGCCTGTTCTACGTGCAGGTGGATGCCCAGCCCAAGGCCGGCTACCAGCCGGGCGAGGAACCGGATTCGCAGAACACCCGCTTCGATGCCGAGGCCCTGCTGCGCGAGAAGCGCGCCAAGCGCCAGGCGCTGATGACCGGCGGCAGCGTGGCGATCGAACCGCGCAAGAGCGGCCTGAAGCCGTTCAAGTCGGAAGCGCGCTTCACCTCGGCGGACTTCTTCCCGATGTTCGACACGCCGTTCCTGTACGGCCACGGCTGGACCGGCACCGAAGACAAGCGCCACGACCGCGTGGTGGTCATCAGCAAGACGCTCAACGAGAAACTGTTCGACGGCGCCGACAGCGTCGGCCGCGAACTGCGCGTGGACCAGAACACTTTCCGCATCGTCGGCGTGCTCGACGCCTGGGACCCCAAACCGCGCTTCTACGACGTCACCAACACCTACGGGTCGGACGAACAGGCCTACCTGCCGTTCTCGGTGGCGATGGACCTGAAGATGGACCGCAACGGCAGCATGAACTGCTTCGGCGACAGCAACGGCGACCAGACCGCGCTCAATGCACCCTGCACCTGGGTGCAGTACTGGGTGGAACTGGAAAACCCGGCGCAGGCCGCCGACTACAAAGCCTACCTGGAGAACTATTCCTCGCAGCAGCGCGCCGCCGGCCGCTTCCAGCGCCCCAACAACGTGCGCCTGCGCAACGTCATGCAGTGGCTGGACCACAACGAAGTGGTGCCCGGCGACGTGCGCCTGCAACTGTGGCTGGCGATGGGCTTCCTGCTGGTGTGCCTGCTCAACACCGTCGGCCTGCTGCTGGCCAAGTTCCTGCGCCGCAGCGGCGAGATCGGCGTGCGCCGCGCACTGGGCGCTTCGCGCGGAGCGATCTTCGCGCAATGCCTGGTGGAGGCCGGCGCCATCGGCCTGGTCGGCGGCATGGCCGGCCTGGCACTGGCCACGCTCGGCCTGTGGGCCGTGCGCCAGCAGCCGGCCAGCTACGCCAAGCTGGCGCACCTGGACCCGAGCATGCTGGCGCTGACCTTCGCGATGGCGGTGGGCGCCAGCCTGCTCGCCGGCCTGTTGCCGTCGTGGCGCGCCATCCAGGTCGCGCCCGCCCTGCAGCTCAAGTCCTGATCCTGCGCGCCCTGCGCCTTCCACGCATCCTCACAAGGTCATCGCCATGGATATCCGCCCCATCCTGTCCACCCTGCGCCGGCACAAGACCGCCGCCGCGCTGATCGTGCTGGAGATCGCCCTGGCCTGCGCGATCGTGTGCAACGCGCTGTTCCTGATCGGCAACCGCATCGAGACCCTGCACCGGCCCAGCGGCATCGCCGAGTCGGAACTGGTGACGATCTCGCTGGGCGGCATCGGCCAGCAGGTCAACGCCGCCGCGCGCACCCGCGAGGACCTGGCCGCGTTGCGCGCGGTGCCCGGCGTGCGCAGCGCCACGTTGCTCAACCAGGTGCCGTTCGTGCACTACTCCTGGAACACCAGCCTATCGCTGACCGCGGACCAGGAGCGGCCCACGCTCAACGCGGCGCAGTACATGGCCGAGGAAGGCACGTTGAAGACCCTGGGCCTGAAGCTGGTGGCCGGGCGCGATTTCGCCCCCGACGAATACATGGATCTGGAAGCCGCCCAGACCGACAAGCGGATCCAGGAGAAAGGCACCGCCATCATCCTCAACCGCGCCACCGCCGAAAAGATGTTCCCGGGACAGAACGCGCTGGGCAAGACCGTGTATACCGGGCCGGTGGGCGCCCGCGTGGTCGGTATCGTCGAGACCCTGGCGCGGCCCACCGCCACCAGCGGCCTGGCCGAGATCGATTACGCGATGCTGCTGCCGTTTCGCCTGAACTACACCGACGGGCTGTACGTGCTGCGGGTCACCGACCCGTCACGGCGCCAGGAAGTACTGAACGCGGCCACCGCGGCACTGATGAAGGTCGACAGCAGCCGGCTGGTGCTCAAGCAGCAGACCTACAGCGAGATTCGCGACGCCTACTTCCAGGGCGACCGCGCGATGGTGTGGCTGCTCGGCGCGGTCTGCGTGGCGTTGCTGGTGGTGACCGCGCTGGGCATCGTCGGCCTGGCCAGCTTCTGGGTGCAGCAACGCACCAAGCAGATCGGCATCCGCCGCGCGCTCGGCGCCACCCGCGGGCAGATCCTGCGCTACTTCCAGACCGAGAACTTCCTGCTCGCC
Source organism: Xanthomonas sp. PPL134 (assembly GCF_040595915.1). Taxonomy (NCBI): domain Bacteria; kingdom Pseudomonadati; phylum Pseudomonadota; class Gammaproteobacteria; order Lysobacterales; family Lysobacteraceae; genus Xanthomonas; species Xanthomonas sp. PPL134. The sequence goes on from NZ_JAMDLL010000005.1 coordinate 42,712, forward strand.
AGCACCGGCATCGTGCTCGGCATGCTGCTGGCCTACGCCATCAACCAATGGCTGATGGGCAAGTACGAACTGCCGCGGCTGCCGCTGTCCTACCTGCCGATCGGCGCGGTGGCGCTGTGGCTGCTCGGCCAGCTCGCCGTGTTCGCGCCGGCGCGCCGCGCCGCCGACGTGCCGCCGGCCGTCGCCACTCGCAGCACCTGACCCATCCCGTTGGCCGGCTTCGGCCGGCCTTTTTTCCTCAGGACGCACGATGCTCGGCTACTATTGCAAACTGGCGCTGCGCAGTTTTCGTCGCAATCGCCTGCTCACCGCCCTGATGGTGCTGGCGATGGCGGTGGGCATCGGCGCGTCGATGACCACGCTGACCGTGTTCCACGTGCTGGCGGCCGATCCCATTCCCGGCAAAAGTGCGCAGCTGTTCAACGTCGAACTCAATCTTCAGCCGGACGACCACTACGATCCGAACGACACCGATCCGCAGCAACTGAGCCGGCGCGATGCCGAGACGTTGCTGCGCGACCGGCGCGGCGACCGCCAGGCGATGATGTCGGCCGGCGGCGTGACCGTGATCCCTGCGCAAGCGGCGCAGACCCCGTTCGGCGCCGAAGCGCGCTACACCAGTGCCGATTTCTTCCCCATGTTCGCGGTGCCGATGCGCTACGGCCACGCCTGGACCGCGGACGACGATGCCCGGCGCGCGCGCGTGGTGGTCATCTCGCAACGCCTCAACGCGCAACTGTTCGGCGACGTGGACAGCGTCGGCCGCGAACTGCAGCTCGGCGATAGCGCGCTGCGGGTGGTCGGGGTGATGGACGACTGGAACATGAATCCGCGCTTCTACGACCTGACCAATACCGAGTACGGCAACAGCGAGGACGTCTTCGTGCCGTTCTCCACCGCACGCGACCTGGACCTGGACGTCAGCGGCTCGATGTCCTGCTGGGGCGACACGGCCGATGGCAAGACCAGCGAAAACGCGCCGTGCGCCTGGATCCAGTACTGGGTGGAACTGGACAGCCCCGGCAAACGCGTCGCCTACCTGGACGCGCTGCAAGCGTATGCGCAACAGCAGCGCGATGCTGGCCGCTTCAGCCATCCGCCGGACATCCGCCTCAGCGACGTGATGACCTGGTTGGACCGCAACCACGCGGTGCCCTCCGACGTGCGTCTGCAGGTGTGGCTGGCGCTGGCGTTCCTGGGCATCTGCCTGCTCAACACCGCCGGCCTGATGCTGGCCAAGTTCCTGCGCCACAGCGGCGAAATCGGCGTGCGCCGCGCGCTGGGCGCCTCGCGCCGGGCGATCTTCGCCCAGCACCTGGTCGAGGTGGCGGCGATCGGCGTGGCCGGCGGCAGCGCCGGCCTGCTGCTGGCCTGGATCGGCACCTGGCTAGTGCGGCAGCAGCCGGCCGAGTACGCGTCGCTGGCGCACCTGGATGGCCGCATGCTGCTGCTCGCGCTTGGCCTGAGCCTGGGCAGCAGCCTGCTGGCCGGCCTGCTGCCGGCCTGGCAGGCGATGCGCGTGCCCACCGCCCTGCAACTCAAGTCGCAATGACGCGCCGCGTGCGCCCCTCTCAGCCAGGACTCCCGCCGTGTCTCTTCATCCCATTCTCTCCAGCCTGCGCAAGCACCGCGTCGCGGCCAGCCTGATCGTGCTGGAAATCGCCTTCAGCTGCGCTGTGGTCTGCAATGCGCTGTTCCTGATCGACCAACGGCTCGAGCGCATGCACCGGCCCAGCGGCGTCGCCGAGCAGGAGCTGGTGCAACTGCGCACCCGCAGCGTGGTCAAGGACGGCAACAGCGCCGCATTGACCCAGTCCGATCTGGACGCGCTGCGACGCATTCCCGGCGTGCGCGATGCCAGCAGCATCAACATGGCGCTGTTCGGCGATTCGATCGGCTACAGCGGCGTGTCGCTGCAGCCGGACCAGGAGCGCAGCACCCTGCATGCCGTGCACTACTTCGGCGATGCGCATCTACTCGACACATTGGGGCTGCGCCTGATCGCCGGACGCGGTTTCCGCCCCGACGAGTTCGTCGACGAAGCGCAGTTGACCAGCACCGTCGACAAGCGCGCGCCGCCGGCGGTGATCCTCAGCCAGGCGCTGGCGCAGCGCCTGTTCCCCGGCCGGGACGCGGTCGGCCGCAACCTCTATGTGTTCGGCGAACATCGCGTGGTTGGCGTGGTCGAGCGCCTGGTGCAGCCGCGCGACATGGGCGCCGAGTCCCAGTACGACTTCGCCATGCTGTTCCCGGTGAACGTGGCCTCCTCCAGGAGCACCTACCTGCTGCGCGTGCGCGACCCGGCGCAACGCGAGGCGGTGCTGCGGCAGGCCAAGGCGGTGCTGCAGCAGCAGGGCCCACGGCGCATGGTCAGGAGCGCCAAGACCCTGGAGCAGGCGCGCTCGGACTATTACCGCAACGACCAGGCGATGGCCTGGCTGCTGGTGGGCGTGAGCGCGGCGCTGCTGCTGGTCACCGCGCTGGGCATCGTCGGCCTGACCAGTTTCTGGGTGCAGCAGCGCACCAAGCAGATCGGCATCCGCCGTGCGCTCGGCGCCACCTGCACGCAGATCCTGCGGCATTTCCAGCTGGAGAACTTTCTGCTCGCCAGTACCGGCATCGTGCTCGGCATGCTGCTGGCCTACGCCGCCAACCTGTACCTGATGAGCGCCTACGAGTTGCCGCGGCTGCCGTTGTGGTACCTGCCGGTCGGCGCGGTGGTGCTGTGGCTGCTCGGCCAGCTCGCGGTGCTGCCGCCCGCGCGCCGCGCCGCCGCGGTGCCGCCGGCGGTGGCCACGCGCAGTGTCTGAGCGAGCGCGGCCACCCATCGAGCGAGGAGACGCGGGATGCTGAACTATTACCTGCCGCTGGCCTGGCGCAGCCTGCTGCGCACGCCGGTCGCCACTGCGTTGATGGTGCTGGCGATCGGCCTGGGCATCGGCGCGAGCATGACCATGCTGACGGTGCTGCACGTGATGTCGCGCGATCCGCTGCCGGGCAAGAGCGATGCGCTCTACACCCCGCATCTGGATCCGTTGCCGTCCAGCTATCCAGAAAACCACGAGTGGGGCGATCCGGCCGACAACCTCACATGGCCCGACGCCATGGCGCTGCTACGCGCCGCACCCGCCACGCCGCAGGCGGCGATGACCGGCGGGCAGGTCTTGCTGTGGCCGCCGCGCGCGGCGCAAGCGCCGCTCGACCTGAGCGGCCGCTACACCAGCGCCGGGTTCTTCGCCCTGTTCGGCATCCCCTTGCAGCGCGGCCACGGCTGGAGCGCGGCGGACGACCAAAGCCACGCCCGCGTCATCGTGCTGAGCCGCACCCTGGCCAACACCCTGTTCGGCGCGCACGATCCGATCGGCCAGCGGGTGGCGCTGGGGGAAAAGCGCATCGGCTTCCAGGTGATCGGCGTGACCGGCCAATGGGATCCGCAACCGCTGTTCTACGCCGACCCTGGCAGCAAGGGCAGTTTCGGCCAGCACGACGATTTCTTCCTGCCCCTGTCGACCGCGATGGAACTGGCACTGGACGTCAACAGCAACATCAGCAGTTGGAACAGCTTCAACGGCGACGACGCGGCGCGACGCAAGGATCCGTCGACCAGCTGGCTGCAGTTCTGGGTGCGCCTGGACACGCCGCAGCAGGTCGCCGCCTACCAGCGCCTGCTCTACGACTACGCCGCGACACAGCACACCAGCGGCCGCTTCCAGCGGCCGCCGGAGCGGGCGCGCCTGTACGCGTTGATGGACTGGCTGCGCCACCTGCGGATGGTGCCCGACGATGTGCGCCTGCAGACGCTGCTGGCGCTGGGTTTCCTGTGGATCTGCCTGGTCAACGTGATCGCCTTGCTGCTGGCGAAATTCCTGCGCCGCGGCGGCGAGATCGGCGTGCGGCGCGCGCTCGGTGCCCGCCGCGGCCGCGTGTTCCTGCAGTTCGGCAGCGAGGCCGCGCTGATCGGTCTGCTCGGTGGCGCAGTGGGCATCGCCATCGCCGAACTGGGTCTGTGGAGCGTGCGGCAGCGCCCGGACGACTACGCCAGGTTGGCGCGGATGGACCTGCAAATGCTGCTCGCCACCGTGGCACTGGCGGTGATCGCCGCACTGCTGGCGGGCCTGCTGCCCGCCTGGCGGGCCAGCCGGATCGACCCCGCCCTGCAGATCAAGGACCTGACATGAATCTGCCAATCCGTCCCATCCTCTCCAGCCTGCAGCATCACCGCCTGACCGCCGCGCTGCTGGCGCTGCAGGTCGCGCTGACCTGCGCCTTCGTCGCCAACGCCGTGTTCCTGATCGGTGGGCGCATCGAACGTCTGCGGGTCTCCAGCGGCTTGCCCGAGGAAGAACTTTCGCTGATCTCGGTGCGCGGCGTCCAGAGCGATGGCAACGCGCCGGCCCAGCAACAATCCGACCTGCGGGCGTTGCGCAGCATTCCCGGTGTCACCGCGGCCGCCGCGATCGGCTTCAGCCTGCCGCTGTCCGGCGGCGCCAACGACTATGGCGGTTGCCCCGACCGGCAGACGCTGGACCGCGCGATGGCGCAGCAGTCGATGGACAATACAGGGTGCATCCAGGCCACGTATTACTCCGGCTCGCCCGGTTTCGTGCAGGCCATGGGCGCACACCTGGTCGCTGGCCGCGACTTCCGTGCCGACGAATATTCCACCGCCACACCGAGCGCCGTGATCGTCACCCGCGCGCTGGCGCGGCAACTGTGGCCAGGTCAACCTGCGGTCGGCAAAACGCTGTATGGCGGAGTCCACGGCGCCATCGTCGTCGGTGTCGTCGACGATCTGCTGCGCACGACGCTGCGCGGCGCAGCGGTCGACCATCTGGCCGCGCTGTCGCCGCAGCTGCCCGCGGGCAACCAGGCGCAATACCTGTTGCGCAGCGCGCCGCAGGACCGCGAACGGATCCTGGCCGCAGCGGCCGGCGCGCTGACACAGGCAGGACCGCTGCGGCTGATTCCGGCCGAAGCGCGCCGCAGCTATTCCCAGCTGCGGCAGCGCTATTTCCAGCGCGATGCCACCATGATCGGGTTACTGCTCGCGGCGACCACCGGCCTGTTGTTCGTGACCGCCCTGGGCATCGGCGGACTGGCCAGTTTCTGGGTGCAGCAACGCACGCGCCAGATCGGCATCCGCCGCGCCATCGGCGCCACCCGTCGCGACATCCTGCGCCATTTCCAGACCGAAAACCTGCTGATCGTGAGCGCCGGCAGCGCCGCGGGCATGGTGCTGGCGGTGCTGCTCAATCAAGCGCTGTTGCAGCGCTACGATCTGCCACGCCTGCCGCTGGGCTACCTGCCGACCGTCGCTGCAACGCTCTTGCTGCTCGGCCAGCTGGCGATCCTGGCGCCCGCCCGCCGCGCCGCCGCGGTGCCGCCGGCGGTGGCCACGCGCAGTGTCTGAGGCGCCGATGCACGCAGGCACGACAAGCCGCGCGCGGACTGCGATGATGCCGCCTGGTCCGTTTTTCTTCGCCAGCGCGCCCGCCCGCGCCCAAGGTGCACGATGCCCTGCCTGCTGATCATCGACGACAACCCCGCAGTCGCCACCGCGCTGGAAGTGCTGTTCTCCCTGCACGACATCGATACCGTCTACGCCGACAGCCCGCAGGCCGGCCTGCAACGCCTGAGCGAGGGCGACATCGACCTGGTGCTGCAGGACATGAACTTCACCGCCGACACCACTTCCGGCGAGGAAGGCGTGGCCCTGTTCGATGCGATCCGCGCGCGCCACCCGGACCTGCCGGTGATCCTGCTGACCGCCTGGACCCAGCTCAGCAGCGCGGTGGAACTGGTCAAGGCCGGCGCCGCCGACTACCTGGCCAAGCCCTGGGACGACCGCAAGCTGCTGACCACGGTCAACAACCTGCTGGAACTGTCCGAGACCCGCCGCGAACTGGAGCGCCGCCGCGACGGCGAGCGCCGCCACCGCCAGCAACTGGCGCAGCGCTACGACCTGTGCGGCGCGGTGTTCGCCGACCCCGCCAGCGAGCGCGCGATCGCCCTGGCCTGCCAGGTCGCGCGCTCGGAGCTGCCGGTGCTGATCACCGGCCCCAACGGCAGCGGCAAGGAGAAGATCGCGCAGATCATCCAGGCCAACTCCTCGGTGCGGCGCGGCCCGTTCGTGGCGCTGAACTGCGGCGCGATCCCGGCCGAACTGATCGAGGCCGAGCTGTTCGGCGCCGAGGCCGGCGCCTACACCGGCGCCAACAAGGTGCGCGAGGGCAAGTTCGAGGCCGCCGACGGCGGCACCCTGTTCCTGGACGAGATCGGCAACCTGTCGCTGGCCGGGCAGATGAAGCTGCTGCGGGTGCTGGAAACCGGCCGCTTCGAGCGCCTGGGCTCCAACCGCGAGCGGCAGGTCAAGGTGCGGGTGATCAGCGCCACCAATGCCGACCTGACCGCGATGATCCGCGAGGGCACGTTCCGCGAGGACCTGTACTACCGGCTCAACGCGGTGGAACTGTCGCTGCCGGCGCTGGCCGAGCGCCCTGGCGACATCGTGCCGCTGGCCGAGCACTTCCTGTCCGGCGACAAGCCGCTGTCGGCCGGCGCCTGCCAGGCGCTGCAGCGCCACGCCTGGCCCGGCAACGTGCGCGAACTGCGCAACGTGGTGCAGCGCGCCGAACTGCTGGCCGGCGGCACACAGATCGAGGCCGCCGACCTCAACCTGCCGAAACCGGCCACGCCGCGCGTGACCGCAGCCGCCGAACCCGACCGCGAGCGCATCGTGGCGGAACTGGGCCGTGCGCACGGCGTCATCGCCCAGGCCGCCGCCGAACTGGGCATGAGCCGGCAGGCGCTGTACCGGCGCATGGACCGCTACGGCATCCCGCGCGAATGAAACTGCGCCGCTCCTTCACCGTCATGCTGTTCCTGCGCCTGCTGCCGGTGCTGGCGCTGGCCGCCGCCTTGCCGTGGTTGCTGGCCTACTGGATGGACCGCGGCTGGGAAGTGGTGACGGCCTCGGCGCTGGCCCTGCTGCTGTTGATGTGGTGGACCCTGCGCCGCGCCACCGCGCCGATGCGCTCGCTGTTCCGCGCCCTGGCCGGCACCGTCAGCAGCTACCGCGACGGCGAATACAACTTCGGCGTGCACTGGCGCGGCGACGACGAACTCGGCGAGATGGTCGCCGCGCATGCACAGTTGGGCGAGATCCTGCGCGAGCAGCGCCAGGGCCTGGCGCAGCGCGAACTGATGCTCGACACCATGGTGCAGAACACCCCGGTGGCGATGCTGCTCACCTCCAAGGGCGGCGACGGCCTGCGCCGCGTGGTGTTCTCCAACCTGGCCGCGCGCAAGCTGCTGCACAGCGGCTGGAAGCTGGAAGGACAGCGCCTGGACGACCTGCTGCTGGGCGTGCCGGCGCCGCTGCGCGAAGCGATCTCGCGCGGCGGCGACAGCCTGTTCGCCATCGAGGGCGGCGACGAGGATCCGGACGAGGAGCAGATCTACCACCTGTCGCAGCGCCGCTTCCATCTCAACGGCCGCCCGCACGAGCTGCTGCTGATCCGCCTGCTCACCGCCGAGTTGCGTCGCCAGGAAGTGCATACCTGGAAGAAGGTGATCCGGGTGATCAGCCACGAGCTCAACAACTCGCTGGCGCCGATCGCCTCGCTGGCGCACTCCGGTGCCGAGCTGGTGCGGCGGCAGAAGGTGGAACGGCTGGAAGAGGTGTTCGGCACCATCGAGGAACGCGCGCGGCACCTGGAAGGCTTCATCCGCGGCTACGCGCGCTTCGCCAAGCTGCCGCAGCCGCAGCTGCAGACCGTGCACTGGGCGCAGTTCCTGGCCGGGCTGCAGCAGCACATCCCGTTCGCGCTGGAACTGGAGGCGCCGGACCTGCACAGCCGCGTCGATCCGGCACAACTGCAGCAGGCCCTGCTCAACCTGGTCAAGAACGCGCACGAATCCCTGCCCGAGGGGCAGACACCGGCCGATGGCGTGCGGGTGCGCGTGTCCACCCGCCCGGACTGGCTGCGCCTGGAAGTGCTGGACCGCGGCAGCGGCATGAACGAAGCAGTGCTGCACAACGCCCTGATGCCGTTCTATTCGACCAAGCGCAACGGCACCGGCCTGGGCCTTGCCCTGACCCGCGAGATCGTCGAGGCCCACGGCGGCCGCCTGTCGCTGCACAACCGCGACGAAGGCGGATTGTGCGTGACCGTGCAACTGCCGCAGGGGGAGCGCGGCTGATTTTTTGGGGCCGGGATTGGGGATTGGGGATTGGGGATTGGGGATGGAAGACCCGGCTCCCTAGGAATGCAGCGGTTGCGGCGAGCTGAGAAGCGGCGAGCCGGCGCGAAGCTCAGGGCGACGACAACGGACAACGCATCGCCACTCGCAGGTGCATCGGGAAGCCGAGCGCGGCTTCCTGTTGCCAGGTGGCGAGCAACTGCGGCCCCCATTGCCCAGGCGGCAGCTCGGCGAAGCCTTCGCTGGCGTAGAACAGGGCATTCCACGGCACATCGCGCAAGGTCGTGAGCAGCATGCACGGGAAGCCGGCCTCCATCGCGGCCGCGCGCGCATGCCGCAGCAGCGCACGACCAAGGCCACGGCGGCCTGCAACGGGGTCCACATCCATCTGCTGCACATGGAAGCCGTCGTCCAGCCGCCCGCCGAGCAGATAACCGGCGCAACGACCGTCTTCGTCCAGCGCCACCCACAGCTGCCCGCGTGCAAGCCCGGCGCGCAACGCCTGCGCATCCAGCGTGTGTGCCGCGAACACGGCCTGTGCCGCATGGCCCTGCAACAGGGCGCCGGCGCGCCGCTCGATCTCCAGCAACCGCGCCAGCTCCTGCTCGCGCGCCAACCGAATGCGTCCGGCCATGCCTCAGTCGCGTTTGCCCGGGCGCTTCCAGCCCTCGACCGTTTCCTGGCGGACCCGCGCCACGCTCAGCTTGCCGGCCGGCGCGCTGCGGGTGATCACCGAGCCGGCGCCGATGGTCGCGCCCTCCCCGATCTCCAGCGGCGCCACCAGCGCGCTGTTGGAGCCGACGAACACGCCATCGCCGATCGACGTCTGCGACTTGTTCACGCCGTCGTAGTTGCAGGTGATGACGCCGGCGCCGATGTTGACGCCGCTGCCGATCGTGGCATCGCCCAGGTAGGTCAGGTGATTGGCCTTGCTGCCGACGCCGAGCACCGCCTTCTTGGTCTCGACGAAGTTGCCGATGTGCACGCCGTCGGCCAGCACCGTGCCCGGGCGCAGCCGCGCGAATGGCCCGATCTGCACCGCGCCCTCGGTCACCACGCCTTCCAGGTCGCAATGCGCGCGCACCTCCGTCCCCGGTCCCAGCACCACGTCCTTCAGGCGCACGAACGGGCCGATACTGACGCCGTCGCCCAGTTCCACCTCGCCTTCCAGGATCACGTTGGCGTCGATGCACACGTCGTGGCCGGCGCGCACCCGGCCGCGCTGGTCCAGGCGGTTCGGGTCGATCAGTTGCACGCCCTGTTCGCACAGCGCACGCGCCGCCCGCAGTTGCCAGGCGCGTTCCAGTTGCACCAGTTGCCAGGGATCGTTTGCGCCCTCGGCCTCGATCGGATCGGCCACCAGCACCATCTCCGCCGGCGTGAACTCGGCGGCGGCGGCGGCGAACACGTCGGTCAGGTAGTACTCGCCCTGCGCATTGTCGTTGCGCAGCTGCGCCAACCAACGCTTCAGCGCGGTGGACTCGGCGGTGACGATGCCGGTGTTGATGGTGCGGATGCGCCGCTGCTCGTCGTCGGCGTCCTTCTGCTCGACGATCGCCGCGACCTTGCCGGCGGCATCGCGCACGATGCGGCCGTAGCCGGTGGGATCCTCCGGCTCGGCGACCAGCACCGCCAAGCGCCCCGGCGCATGCAGCAGGCGGATCAGGGTGTCGGCGCGGATCAGCGGCACGTCGCCGTACAGCACCAGCACCGTGGCCGCGTCGGGCACGGCCGCCATCGCCTGCTGCACCGCATGGCCGGTGCCCAGCTGTTGCGCCTGCTCGGCCCACAGCAGGTCCGGCTGGTCGGCGAAGGCCGCCAGCACCGCCTCGCCGCCGTGGCCATGGACGATGTGGATCGCATCGGGCTGCAGGTGGCGCGCGGTCTCGATCACATGCGCCAGCATCGGCCGGCCGGCGATCGGCTGCAGCACCTTGGGCTTGACCGACTTCATCCGCTTGCCCGCGCCGGCGGCGAGGATCACGACGTGCAGGGGCAGGCTCATGGGGCGGTTCCGTTGCGGGTGGACGACGAATTCTAGAGCGTGCCGGCCGCGCTTGCCGTCACGACCGCCGCACGCACGGCGGGCTGTACATCGGCGCGGCAAGCGCTAGCATGCGCGATCGTCTTCTCCTGCGGATGTTCATGGGTCTCCTGCGCCAGGGCAGCCAGTTCCTGCTGATCGGCCTGCTGCAATTGCTGGTCGACTGGAGCGTGTTCGTCGCCGCCACCGCGGCCGGCATGCCCGCCGTGCCGGGCAACGTGCTGGGCCGCGTCTGCGGCGCCCTGCTCGGGTTCTGGCTCAACGGCCGCATCACCTTCGCCAACGGCGACGATGCGCGCCTGGGCTGGCGCCGCTTCGGCCGCTTCATGGCCATGTGGCTCGTGCTCACCGCGCTCAGCACCTGGCTGGTGGCGTTGTGCGCCCACGCGCTGGGCCTGCGCCTGGCCTGGCTGGCCAAACCGCTGGTCGAAGGCATGCTGGCGGTGGTGTCGTTCTTCCTGGGCCGGCAGCTGGTCTACCGCTAGCGCTGGCGAGCGCGGCAGGCGGAAAGAGGTCTCCGATCGACGCGCTCCTCGCGGACGACTTCGGGGCGGAAGCCCCTCCCACGATAGGCCCAGCGGATGTCAGAAGCATCCGTGTGGGAGCGACTTCAGGCGCGACGAGCAAAGAACGGGCAAAGGCCGACGTCGAAAGCTTCTGGACTGAACACTCCTCTCGCAGAAGACCAACCACACACAGCAATGCTCCCATGGGAGCGGCTTCAGGGCGCCTCCCTCCACCTTTTCCGCCAATAACCATTGGTGCACCGTAGGAGCGGCTTCAGCCGCGACAGGGCGTTACAGGTAGAGCATGTCGCGGCTGAAGCCGCTCCTACGAGCGTGCCTTCTATCGCTACGGGAGCTGCCTTCAGCCGAGAAGAACCAAGACCGGGCAATGATCAGCGTCGATGGCTGTCGGGGCTGAAGCCCCTCCCACACAGGCCCAGCGGATGCCAGGAGCATCCCTGTGGGAGCGACTTCAGTCGCGACGCGTGGAGCGCGGACGACAGACCCACATCAGGAGCGCGGAGAGCCAAAGCAACTCCGCCGCTCCGACGCAGGCCAGACGTCGCCGGCCAGGCTCTCCGCGACTCAGTGGCAGAAATCGCCCAGGCTGCGCACCAGTGCGGTGCGGTGCAGTTGGTCCAGCTGCCAGCGCAGCGCATAGGCCTCGGCCGCGCGCGCGGTCGTGGCCGGGCAGTCTGGCGCCTGGCGCACCGCGGCACTGGCCTGCAGCGCATCCAGCATCTCGCCCTGCAACTGATCCAGGCGCGCACGCAGCGCGGTCAGGTCCGGGCGCGGGCTGTTGGGCGCGCGGCCGCGCAGGTGCCACCGCGACAGCAGTTCGTACTGCACCAGCTTGTTGGATTCGATCTGCATGCCGAAGAAGCGCGCCGCATCGTCCGGATCCACGCCGTGGGCCGGCGCCTGCTCGCGCACGCTGGCCAGCACCGCGGCCTCGCGCGTGGCATCCAGCACCGGCTTGCCGCTGTCCCACTTGCTCAGCGCGACCTGGTCGCCGATCGCATTGCGCTCGACGATGCGGTCCAGCAGCGGCTCCAGCGGGGTGGCGCTGCGCGCGGGCAAGGCGCATCCCATCAACATGGCACCGGCCAGCATGGCGGTCAGCGCATGGACGCAGGGACGAGGAACGGAAGCGGACAGGCTCATCTCGATTCTCCGGTAACCGTCTGCGGATGGGGGATGGACCGCAGATCGGGCCGCCATCTTGCCGCAGTCCACGGACCGGACGATGACCACACTCGCGTCTTGTCGCATTGGCGGCACTGCCGAGTCAGCGACCAGCAAGCCAGCGCCGTGCGCTGCGTCGCAGTGCGCGGCGGCGGCGCGACGAGCGTCAAAGAATGCGCATAAGCGCAGCGTGTCCATAAAACGCTTGGCCGACAGGTCGCAGAACAAGGGCGAGCCGTCGAACTCCCGGGCGAAAGCAGTCAGCGCGGCACGGCACCATGGCTGAGCGGCTGCATGGAACGCGACGACGCCCGCAAACGCCGATGCGTCCGCCGCACTTGTCGAACAATCGCTCTTGCGCGTGCCACTGCCTGCGTGACCTGCAGCAGGCCGCCTGCACGCCATCGGTGCCGGCCGGGGCAAAGCGGATAGGCTTGGCCTACTGAAGGACCCGCCGGCTCGTCTCGAACGCAGCCAATGTGTCGCCGTGGAACGTGAAGTTCAGTTGCAGCGTCACCGGATGGCCAGCCGTGCCGCCCTTGGCGGTCGGATCGACGCCATTGCATTCGGTGACGGGCGGGGTGAGCGAGGAACTGAAACACTCGAGCACGACACCATGGCGCGACGCGAGCGCCTCCACCGCCGTCTTTGCGGTTCCGACCGGGGCTTCTGCACTGGCGGTCTTCTGCCAGAAGTCGTCACGCTCCTGCAGATTGCCGCGACTGAACATGCCATCGAACAGCCCGGTGCTGCGCAGCAGCAGCACGCCGACCAGGACGATAACGAGATAGGCGATCGCCTTGCCCACAGCTGCCCCCTGGTCTACCGGCGCGCGCCGTGTCAGTGCTTGAGGTTCTTGCGCAGGCGCTCCAGCGCCTGCAACTGCGCGGTGACTTCGGCCAGCTTGGCCTGCGCCTCGGCCACGTCCATGCCTTCGCCGCGGTTGGCGAGCAGGCGCTCGGCTTCTTCCTTGGCCTTGCGCACCGACGCCTCGTCGATGTCCTGCGCGCGGATCGCGGTATCGGCCAGGATCGTCACCACCTGCGGCTGCACCTCGAGGATGCCGCCGGAAATGGCGAAATCCAGCTGCTCGCCGCTCGGGGTGGTCACCACCACCTTGCCGGGCTTGAGCCGGGTGATCAGCGGCGCGTGCTTGGGCGCGATGCCCAGCTCGCCCAGTTCGCCGGTCGCGACCACCAGGGTGGCGTCGCCGTGGTAGATCTCATGCTCGGCGCTGACGATGTCGCAACGGATGGTGCTCATGGTGCCTCACTGGGTGAGGCGGGATTCGGGATTCGGGAATCGGGAATGGTGAGAAGCAGATTGCCACTGACCATTTGCGCGATGCCTCGGATGCCGCGTGTCCCGCCTTGACGATTCTCTATTCCCGATTCCCCATTCCCGGATGCCGGCCGCATGCGGCCGGCGTCCAGATCAGGCCTTCTCGGCCATCTTCTTGGCCTTCTCGACCGCTTCCTCGATGCCGCCGACCATGTAGAAGGCCTGCTCCGGCAGGTGGTCGTATTCACCGTCGACGATGGCCTTGAAGCCGCGGATGGTGTCCTTCAGCGACACGTACTTGCCCGGCGAGCCGGTGAACACTTCGGCCACGTGGAACGGCTGGCTGAAGAAGCGCTCGATCTTGCGCGCGCGCGACACGGCCTGCTTGTCCTCTTCGGACAGTTCGTCCATGCCCAGGATCGCGATGATGTCCTTCAGTTCCTTGTACTTCTGCAAGGTGGACTGCACGCGGCGGGCGGTGTCGTAGTGCTCGTGGCCGATCACGTTCGGGTCCAGCTGGCGGCTGGTCGAGTCGAGCGGGTCCACCGCCGGGTAGATACCCAGCGAGGCGATGTTACGCGACAGCACGACGGTGGCGTCGAGGTGGGCGAAGGTGGTCGCCGGCGACGGGTCGGTCAGGTCGTCCGCGGGCACGTACACGGCCTGGATCGAGGTGATCGAGCCGGACTTGGTCGAGGTGATGCGCTCCTGCAGCACGCCCATTTCCTCGGCCAGGGTCGGCTGGTAGCCCACCGCCGACGGCATGCGGCCCAGCAGCGCCGATACTTCGGTGCCGGCCAGGGTGTAGCGGTAGATGTTGTCGACGAACAGCAGCACGTCCTTGCCCTTGCCCGAGGCGTCCTTCTCGTCGCGGAAGTACTCGGCCATGGTCAGGCCGGTCAGCGCGACGCGCAGGCGGTTGCCCGGCGGCTCGTTCATCTGGCCGTACACCATCGCCACCTTGTCCAGGACGTTGGAGTCCTTCATCTCGTGGTAGAAGTCGTTGCCCTCGCGGGTACGCTCGCCCACGCCGGCGAACACGGACAGACCCGAGTGCGCCTTGGCGATGTTGTTGATCAGTTCCATCATGTTGACGGTCTTGCCGACGCCAGCGCCGCCGAACAGGCCGACCTTGCCGCCCTTGGCGAACGGGCACATCAGGTCGATGACCTTGATGCCGGTCTCCAGCAGCTCGGTGGCCGAGGACTGGTCTTCGTAGGTCGGCGCCGCGCGGTGGATTTCCCAATGGTCGGTGGCCTGCACGTCGCCGGCCTCGTCGATCGGGCGGCCCAGCACGTCCATGATGCGGCCCAGCGTGCCGGCGCCGACCGGCACCGAGATCGCACGGCCGGTGTTGGTGGCGACCAGGTTGCGCTTGAGGCCGTCGGTGGAGCCGAGGGCGATCGTGCGCACGACGCCGTCGCCCAACTGCTGCTGCACTTCCAGCGTGATGGCGGTGCCGTCGACCTTCAGTGCGTCGTACACCTTCGGCACATCGGCACGCGCGAATTCGACGTCGACGACCGCGCCGATGATCTGAACGATCTTGCCCTGACTCATTTGGATAACTCCACTAATGTCTGTTCGAAACTGGTGTCGGGAATGGGGAACGGGGAATCGGGAATGGGAAGATCGAGCGATGTTGCGACCATTCCCGTTTCTCCATTCCCTATTCCCGGCTACACAGCGGCCGCGCCGCCGACGATTTCGGAAATTTCCTGGGTGATCGCGGCCTGGCGCGCCTTGTTGTAGACCAACTGCAAGGTGCTGATCAGCTTGCTGGCGTTGTCGCTGGCCGCCTTCATCGCAACCATGCGCGCCGCATGCTCGGAGGCCACATTCTCCAGTACCGCCTGGTACACCAGCGACTCGATGTAGCGCGTCATCACGTGCTCGAGCACGCTCGCGGCATCGGGTTCGTACAGGTAGTCCCAGTCGTGGTGCGCGACCTGGCCCTCGGCCGCCGGCAGCGGCAGCAGCTGGTCGAAGCTGGCCTTCTGCGTCATCGTGTTGACGAAGCGGTTGTAGACCAGGTACACGCGGTCCAGCTTGCCTTCGGTGAACGCATCCAGCATCACCTTGATCACGCCGATCAACTGCTCCACGCGCGGCTGGTCGCCCAGGTGGCTGACGCTGCCGACCATGTCCACCTTGAGCCGGCGGAAGAACACCGAGGCCTTCTGGCCGATGGTGACCACGTCCACGCCCGCGCCCTGGTCCTGCCACTGGCGCACTTCGCCCAGCATCTTGCGGAACAGGTTGTTGTTCAGGCCACCGGCCAGGCCGCGATCGGAGGAGATCACGATGTAGCCGACGCGCTTGACCGACTCGCGCTGCACCAGGAACGGATGGGTGTAGTCGGTGCTGGCCTGCGCCAGATGCCCGATCACCTGCTTCATCGCCTGCGCGTACGGACGCGAGGTCTTCATCCGATCCTGCGCCTTGCGGATCTTGGAGGCCGAGACCATCTCGAGCGCGCGCGTCACCTTGCGGGTGTTCTGCACGCTCTTGATCTTGGATTTGATTTCGCGTCCGCCTGCCATGCTCTCGCTCGCTTTGCTCGCTTCGTGGGAATGGGGAATGGAGAATCGGAAATGGGCAAGCCCGGATCCCGCTCCTACGATTCCCTATTCTCTATTCCCGATTCCCTGCAACTGATTTACCAGCTACCCGTGGTCTTGAACTCGCCGATGCCCTTCTTGAACGCGGCCTCGATGTCGCCGTTCCAGTCACCGGTGTCGTTGACCTTGGCGATCAGCTCGCCCTGGGTGTTGGCGAAGTGGGCGTGCAGGCCCTCTTCGAACGCCAGCAGCTTGTTGACCGGCACGTCGTCGAGGTAGCCCTCGTTGACCGCATAGATCGACAGCGCCTGGTTGGCGATGGACATCGGCATGTACTGCTTCTGCTTCATCAGCTCGGTGACGCGCTGACCGCGCTCGAGCTGCTTGCGGGTGGCTTCGTCCAGGTCCGAGGCGAACTGCGCGAACGCCGCCAGCTCGCGGTACTGCGCCAGCGAGATGCGGATGCCGCCGGAGAGCTTCTTGATGATCTTGGTCTGCGCGGCGCCGCCGACGCGCGACACCGAGATACCGGCGTTCACCGCCGGGCGGATGCCGGCGTTGAACAGGTCGGTTTCCAGGAAGATCTGGCCGTCGGTGATCGAGATCACGTTGGTCGGCACGAACGCGGAGACGTCGCCGGCCTGGGTCTCGATGATCGGCAGCGCGGTCAGCGAACCGGTCTTGCCCTTGACCTCGCCCTTGGTGAACTGCTCCACGTACTCCTCGGACACGCGCGCAGCGCGCTCCAGCAGGCGGCTGTGCAGGTAGAACACGTCGCCCGGGTAGGCTTCGCGGCCCGGCGGGCGCTTCAGCAGCAGCGAGATCTGGCGGTAGGCCACGGCCTGCTTGGACAGATCGTCGTACACGATCAGCGCGTCTTCGCCGCGGTCCATGAAGTACTCGCCCATGGTGCAGCCGGCGTAGGCGCTGATGTACTGCATCGCCGCCGATTCGGAGGCGGTCGCGGCGACCACGATGGTGTGCGCCAGCGCGCCGTTCTCTTCCAGCTTGCGCACGATGTTGGCGACGGTCGAGGCCTTCTGCCCGATCGCCACGTACACGCACTTGATGCCGGTGTTCTTCTGGTTGATCACCGCGTCGATGGCCAGCGCGGTCTTACCGGTCTGGCGGTCGCCGATGACCAGCTCGCGCTGGCCGCGGCCGATCGGGATCATCGCGTCGACCGACTTGTAGCCGGTCTGCACCGGCTGGTCGACCGACTTGCGCCAGATCACGCCCGGCGCCACGCGCTCCACCGGCGCGGTCTGGCTGGTGCCCAGCGGGCCCTTGCCGTCGATCGGCTCGCCCAGCGCGTTGACCACGCGGCCCAGCAGTTCCTTGCCGACCGGCACTTCGAGGATGCGGCCGGTGGTCTTGGCCACGTCGCCTTCGCGCAGGTTCTCGTAGTCGCCGAGCACCACGGCGCCGACCGAGTCGCGCTCCAGGTTCAGCGCCAGGGCGTAGGTGTCGTTCGGCAGTTCGATCATTTCGCCCTGCATCACGTCGGCCAGGCCGAAGATGCGCACGATGCCGTCGGACACGCTGGTGACCGTACCTTCGTTGCGCGACTCCGCGGCCAGCTTGACCTGCTCGATGCGGTTCTTGATCAGTTCGCTGATTTCGGAGGGGTTGAGCGTGGTTGCCATCTTGGTTTCCTTCGGATCGTCCATCGCGCAAGGGCGGATGGCGACGTGTGGTTAGCTTCTTTGAGAATCGGGAATGGGGAATCGGGAATCGCGGGTGGCGTCGCCGCCGGGCCGGGTTCTCTCCTCTCTATTCGCCATTCCCGTTTCTTAGTGGGCCAGTGCGGACTGCAGACGCGAGAGCTTGCCTTTCAACGAACCGTCGATGACCACGTCGCCGGCGTCGATCACCGCGCCGCCGATCAGCGAAGCGTCCACCGCCGTGGTGATCTCGACCTCGCGGCCGAAGCGCTGCTTCAGCGCCACCTTCAGCGAGGCCACCTCGGCATCGCTCAGCGCCGTCGCGGAGGTCACGTTGGCCTGCACCACGCGCTCGGCCTCGGCCCGCAGCTGGTCGTACAGACCGGCGATCTCCGGCAGCAGCGGCAGCCGCTGGCCTTCGGCCAGCAGGCTCAGGAAGCGCTGGTACTGCTCGTCGGCCGCTTCCGGCGCCAGCAGCGACACTGCCTGCTCCCGCTGCAGCAGCGGGTTGTGCAGCAACGCGGCCACGCGCGGGTCGGCCGCGACCTGGGCGGAGAACGCCAGCGCCTGCGACCAGGGCGCGAGCTTGCCGGCGTCGCTGGCCGCGGCGAACGCGGCGCGAGCGTAGGGGCGCGCCAGTGTGAGGGCCTGGCTCATCTCAGATCTCCGCCGCCAGCTCGTCGAGCAGCGCCTTGTGGGCGTTGGCGTCGATTTCGCGCTTGAGCAGCTTCTCGGCGCCGCTCACCGCCAGCAGCGACACCTGGCGACGCAGGTCCTCACGCGCGCGGTTGGCCGCGGCGTCGATCTCGGCCTGGGCCAGTTCCTTCTGCCGGTTGGCTTCGACGATCGCCTCGTGCTTGGCCGCCTCGACGATCTGGTTGGCGCGCGCATGCGCTTGGTCGATGATCTCGTTGGCCTTGATGCGGGCGTCCTTCAACGCTTCGTTGACCTTTTCCTGCGCCTGCGCCAGATCCTTCTGGCTGCGATCGGCAGCGGCCAGGCCTTCGGCGATCTTCTGTTGGCGCTCTTCGATGGCCTGCATCAGCGGCGGCCAGATCTTGGTCGCGACGATCCAGATCAGACCGGCGAACGCCAGCGCCTGGGCAAAGAGGGTGAGACCGATATTCATGGGGTACGCTCAGCCAATGGTGACGGGGTGGACGCGCCGCCAGCACGGCGACGCGTCCGAACCTTCATCCGTAGCGGCGGCCGCCTGCGGCGACCGCACGCCGGTACGACGGGATCAACCGCCCTGCGGCAGACGCGCGACGAACTCGCCGATCATCGGGTTGGCGAACGCGAACAGCAGGCCGACCGCGACGCTGATGATGAACGCGGCGTCGATCAGGCCGGCGGTGATGAACATGCGGACCTGCAGCACCGGGATCAGTTCCGGCTGGCGCGCGGCCGATTCCAGGAACTTGCCGGCCATGATGGCCAGACCGAGGCCGGCGCCCAGCGCGGCCAGGCCGATCATGATGCCGACGGCGAGGACGGTGGAGCTCTGGACTTGGGCGAGGTTGGTCAGGACGGCGAAGTACATGGTTTTCTCCAGGAACAAAGTTGCTTGAGGATGGTGAATCGAACGAAGGGTTGCTTAGAACGCGTGAAACAGAAACGTCAGTGGCTGTCTTCCGCCAGGCTCAGGTACACGATGGACAGCATCATGAAAATGAACGCCTGCAGCGGAATCACCAGCAGGTGGAACAGCATCCAGCCGAAGCCGAACGCGCCGCCGGCCAGCGCACCGAGGATGCCGGCACCGCCCAGCACCCAGATCAGCAGGAACACGATCTCGCCGCCGAACATGTTGCCGAACAGTCGCATCGCCAGCGACACCGGCTTGCTCAGCCATTCGACGATATTGAGGATCAGGTTGAACGGCAGCATCCACTTGCCGAACGGCGCGGTGAGGAATTCCTTGGTCATCCCGCCCACGCCCTTGGAGCGCAGCGAGAAGAACAGCATCAGGAAGAACACGCTGATCGACATGCCGAGGGTGGCATTGACGTCGGCGGTGGGCACCGGCTTCCAGTAGTGCACGCCGGCCCAGCTCAGCGGGATCGCGAGGAAGTCCGCCGGGATCATCTTGATGAGGTTCATCAACAGGATCCAGAAGAACAGGGTGATCGCGATCGGGGTCACCAGCTTGCTGGTGCCGTGGTAGGTGTCCTTGGCCTGGCGGTCGACGAACTCCAGCATGATTTCCACGAACGCCTGCCACTTGCCGGGCACGCCGGCGGTGGCCTTGCGCGTGGCCAGCCAGAAGCCGAACACCATCAGCAGGCCCATCAGCAGCGACATCACCAGCGTGTCGACGTGCAATTGCCAGAACCCGCCTTCCTGCACCTGGAAGGTGAGGTTGTGCAGATGGTGCTGGATGTAGGAGGTAGGGGTTTCTGCCTCGCCCGCCATGAGTCCTGAGCCTTTTCTTGATTCGATCAACGCCTGGCCAGAGCCAGAACCTGGAACATCAGCCCGACGGCGATACCCGCCAACAGGGCCAGAGGAGGCAACCGCCACCAGGCAAAGCCCAGCGCCAGCACCGCGAACACCAACACCCACTTCAGCACCATGGCCACGATCAACCGCGCCAGCGCCGAGCCTGCCGCCTGCACGCCGCCATTGAGCGCGGTGCGTGCGGCCAGCCATCCCCCTGCCACGGTCGCCAGCCCGGTTGCGGCGGCGCCCATCGCGTACTTCGGTCCCAGCAGCAGGAACAGCAGGGACACCACGGCCACCGCCACCAGCGGGTAAATCGCTGCGCGCAGCATCAGCCGCCGACCCGCATCAACGGAGTTCAGCACAGAAAATCCTGCAATTGGTGGTGGATTGAGGACGTCTTCGCGTCCGTCGAGCCGCGGAATTATAGCAATGGGACAATTTGCGAGACAACCGCCAAGGGTCCTGACGGCGTCCGCAGGCCCGTCCGCTCGTAGACGATAGCACGGCGGCCGTCCGCCACCGGCACCGAATGCGGCGTCGCAGCACGTCTTTGCGGGGGAACTTTCTGTCCACTGCCCTGTCTGATCGGACAGGGACTGCGCCCATCCTCGTCGGCCCACAGCGCAGACCCGCCGAGCCCCGGTCCTTGCCGGGGCTCTTTTGTTGCGCGTTCTGGGACGCGTGTGCCGGGTCGGGCCACCATACTTTCACGAATGGTGGACGCAGATTTAAGGATAGTGACGCCACGCGCTGGCATTGCCATCGACGCCCTATCCAAAAAATCCCAAGACGACGGAGCTTGTCCCCCATGAAACACCTGCTTGCCCTGGCGCTGCCGTGCGCGCTCGCCGCCGCTTATGCCCTGCCCGCCCACGCCGAAGACGGCGATGACCGTTTCACCCTGCGTGTGGGCGCGATGAACGTCGACAACGAGAACACCCTGCGCGGCAATGCCGTGATCAACGGCAATGCCATTTCCGGCTCGCAGGACTTCAACTTCGGCGGCAAGGAATGGGAGCCGCGCGTGGACGGCGTGTTCCGCCTCAGCACCCGCCAGCGCCTGATCTTCGACTACTTCAAGTTCGACAAGGACCGCCGCGAGGAACTGGGCGAGGACGTCAGCCTGGGCGGCGTGACCGTGCCGTCGGGCAGCTTCGTCAAGGGCGAACTGAAGTACCAGGTTGCGAGCCTAGTGTACGACTACTCGGTGATCGACAACCCGCAGTTCAGCATGGGCCTGCAGATCGGTGCCGAGTGGGCCAAGGTGGAGTCCAATGCCTACGCCGACCTGGGTCCGGTCTACACCGGCACCTTCCTGGACGAGAGCGAAGACGGCGCCGCGCCGGTGGTCGGCCTGCGCTTCACCGCACACCCGAGCGAGCACTGGCTGTTCAACATCCAGGGCCAGTACCTCAACACCAAGTGGGGCGATTTCGGCGACTACGACGGCGACCTGAGCCGCGCCAACGCCATCGTCGAGTACCGCTTCACCCGCAACTTCGGCATCTTCGCCGGCTACGACTGGTTCAAGCTGGACGTGGACCGCAAGCGCGACAACGCCAGCGTCGGCCTGAAGCAGGAGTTCAAGGGCCCGGTCGCGGGCGTGACCTTCGCGTTCTGATCGACGATCCACGCGCGTTACAAGCGAAAGGCCCGCCATGTGCGGGCCTTTTGCGTTTCTGCTGGCGTGCCATGTTGCCGACGCAGCGGACTCAGGGCGGCTTGGTCGCACCGGCCACCAGCAGGTGCCGGTGCGTCGTGCAGTAGCACTCGTCGTGCCAGCCGTAGTGCGGGTCGGTGCAGATCGCATGCTGCACCGACGCCGGCAGCGACGCCACGTCGCTGCGCAAGTCGCGCTTCAGCGACACGAAGACCGAGCCGGGATGCGGCCAGTCGGTCCGCCGCGGCGGCTCGGCGATGCGGTTGCCGCCGGCGAGTTCGCGCTGCAGCAGCGCCTGCAGTTCCGGACATAGCGTGCCCTGCCCCACCTCGACCTCCCCCTGCGTCGGTCCACCATGGCCGCGACCGCACCGCGCGCGGCGGCGCGGTCGCTCAGGACATCACTTCTTCTTGGGGATGTAGAGATCGGTGATGGTGCCGTCGTAGACCTCGGCGCTCATGCCCACCGACTCGCTCAGGGTCGGATGCGCGTGGATGGTGTGGCCGATGTCCTCGGCCTCGGCACCCATCTCGATCGCCAGGCCGATCTCGGCCAGCAGGTCGCCGGCGTGCACGCCGACGATCGCGCCGCCGATGATGCGGTGCGTCTCCTCGTCGAAGATCAGCTTGGTGAAGCCCTCGGTGCGGCCGATGCCGATGGCGCGGCCACTGGCCGCCCACGGGAACTTGGCCACGCCGACCTTCAGCCCCTTGGCCTTGGCCTCGGTTTCGGTGACGCCGACCCAGGCGATCTCCGGGTTGGTGTAGGCCACCGACGGGATCACTCGCGCCACCCACTCCTTCTTCTCGCCGGCAGCCACTTCCGCGGCCAGCTTGCCCTCGTGGGTGGCCTTGTGCGCCAGCATCGGGTTACCGACGATGTCGCCGATGGCGAAGATATGCGGCACGTTGGTGCGCATCTGCCGGTCGACCGGAATGAAGCCGCGCTCGGTGACGTTGATGCCGGCCTTGTCGGCGCCGATCTTCTTGCCGTTGGGCGCGCGGCCCACCGCGACCAGCACGCGGTCGTAGGTGGTGGCGGCCAGCGCCGGGGTCTCGCCCGCGGTGGCGGCCTCGAAGGTCACGGTGATGCCCTTCTTGTCGGCCTTGACCTCGGCCGCCTTGGTCTTGAGATGGACCTCCACGCCCTGCTTCTTCAAGCGGTCGGCCAGCGGCTTGACCAGGTCCTTGTCGGCGCCCGGCATCAACTGGTCCATGAACTCGACCACGGTGACCTTGCTGCCCAGCGCGCTGTACACGGTGGCCATTTCCAGGCCGATGATGCCGCCGCCGACCACCAGCAGGGTCTTGGGGATCTCCTGCAGTTCCAGCGCGTCGGTGGAGTCCATCACCCGCTTGTCGTCCCACGGGAAGTTCGGCAGCTTCACCGCCTGCGACCCGGCGGCGACGATGCAGTGCTCGAAGCGCAGCAGCTGGGTCTTGCCGTCGGCACCGACGATTTCCAACTCGTTCGGCGACACGAACGACGCCACACCGGTGACGGTGCGCACCTTGCGCTGCTTGGCCATGCTGGCCAGGCCGCCGGTGAGCTTGCCGACCACCTTCTCCTTGTACTCGCGCAGCTTGTCCAGGGTGATCTTGGGCTTGCCGAAGTCCACGCCGAAGTCGCCGGCATGGGCGACCTCGTCGATCACCGCGGCCGCGTGCAGCAGCGCCTTGGACGGAATGCAGCCGACGTTGAGGCAGACGCCGCCGAGGCTGGCGTAGCGCTCGATCAGCACCGTATCCAGGCCCAGGTCGGCGGCGCGGAACGCGGCGGTGTAGCCGCCGGGACCCGCACCGAGCACCACCATCTTGCATTCGATGTCGGCGGGCTTGCCGCTGGCCAGCGCCGGCTTGGGCGCCGGCGGCTCGGCCGGGGCGCGGTGCGACGGCGCCACCGGCGGCTTGCTGGCGGGCACCTCGGCCGGGGCCGCGGCGGGCGCGCCTGCGGCGGCGCCATCGGCGGTCTCCAGCAGCGCGATCACCGCACCCTCGGACAGGGTGTCGCCGAGCTTGACCTTCAGTTCCTTGATCACGCCGGCGGCCGCGGACGGCACTTCCAGCGTGGCCTTGTCCGACTCCAGCGTCACCAGGCCCTGATCCTTCTTCACCGTGTCGCCGACGGCGACCAGCACCTCGATGACCGGAACGTCGCTGTAGTCGCCGATATCCGGGACCTTGACCTCAATGACCGCCATGCAGCTTCTCCTGTGACCCCTCGCCGCGGCGAGAGGCATTTGCAGTTCGTCGGCGCGACCGCGCAAACAGGCGGCGCGCGCAGGTGGGGGAAAACCGGCGCCGCGACGGACGCGGCGCCGTGACGACAGGGCTTACAGCAGCACGCGACGCATGTCCGCCAGCACCTGGCTCAGGTAGGTGGTGAAACGCGCCGCGGCAGCGCCGTCGATGACCCGGTGGTCGTAGCTCAGCGACAGCGGCAGCATCAGCTTCGGGGCGAATTCCTTGCCGTTCCAGACCGGCTGGATCGAGGACTTGGACACGCCCAGGATCGCCACTTCCGGCGCATTGACGATCGGGGTGAAGGCGGTGCCGCCGATGCCGCCGAGCGAGCTGATCGAGAAGCAGCCGCCGCTCATGTCGGCCGGGCCGAGCTTGCCGTCGCGCGCCTTCTTGGCCAGTTCGCCGCTCTCGCGCGCCAGTTCGACCACGCCCTTCTTGTCCACGTCGCGGATCACTGGCACGACCAGCCCGTTCGGGGTGTCGGCGGCGAAGCCGATGTGGAAGTACTTCTTCAGGGTCAGGTTCTCGCCGCTGGCGTCGAGCGAGGCGTTGAACTCGGGGAACTGCTTCAGTGCCGCGGCGCTGGCCTTGAGCAGGAAGGCGAGCATGGTCAGCTTGATGCCGGCCTTCTCGTTCTCCTTGTTCAGCGCCACGCGCAGGGCTTCCAGGTCGGTGATGTCGGCCTGCTCGAACTGGGTGACGTGCGGGATCATCGCCCAGTTGCGCGCCAGGTTGGCGCCGGAGATCTTCTTGATCCGCGACAGCGGCTTGACCTCGACCTCGCCGAACTTGGCGAAGTCCACCTTCGGCCACGGCAGCAGGTTCAGGCCGTTGCCGCCCGCGGCAGGCGCGGCCCCGGTAGCGGCCGGCGCGGCGCCGGACAGCGCCGCCTTGACGTAGCGCTGCACGTCGTCCTTGGTGATGCGGCCGCCCTGCTCCGAGCCGCTGACCTGGAACAGGTCCACGCCGAGTTCGCGGGCGAACACGCGCACCGCCGGGCTGGCGTAGGGCACCTTCTGCGGCAGCACGCTGTCGGCGTCGAACGCCACCGGCGGGCTGCTCTGGGTGGCGGACGGCGCGGCCGCCTTGGCCGGCGCCGTGGCCTGGACCTGGGCGATCTCGCGCTGGGCCAGCTTGTCCGGCGCGGACGAGGCCGGCACCGGCTCCACGCCGCCGCCGGTCTCGGCGCTGGGCTGGACCGCGGACGCGGACGGCGCGTCGGCATCGCTGCCGGCCACTTCGATCAGCGCCACCACCTTGCCCTCGGACAGGCTGTCGCCGACCTTGACCTTGAGTTCCTTGACCACGCCGGCCACCGACGAGGGCACTTCCATCGTCGCCTTGTCCGACTCCAGGGTGACCAGGCCCTGGTCCTTCTTGACCGTGTCGCCGACCGCGACCAGCACCTCGATCACCGGCACGTCGCTGTAGTCGCCGATGTCCGGCACCCGCGCCTCGACCACGCCGGCGGGCGCGGCAGCGGCCGGGGCCGGCTTGACCGCATTCTGCGCGGGCGCGGCGGCCGGGGCGGCGGCCTGCTGGGCCGGCGCGGGCGTGGCCTTGGCGGCCGCAGGCGCGGCGGGTGCGGCACCGGCACCGCCCTCGGCCACTTCGATCAGCGCCACCACCTTGCCCTCGGACAGGCTGTCGCCGACCTTGACCTTGATCTCCTTGACCACGCCGGCGAACGGCGACGGCACTTCCATCGTCGCCTTGTCCGATTCCAGGGTGACCAGGCTCTGGTCCTTCTTCACCGTGTCGCCGACGGCCACCAGCACTTCGATTACCGGGACGTCGCTGTAGTCACCGATATCGGGGACAAGTGCTTCCTTGATTTCGGCCATGCGGGCAACTCCGGCAACTAATGAGGGGGAAACCCCTATTGTGGCGGCCCGCAGCCGCAGCGCCAACCTTTGCCGGGCAAAAAAGCCCGATCGCCTGCACCCGGCACCGCTGCCGGCGGACAGTACGCCTGCGCATGTTGCGCACCAGCGCCGGTGCGCCGCCTTCACGGCACCGCAGCTAGGCTCGCCGCAGATTTCCGGAGGGCAGGCATGCGGATCCTGGTGTTGTTGATGGCGTTGGCGATGCCGCTGGTCGCCTGGTTCGGGCAACGTGGCGCATTCGGCCCCACCAATGGCGCCATTTCCGACCGCTACCCGACCCTGATCGTCGCCGCCGGCTACGCCTTCGCAATCTGGGGCGTGATCTTCCTGCTCGACCTGGCCTTCGGCCTGTGGCAGTGCAGCGCGCGGCGCCGCCGCGGCAGCGCGCTGGCGCAGGTGCGGGCACCGGCGGCGCTGGGCTTCGCGCTGACCGCGGCGTGGATGCCGGTGTTCTCCCAGCAGCACTTCCTGCTGGCGCTGGCGGTGATCTGGACCGCGCTGGCGGCGATGCTGCTGGCCGCGCTGCGGCTGTCGCGCGATCCGGCGGCCGAACCCGGCCAGACCCTGTGGGCCTGGCTGCCACTGTCGCTGCACGCCGGCTGGCTGTCGCTGGCCGCATTCTTGAACACCGCGCAGGTGATCGTGGCCTACCGCTGGCTGCCGACCGAGCGGATGCTGCCATGGAGCCTGGTGCTGTTCGGGCTGGCGGCGGCGCTGCTGCTGGCCATGAACCGGGCGATGCGCGGCAATCTCGCCTATGCGGCGGCGGCGCTGTGGGCGCTGGCGGCGGTCTACGTCAAACAGGCCGAGAGCACGCTGGCCGGTGCGCAGACCGCGGCGTGGGTGGCCTTGCTGCTCGCCGCCGTGCTGGCGCTGCAGACGCTGTGGCTGCGCCTGCGCGCGCGGCGCTGATCCATCGGCGCGACGTCAGCGCAGTGCCAATCATCTGTTGTTGCCACACAGCGCGCCGTCTCGCGTAGGAGCGGCTTCAGCCGCGACAGCGCGTTGTCGAGACAGCGCCTCGTCGCGGCTGAAGCCGCCCCTACACAGGTGCCGCCTGTGGGGGCGCCCTTCAATCACCGACCATCGGCGCGCGCAGCCATTGCTGCAGCGGTGACCACGCCTGCAGCAGGCGCGGCCAGGCGAAGGCGGCATTGGCCGGGCTGCTGGATGGCAGCGACAACAGCACCAGCGGCGGATCGCGCAGCGGCAACTGCGGCTGCACGAAGCGCGCGAACGCCTGCGCCGCCGCCGCGCCGTTGCAGGCGATGGCGCGCAGCTGCGGCAACTGCGCGATGCGTTCGGGCAAGGCGTTGGGCACTTCGCTGCCGCGCACGATCGCCGCGTCCAGGCTGCCGCGGCGCCGGCACTGGCCGATCACGTCCCACAGGCCCACGCCGGCCGCATGCAGCGCCTGCACCCGCGCTGCAGCGTCCAGCGCCGGATCGAAGTCGCACAACGCCGCCATCAGTGGCCAGAACCGGTTGCGCGGATGCGCGTAGTAGCGCGCCTGCTGCAACGACGCCACGCCGGGCATGGAGCCGAGCACCAGCACCCGACAATCGTCGCGTATCTGCGCGGGCAGGCCCTGCAACAGCGGCTGCGTCGTCACATCGCGCGCATCAGGATGAACGGCCAAAAGTCTTAAAACCTCGTTATTTCAAGCCTCAGGCGCGGGTGCCTGAACGTCGCCTGCATTCGTCCGGCGAGGGTCGGCGACGATTCATCTTCTCATCGATACGGTGTGCGCGCCCACTCCCGTGGCCCCACAAGAAAAAGATGAGGAGATACCCCATGCGGTCCATTCAGATCCTGAGCCTGGCTGTCGTGTCCGCCCTTGCGTTTGCGCCCGCCGCATTCGCACAGGATGCCGATACCGCTTCCGGCAAGCACTTCTCCGTCGTCGGCAGCGCGACCCTGCTCGACCCGCATTCCAAGCCGGCCGCCGGCCTCGACGTCGATGGCGGCCCGGCGCCGACCATCAGCGCCAGCTGGCTGATCGACGACAACTGGGCGGTCGAACTGTGGGGCGCTGCCGACAAGTTCAACCACCGCGTCAAGGCCGATGGCATCGGCAAGGTCGGCACCGTCGAGCAGCAGCCGATCGCGCTGAGCGGCCAGTACCACTTCGGCCAGGCGGACAACGTGTTCCGTCCGTTCGTCGGCGTCGGTTACTACGAGTCCAACTTCAGCAACGAGAAGCTCGCCGGCCTCAACGCCGACCAGCACGTCAGCCTGGACACCGCCAAGGGCGCCATCGGCACCGTCGGCGTGGACATGAACATCAACTCCACCTGGTTTGCCCGTGCCGATGCGCGTTACATGCACTCGCGTCCGGAGCTGAAGGTGGCCGGCGAAGGCACCGGCGAAGACCTGAAGCTGGATCCGTGGCTGTTCAGCTTCGGCGTCGGCGCGCGCTTCTAAGCGTTCCGTCTCCAGTCGTAATGCAAACGGGCCCGCAAGGGCCCGTTTGTTTTTGTGCATGCGCTGGATCAAACGCGCGCCAGCGGAAACGGCATGGCGTGTGCCCGCAGGCGCGGCCGCTTTCAGCGCGGCGAGCGATCGAAACCGCGGTAGCGGGTGTAGCGGCGCAGGCGACGCCGCAACAGCCAGGCGTAGGCGCAGGCATAGCCGAGCAACAAGGCTGCGGCCGCCAGCAGGCTCGCATGACTCATCCAGCCCTCGGTCGGCCACGCGGCGCCATCGACCAGGCTACGCCAGCCCTGCCACACCCCGGCACCGATGCGGATCGCCACCAACGCGGTCATGCCCAGCACCAACCACAGGTTCGGCGTGTAATGCAGGCCGTGGGGCAGCGGTTCGAAGCGGGTGGCGACGCTGCCGAGCGCCCCCAGCAGCACGCCGATGCCCCAGCCCGCCAACGCGTACGTGGCAGCGTCCGGCCACCAGTGCCCGGCGATCGCCGCGAACACCAGTAACATCACGCTGGACAGCAGCGCCGACCACAGTTGCACCGCGACCAGCCAGCCGCGCGCCTGGCGTCGCGCCGTGCCCATGCGGAATCGCTGCAGCAGCGACAGCGGCAACAGCACCGCGGTCACCGCCAGGGCAATCACGATCGCCAGCGGAATGGCCAGCAGCAACGGCATGCGCGTGGGCCGATCAGAACGCCGGCAGTACCGCGCCCTGGTACTTGCGCTGGATGAAGGCCTTCACTTCCGGGCTGGTCAGCGCCTTGGCCAGCTTCTGCACGCGCGGATCGTCCTTGTTGTCGGGACGCGCGACCAGGAAGTTCACGTAGGGCGAATCCTTGCTCTCGATCGCCAGCGCGTCGCGGGTCGGATTGAGCCCGGCATCGAGCGCGTAGTTGGTGTTGATCAGCGCCAGGTCGACCTGGTCCAGCACCCGCGGCAGCATCGCCGAATCCAGCTCGCGGAACTTCAGCTGCTTGGGATTGGCGACGATGTCGCGCTGCGTGGACAGCGCGTTGCTCGGATCCTTGAGCTTGATGACCCCGGCCTTGTCCAGCAGGATCAGCGCGCGGCTGTTGTTGCTGGGATCGTTGGGGATCACCACGTCGGCGCCCTGCGGCAGCGCGTCCAGCGACGTGTAGCGGCGCGAATAGGCGCCGAACGGCTCGATGTGCACGCCGACCACGGTGACCAGGTTGCTCTTGCGGTCGCGGTTGTAGGCCTGCAGGTAGGGCTCGGTCTGGAAGTAGTTCACGTCGATCTGCTTCTGCACCACCTGGTCGTTGGGCTGCACGTAGTCGTTGAACACGCGCACGTCCAGGGTCACGCCCTGCTGCTCCAGCATCGGCTTGACCACCTCCAGGATCTCGGCGTGCGGCACCGCGGTGGCGGCGACGCTGAGGTGGTCGCTGGCGGCACCGGCATCGGGCTTGCCGCAGCCGCCGAGGACGAGCACGGCGCTGGCGAGCAGGAGGCGGAACGGGAATCGGGTCATGGCAGGTATCCGGGAAACGTGGGGAAGGAGAAGGGCAGCGGCCAGGTCTGTCAGCACGCTAGCAGACCTGGCCTCGCACTGCGGCGAAAGGCCGGGGAGTGCGTCCTGGCGCAGGCGCGGCGCTCGTCCCGGCGTGTGCGATCCGGCACCGCGCCCGCTCTGGCGCCAACGGTCGCGGCTGATCCCGCCGCGGGGACACGCGCCGCTCCTACGCCGGCGCGCGGGACATCAGCGCCGGCTGTAATGCGCGACCAGGCGATCGCCGAGCATCTGCAGCGCCTGCACCAGCAGCAGCAGGATCACCACCGTCACCAGGGCCACGTCGGCATGCGAGCGCTGGTAGCCGTCGCGGTAGGCCAGGTCGCCGAGGCCGCCGGAGCCGATCGCGCCGCCCATGGCGGTGAAGCCGATCAGGGCGATGGTGGTCACCGTGGCGCCGGCGATCAGCCCAGGCCGCGCTTCCGGCAGCAGTACCCGCGTCACCAGTTGCCAGGTGGTCGCACCCATCGCCAGGCTGGCCTCGACCACGCCGCGGTCCACTTCGCGCAGCGCGGTCTCCACCAGCCGGGCATAGAACGGCGCCGCGCCCACCACCAGCGGCAGGATCGCGCCGCGCACGCCCAGCGAGGTGCCCATCGCCCACAGGGTCAGCGGGATCATCGCGATCATCAAAATGATGAAGGGCACCGAGCGCAGCACGTTGATCACCAGCGCCAGGCTGCCGTACAGCAGCGGCTTCTGGTGGGTCTGGCGCGGGCCGGTGAGGAACAGCAGCACGCCCAGCGGCAGGCCGATCAGCAGGGTCAGCGGCAGCGAGCCGCCGAGCATCAGCAGCGTATCGACGGTGGCGCGGCCGATCTCGCTCCACTTGCCGGCATCGAGATTGCGGAAGAAGCCGGTGGCGGCGGTGGCGAACGGCATCATCGGCGCAACTCCTGCACGTGCACGCCGGCGGCGACGAACTCGGCCTGCGCCGCATCCATGTCGCCCCCGACCAAGGCCACGGTGAGCTGGCCGTAGGGGGTGTCCTTGATCCGGTCGATGCGCCCGGACAGGATGTTGTAGTCCACCGCGGTGGCGCGGGCGACGCGCCCGAGCAGCGGTGCGTAGGTGTCGGTGCCGAGGAAGGTCAGCCGCAGGATGCGCCCGTCCACCGCGGTGAAATCGCGGTACAGCTCGGCCTCGTCGACGTGTTCGGCCTCGGAGACGAAGCGCTTGGTGGTCGCATGCTGCGGATGCAGGAACACCTCGGTGACCGGCCCGCTCTCGACCAGGTGCCCGGCATCGAGCACCGCCACGCGGTCGCAGACCCGGCGGATCACTTCCATCTCGTGGGTGATCAGCACGATGGTCAGGCCCAGCTCGCGGTTGATCTGCGCCAGCAGCGCCAGCACCGAGGCGGTGGTCTGCGGATCCAGCGCGCTGGTGGCCTCGTCGCACAGCAGGATCCGCGGCCGCGTGGCCAGGGCGCGGGCGATGCCGACGCGCTGCTTCTGCCCGCCCGACAGCTGCGCCGGGTACTTGCCGGCATGCGCGGCCAGCCCGACCCGCTCCAGCAGCTCGGCCACCCGCGCGTCGATCTCGGCGCGCGGCGTACCGGCCAGTTCCAGCGGGAAGGCGACGTTGCCGGCGACCGTGCGCGAGGACAGCAGGTTGAAGTGCTGGAAGATCATGCCCACCCGCTGGCGCAGGGTCCGCAGCCCGGCGCGGTCCAGCGCGGTGACGTCCTCGCCGTCGATGAGCAGGCGCCCGCCGCTGGGCTCCTCGAGCCGGTTGATCAGCCGGATCAGGGTCGACTTGCCGGCGCCGGAATGGCCGATGATGCCGAACACCTCGCCGGCCTCGATGCGCAGGTCGAGCGGATGCAGCGCCACGACCGGATGGCCGGCGACGGAATAGGACTTGTGCAGGCGCTCGAACTGGATCAACGCGCGGGACCGGCAGCGACGGGGGGCGCAAAGCCTAGCAGGCCAAGGTGGCGTGCGTTATTCCATTCGATTCTAACGTAGGCGCGCATTGCGGTTGGCTAGGGTCGCGCCTGCGGCGGCGGATGCGCCGCCGCGCGGATCCGCTCCCGGTGCAGCAGGTACAGGCCGCTGGCGACGATGATCGCCCCGCCCACCCAGGTCCAGGCATCGGGCAGCTTGCGCCACAGCAGCCAGTCCCAGGGAATCACCCACAGCAGGCCGCTGTACTCCAGCGGCGCGACCAACGAGGCGTCGCCACGGCGGAACGCCTGGGTCAGCGCCACCTGGCCCAGCGCCCCGGCCAGGCCCATGCCGGCGATCCAGCCGGTATCGGCCGCGCGCAGCGGGGTCCAGTCCGGCAGCGCCAGGGCGCCGGCACCCAGCGCCATCAGCAGCAGGAACCACACCACCAGCGACTGCGGCGTGTCGGTGCGCGCCAGCAGGCTGACCAGCACCGAGGCCACTGCGTACGCGACGGCCGCCAGCAGCACCATCAGCCCCGGCAGCGAGACGAACCCGTCCATGCCGGGGCGCAGCACCACCAGCACGCCGACCAGGCCGACCCCGATCGCCGCCCAGCGCCGCGGCCCCACGTATTCGCCGAGCAGCGGCACCGACAGCGCGGCCACCAGCAGCGGCGCGACGAAGTAGATGGTGTAGGCGGTGGACAGCGGCAGGCTGCGCAAGGCCCAGGCGAAGCAGCCGATCATGGCGATGCCGAGCACGCCGCGCAGCAGATGCAAGCCCCAGCGCACCGGCCAGATCGCGCGCGGCCCGGCGCTGGCCAGCACCCACACCAGCACGAACGGCAGCGAGGCGCCGCCGCGCAGCGCCGCGACCTGCAGCGCCGGATAGTGCGCGCTGAGCTGCTTCATCGACGCATCCATCAGCGAAAAGAACGCGACCGCGGCGATCATCCACGCAGCGGCGACGGCATTGGAACGGGAATTGGGCATCGGCGCATTATCGCCGCGATCGGCGATGTGCGTGGTACCGGGGCTCATCGCGTCGGGACGGAAGTCCCTCCCACATGGCTCCAGCCGGCGCACCGGCCGATGCCGCTTCTTGTGGGAGCGACTTCAGTCGCGACGCGCGGCGCCCACCAACGCATGACATTGCGCAACGCCCCGGAACCGACATCCACCCCACCCTGCACGTGCCAGCCCCTGCGACACCTGCGCTGCCACTTCCCACCTGCCGCGCCCCACTCCTCGCCCGCACGTCTTACGATAGGCATCTTTGCCGAGGACCCACCCATGCCTTCCTTCGATATCGTGTCCGAAGTCGACAAGCACGAACTGACCAATGCCGTCGACCAGGCCAACCGCGAGCTGTCGACGCGCTTCGACTTCAAGGGCGTGGAAGCCAAGTTCGAACTGGACGACCAGGTCATCACGCAGTCGGCGCCCAGCGACTTCCAGGTCAAGCAGATGACCGACATCCTGCGCGCGCGCCTGCTGGCCCGCGGCATCGACGTGCGCTGCCTGGAGTTCGGCGACGTGGAGACCAACCTGGCCGGCGCGCGGCAGAAGATCACCGTCAAGCAAGGCATCGAGCAGAAGCTGGGCAAAAAGATCGTGGCCACGCTCAAGGAGGCCAAGCTCAAGGTGGAAGCGCAGATCAACGGCGACAAGCTGCGGGTCAGCGGCAAGAAGCGCGACGACCTGCAGGACGCGATCGCGCTGCTGAAGAAGAGCGATTTCGAGCTGCCGCTGCAGTTCGACAACTTCCGCGACTGAAGCCGGCCGAGCAGACGCTTCGCGCGCCACGCCTTTGCCAGGGTGCAAGACGACCACCGCATGCCGACGGGTCGTCTTGCGCGCGACCGCACGATGTCGTGGCCGGGGATGCGTGGATGCACGCAATTGCGCCTCGCCCAGCGACCTGATGCAGTACCTGCTCGCCTCGCCTTCGACAGCGTTGCAGAAGAACGGCCTGCACTCCATGCAGCGACCTGCGCATGCCATCCGGCCAGCGCAGGTGCGGGCGTCCCGGCATGGCGACCGGAACGCTTCCTGACCGTTGCGCCGCTTGCGAGATGGACGTCCGGGGCGTCGCAACAGGACGGCACAAGCCAGCCGCATCACCGTCTCCGCGCCGCGTGCGGCCGATGCCACCCGCCGCAGTCCCTGTCTAACCGCCCGCGGTGACGCCCGCGACCAGCATCCGCCGCCCCTGCGCGACCTCGGCCTCCAGGTCATGCGCCCAGATCCAGTCGAAGCGCTGCGCCAGGGTCTGTGCCAGCCGCGCGTCGTCGGCACCGGCCTGCGGATCGCGCAGTTCGTACAGTTCGCCAGCCTCGCGCGAGGTGCGCTGCACGCGGCAGGCGCGCGGCAGGCGCAGGCGCTCGTAGACCTGCAGCAGGCCCGGCAGATCGCCGCGCGTCAGGCCGGGCGTGGCCAGCAGTTGCGCCAGGAAATAGGCATCTTCCAGCCCCTGCCCGGCGCCAGCGCCCTGATGCGGCAGCATGGCGTGCGCGGCATCGCCGATCAGCGCCAGCCGCCCGTGCACGTAGCCGGGCAGCTCGGCCAGATCGTGCAGCGCCCAGTGGGTGGGCGTGTCGATGCACTCCAGCAGGGTGCGCGCCGCTTCGCCCCAGTGCGCGAACGCCTCCAGCATCTCGCGGCGGCTGGCTTCGCGTACCCAGGCCTGGCCGGCACGCCATTGCGGCGCCGGGTCGCTGCGGTCGGAGACGAAGGCCACCACGTTGATCAGCCGGCCCTGCTTCACCGGGAAGGTGAGGATGTGCGCGTCCAGGCCCAGCAGCATCTGCGGCACGTCGACCAGGTGCGCATCCACGCCACGCGCGGCGAAAGCGGCACGCAAGCGCGCGGCGTCGATCAGGCCGCGATAGGCGCAGGTGCCGGTGAAGCGCGGCGCCGCCGGCGCGTGGCCGAGCGCGTGCAGCACCTCGCCGCGCAAGGCCGACTTGATGCCGTCGGCGGCGATCAGCACGTCGCCTTCGTACTGGCTGCCGTCGGCGAAACGCACGCGCGCCGCATCGGCGTCCTGCTCCACGGCAACCGCGCGCTTGCCGAAGCGGGCCAGCCCGAACGGCAGACGCGTGGCCAGCGCATCGAGGAAATCGGCGCGATGCACCGACGACTGGCCAACCCCGGGCGCCAGGGTCTGCCCGAGCAGCCGCGCGTCCTCGCCGCGGCGCCATTCGAACCACACGTCCTGCCACGGCGCGGGGGTGCGGTCGGCGAGCTCGGCATAGGGCTCGCCCATGCCCAGCCCGGCCAGCGCGCGCACCGCGTTGGGGCCGAACGAGACGCCGGCACCGATCTCGCCGAAGGCCGGCGCCGATTCGAACAACTGCACGTCGAGATGGCGGTGGCGGCACAGGCCCAGGGCCAGGCCGACGCCGGCGATGCCACCGCCGACGATGCCGATGCGCAGGGGGGATGCAGGAGTCATCTGGCGTTCTCCGATGGGGATCGTCAATCGCGGCCGGCCAGCAGGATCTTGTCGGCCAGCAGCGCGGGCGCGCTGAAACACACTTCGTGGCTGCCCGGCAGGCTGACCAGCCGGTAGGCGCCCAGGCGCGCACTCAGCCGCGGATGCCAGCCGTACTCGCCTGGCGGCAGGGCCACGTCATCGGTGGCGTAGAGCCAACTGCGCGGGATCTGCAATTCGTGGAAGCGCTTGAGCGGCACCGCGTCGAAATGGCTGCGCGCCGGCGTCGGGCTCAATTGCGCGTAGGCCTGCTGCGCCTGCGCCAGATCGGCGTCGCCGATGAAGCCGTCGCGCCAGATCGGGAACGGCAGCATGATGCCGCCGTCGGCATCGACCGCGTTCTTCCACAGCGCCTGGTAGTGCGGCGGCAGCAGGTCGAACAGCGCCTCGCCGTCGCGCAGCACGAAGGCGTTGTGGAAGATCAGCCGCTTGCAGCGCTCCGGCTCCTCTTCGGCCAGGCGCTGCACGATGCTGCCGCCCCAGCTGTGGCCGAGCACGACCAGGTCGTGCAGATCGTGGCGGCGCACGTAGTCCACCACCGAGGCCACGCAGTCGGCATGGGAGACGCGCTTGTCGGCGCCGGCGCCATGCCCGGCGATGGTCGGCGCATGGACCTGCACGCCGTGCGCGCGCAGATGGGCGGCGACGCCGTCCCAGGCGTGGCCGTCGTGCCAGGAACCGTGCAGCAACAGATAGGTTTGCATGGGATCGTCTCCGTATGGCTCAGCGGAAGGTCCAGCCGAGGCCGAAGGTGAGATAGGTCAGATCGCGGGTGCCGGCTTGCACGCCGCCGCTGGCGACCGCGCCGCCCGGCGCGTGGGTGACGCTGCCGCTCAGCGACAGCTGCGGCGACAGCCGCCAGGTCGCACCCAGCGCGTAGTGGCGGTACTGCGCCAGCGGCGCCAGCACCGCGAGCTGCGCCTGGCTGTCGGAAATCAGCTGGCTGGCGCGCGAGTAGCCTAGCCGCAGCGACCAGGCATCGTTGAGGCGGTAGTCGGCGCCGAATCGGACGATGCGTTGGTTGCGCCAGCCGAAGCCGGGGCCGTCCGCATCGCCGAGCGCCCCGCCCTGGTCGATGCGGTTGCCATAGGCGCGCTCGCCGGACCAGTCGATCCACAGCCAGTCGGCGGCCAGGGTCAGCGCGTCGCTGGCCTGCCAGGCCAGGCCGGCACCGGCCTGCTGCGGCAGGTCCAGATGGCCTTCCGGCAACAGCCCGCGGTAGCGCTGCAGGCGGCCGAAGCGGATGCGGCTTGACCAAGTGACGCCTGCGTTCAACCCCGGCGCCAACTGGCCATACCAACCCAGCGCCACGCCATAGCCGTACGCGGCGTCGGCACCGGCCGACTGGAAGCCGATGCCTTCCAGGCCGGCGATGTGCAGGCGCTGGTAGGCCAGCCGCGGCGAGACGCCCAGGTACTGGTGCTCGCCTACGCGCCAGGCCAGGGTCGGCGCCAGCACCACCTGCTGCAGCTTGGACAGGGTGTCGTGGCTGCCGTAGACCGGGGTGCCATAGTCGAGCGCCACGCCATGGCCGAACACCGACACGCCCAGGCTCAGGTCGTCGTTGAGCTGGCGGTTGTAGCCGGCGGTTAGCACCGGGATCAGCGCATCGTCCTTGTAGCGCGCCGTGCCGACCTGGCTGCGCACCGGCGCCGAGATCAGGGTGAGGTCGGCATCGATGCGGTCGCCGACCGCGCCCATGCCGGCCGGGTTGTTGGCCGAGGCCGCCGCGTCCAGCGGCAAGGCGATCGAGGTGCCGGCCAAGCCCTGGGTCTGTGCGCCGTAGCCGGGCAAGGCCACACCGTTGTTGGCGGCGGCAACGCCGGACACCGCGGCCACGGTCCACAGCAGCGTGCTCCATCGCTGCTTGCCGTACCGCTGCGCCCCACGGCGCGATGCATCTTGGAACTGTTGCATGATCGGGCCCTCCCTCCGAGCCGATACGTGGATGCGGCCGCCGTGCGGCGGCACGCAGGGGTCCGTACCGCCACCGGAGATGTCGGCGGCAGCGGGTGCCAGAAACCGAAGACGGCGTTGGATGCTGCGCCGCGGCCGCGATGTGGCCGCGGTGCGCGGTCGGCTAGGCGGCCGCGCGGCGGCGCGCCGGATTGGCCTGGTTGTCGACGCCGTCGACCAGCGGGGTCAGGTGGAAATCGAAGGCGATCTCGGCGAACGGACCGTCCACGCTGTTGGCGGCGATGCTGGCCGGATCGCGGTGCTCCACGATCGCCGGCACCAGGCCGTCGCGGGTGGCATAGGCGAAGTCGTCGTCGACCAGCGGGTCGCCGGCGATGTTGATCTGCGTAGTCAGCTTACGGTGGCCGTCGGCGCCGACGAAGAAGTGGATGTGCGCCGGGCGCTGGCCATGC
This sequence comes from Xanthomonas sp. PPL134, assembly GCF_040595915.1. Taxonomy (NCBI): domain Bacteria; kingdom Pseudomonadati; phylum Pseudomonadota; class Gammaproteobacteria; order Lysobacterales; family Lysobacteraceae; genus Xanthomonas; species Xanthomonas sp. PPL134. Next base: position 80,111 of record NZ_JAMDLL010000005.1, read on the forward strand.
CGGCCGAGCGCGAACAGCAACCGTTCGGTCGGGCTGCCCGGCGGCACGCCGTAGCCCTTGGGCACGATGCTGCGGAAGCGGTACTGGCCGTTGTCGTCGGCAATGATGGTGCGGCGCATGTTGAACGGCGCCTGCTTGCCGGTGGGATCGAAGTGCGAATAGAAGCCGCGCGTGTCGCAGTGCCAGACCTCGACCGTCGCGCCGGGCAGCGGGCGGCCGTCGGCGCCGTACACGGTGCCGTGCATGATCAGGGTGTGGCCGTTCGCGTCGCTGCCGTCGTCGAGCCGGGCGAAGCCGTGCGCCACCGGCGCGCCGGCCACGTACAGCGGTCCTTCGATGGTGCGTGGGGTCGGATTGTCGATGCCCAGTGCCGCGTCGATGGCATCCAGGCGCAGGTCCAGGAAGTGGTCCAGGCCCAGCCCGGGCGAGATCAGGCCGGCCTGCCCGGCCGCGCCCAGGTCGTTGAGCCAGGCGATCGCCGCCCAGTACTCGTCCGGCGTGATCTCCAACTCGTCGATGCTGCGGAACAGATCCGACAGCACGCGGTGCACGATCTGCTTCACCCGTGGCGTGCCGCCCGGCATGTCCAGCCCGCTGACCTGGCGCAGGAACGCCTGCACATCGGGGGTGGCGAAGATCTTGACGCTCATGGTGATGCCCTTCCTTTCTCGTGGTGGCGATGGCGGCCGAGACACGTCCCCTCCCGAGGGAGCGTCCGCAGCGGAACTAGCGATCGTCCTCGTACAGCGACGAGGGGTGGCGGCACAGCGGGGTGACCGCGATGCGCATGTAGGGGAACAACGGCAGCGACAGCAGCAGCGCGTGCAGTTCGGCGTTGTCGGCCACGTCGAAGATGCTGACGTTGGCGTACTGCCCGACCACCCGCCAGATGTGCCGCCAACGGCCGTCGCGCTGCAGGTCCTGGAAGCGCGCCTTTTCGTCGCGCTTGAGCTGCTCGGCACGCTCGGGCGGCATGTCGGCGGGCAGTTGTACGTCCATGGTCACGTGGAACAGCATGGTCAGTCCTCCACGGTGGCACCGACCGCCACCACGCTGCGGCCGCGATCGCGGCGGAAGGCCTGCACTTGCGCCTCGTCCAGCGCGATGCCCAGGCCGGGGCCGGTGGGCAGCTGCAGGTGGAAGTCGGCGTAGCGCAGGGGCTCGGTCAGCAGGTGCTCGGTCAGCAGCAGTGGCCCGAACAGTTCGGTGCCCCACTGCAGCTGCGGGAAGGTGGCGAACACCTGCGCCGAGGCGATGGTGCCGATCGGCCCTTCCAGCATGGTGCCGCCGTACAGGCCGATGCCGGCCGCCTCGGCGATGGCGGCGACCTTCTGCGCGGCGATCGGCCCGCCGGACGGCTCGATCTTCACCGCGAACACGTCGGCCGCCGGCGCCCGCGCGGCCAGGAACGCGCTCTCCGGCCCGGCCAGGATCTCGTCGGCCATCAACGCCAGCGGGAAACGCTGCATCAACCGCTGCATCGCCTCGCGCGAGGCCACCGGCTGCTCGACCAGCTCGCAGCCGGCATCGGCCAGCGCCGGCAGCGCGCGCACCGCCTCGGCCTCGCTCCAGGCCATGTTGACGTCGACCCGCACCGCCGCGCGCGCGCCCAGCGCACGCTTGATCGCGGCCACGTGGGCGATGTCCTCGGCGGGTGGCCGCGCGCCGATCTTCAGCTTGAACACCTGATGCCGGCGCAGGTCCAGCAGGTGCTCGGCCTCGGCGATGTCGCGCGCGGTGTCGCCCGAGGCCAGGGTCCAGGCCACCGGCAGGCGCTCGCGCAGGCGCCCGCCCAGCAACTCGGACAGCGGCAGGCCGACGCGCTTGCCCTGGGCGTCCAGCAGCGCCGTCTCCACCGCACACTTGGCGAAATGATTGCCCCTGACCTGCTTGCCGATGCGCTGCATCAGCGCCTGCACGGCGGTCGCGTCCGCGTCGGCCAGCAGCGGCGCCAGGTAGCGGTCGATCGCCAGCTTCATGCCTTCCGGACTTTCCGCGCCGTAGGCCAGGCCGCCGATGGTGGTGCCTTCGCCCAGGCCGACCACGCCGTCGGAGCAGTGCAGGCGCACCAGCATCAGGGTCTGCCCCTGCATGGTCGCCACCGACAGGCGGTGCGGACGGATGGTCGGCAGGTCGAGCAGCAGGGTCTCGACGCGCTCGACGGTGGGGGCGGTGCGGCGGTTGGGGATCGGCGACGGGTCCATGCGGACCACACTGCGCCGGCCGCGCGACCACGTCCAAGACTCTGTTGGTCTCGCTCCATACCTTTTTGGTATTTTGTCCGTGCGAACCGCTTCATTCCTGCGTTTATTGCGGCGCAACATACCCGAACGAGCACCAACCTCCGATGGACCTGCGCCAACTCCGCTACTTCGTCGCCGTCGCCCGCGAGCGCAACTTCACCCGCGCCGCCGAGTTGCTGCACATCGCGCAGCCGCCATTGAGCCGGCAGATCCAGCAGTTGGAGGAGCAACTGGGTACGCGCCTGATCGTGCGCAGCAGCCGCCCGCTGCGGCTGACCGACGCCGGCAAGTTGTTCTACGAGGAAGCGCTGCAGGTGCTGGGCCGGGTCGAGCAGATGCAGGACGCCGCGCGCCGGATCGGCCGCAGCGAGCAGCGTGTGTTTGCGATCGGCTTCGTCGCCTCCGCGCTCTACGGCGGCCTGCCGATGCTGGTGCGGCGCCTGCGCCAACAGCGCCCGGAACTGGACATCCGTCTGCTGGAACTGATGTCCGGCGAGCAGATCGAGGCGCTGAAGACCGGCCGCATCGACCTGGGCATCGGCCGTATCCGCCACGACGACGACATGGTGGAGCGCTTCGTGCTGCGCGAGGAACGCCTGGTGGTCGCGCTGCCGATGGAGCATCCGCTGGCCGCGTCCGACGCCCCGCTGGCGCCGGACGCGCTCACCGCGCAGCGCCTGATCGTGTACCCCAGCCAGCCGCGGCCGAGCTTTGCCGACCAGGTGCTGTCGCTGCTGCGCGACCGCGGCATTCGCCCATTGGCAGTGCAGGAGGTGCGCGAACTGCAGACCGCACTGGGCCTGGTCGCCGCGGAGATGGGCCTGTGCGTCATCCCGGCCTCGGTGCGGGTGCTGCGCCGCGACCTGCACTACCGCCTGCTCGACGACGAACACGCCACCTCACCGATCATCCTCAGCCACCGCCGCAACGACAGTTCCGAACTGCTGCCGCTGATCAAGCAGCTGATCCGCGCGATGTACGCGGAAACGCCGGCGTGGCTGGACACCGCCTACAATCGCCTGCACCTCCCCTAGGCCACTGCAGCGACCGATGCACGACGAAATCCCCGGCGACGCGCCCGACTACCTGGGCGACACCCGCCGCTGGCTGGAACGCGCGGTGATCGGCCTGAACCTGTGCCCGTTCGCCAAGGCCGTGCACGTCAAGCAGCAGATCCGCTACGTGCTCAGCGATGCGAGCACGCCCGAGGCGCTGCTCGAACAGTTGGCCGAGGAACTGGTGCTGCTGCGCGACACGCCGGCCGAGCAGATCGACACCACCCTGATCGTGCACCCGGACGTGCTGCAGGACTTCCTGGACTACAACGACTTCCTCGACAACGCCGACGCCGCGGTCGAGGCGCTGGACCTGCAGGGCATCCTGCAGGTGGCCAGTTTCCATCCGCAGTACCAGTTCGCCGGCACCGCGCCGGACGACATCGGCAACTACACCAACCGCGCGCCCTACCCCACCCTGCACCTGCTGCGCGAGGACAGCGTGGAACGCGCCGTGGCCGCCTTCCCGGACGCGGACGTGATCGTCGAGCGCAATCTCCAGACCCTGGAGAAGCTGGGGCTGGAGGGCTGGAAGCGGGCGCTTGACGGCCGGGATTAGGCATTCGGGATTCGGGATTGGCAAAACCGCCATGCTCAAGCACGGCGGCGGATCCCGCTTTTACGAATCCCAAATCCCCAATCCCTAATCCCCGCCCTCGACCCCAATCCCTAATCCCGGCCCTCGAACAGCACCGCCACGTCCGCCGCCTCCAGCACCCGCCACTGCCCCGACGGCAGATCGCCCAGGCCGAAACCGCCGATGCGGCTGCGGTGCAGCGCCGCCACGTGGTTGCCGACGGCGGCGAACATGCGCCGCACCTGGTGGTAGCGGCCTTCGTGCAGGGCGACGCGCACCTGACGCGTCCCCAGCGTCTCCAGTTCCACCGGCAGCAACGGCGTGGTCTCGCCGTCGAGCATCAGCGTGCCGCTGGCGAATTGCGCCGCTTCGTCGCCGCGCAGGTCCTCGGCCAGGGTGGCCTCGTAGACCTTGGCCAGCCGCGCCTTCGGCGAGACGATGCGATGCAGCAGCGCGCCGTCGTCGGTCATCAGCAGCAGGCCACTGGTGTCGCGGTCCAGCCGCCCCACCGTGGACAGCAGCGGCGAGCGCAGGCGGAAGCGCGGCGGCAGCAGGTCGTAGACGATGCGTCCCGGATCCTTGGTCGAGCAGGTGTAGCCGACCGGCTTGTGCAGCGCCAGGATCAGCCCGGGCGGCGGATCCAGCGGTTCGCCGTCGACCCGGATCGCCGCGTGCGGCACCTGGTCGTCGGCGTACAGCACCTCGCCGTCGGCATCGGTGATGCGGCCTTCGCGGAACATCAGCGCCACCTGCTTGCGGCTGCCGTAGCCCAGGTTGGCCAGGTGCTTGACCAGTTTCATCGGCGCGCTCCGGCGCGGCTGCGCACCGCGTGGATCAGCTTGAAGCCGTCGCGGGTGGCGAGCACCTCGGTTTCGCCGAAACTGGCGTCGAGCACCGCCTCGTAGGGCAAATGCCGGTTGGCGACCAGGAACAGCCGCCCGCCCGGCACCAGCGCCTGCGCCGCCACCGCGATGAAGCGCCGGCCGATGTCCGGCCGTTCCATCCGCCCCGGCGCATGGAACGGCGGGTTGCTGACGATGACGTCGTACTGCCCGGGCAATCCGGTAGTCACATCGTGCCAGTGGAATCCCAGCGCCACCCCGGCCGGCGCCTGCGCCAGGTTGGCACGCGACAATGCCAGCGCGCGCGCGTCGGCCTCGAACAGGTCCAGCGCGGTCAGCTGCGGACAGCGCGCCAGCAACTCCGCGGATAGATAGCCGTAGCCGGCGCCGAGGTCGGCGGCACGGCCGCGCAGGTCGGCGGGCAGGTGCTCGGCCAGCAGCGCCGAGGCCGGGTCGATGCGGTCCCAGGCGAACACGCCGGGGCGACTGCGGAAGCGCCCGTCCAAAATCGGCCGCACCGCATCCAGCCGCGCCCAGCGCTGCTGCAGCGCGGCGTCGTGGCGGCCCTGCAACGGCGCGGTCCAGTACACCCGGCAGTGGTGCTTGGTCAGCTTGCCGCCGAGGCCGGCCAGGTGCTGCAGGTCGTCCTCGCCGGAACGTGCGCCCTCGTTGTTGGCCTGGCAGGCCACCACCACGCCGCCCGGCGCGGCCAGCGCCACGGCACGCGCCAGCAACGCCCGCGCCTCCTCGCGCTGGCGCGGCGGCAGCACCAGCACCAGCGCGTAGCCGCCGGCATCGGCATCCCCCTCTTGTTCGGCGCGCACCGTCCAGCCGCCCTGCTGCAGCGCGCTGGCGAACGGGCGGTAGTCCTGCTCGCAGACCAGGTGCGGCGGCTGCGCGTGCTGGCGCAGCGCCCAGCCGTCGCGGGCGCGCAGGAACAGCACCTTGCCGGCCGGCCAGCGCAGCACGCCTTGGGCGAACGGCAGGAACAGGGTCTCGAGAGGGGCGTCTTGCGCGGCCGGCATCGGGCGTTGTCTTCGGAACAGGGACGCGCATTCTACCGGCAGCGGGCGGCGAGCCCGGTTTTGCGCGAATCCAACGCATCATTGATGTTTCGGCAACATCGCCGCGCCTAGGCTGCAAGGCACCCAATGACCGGAGAGGCAGCATGCGCGCAGTGTTCATCGGCGGCGTCGTCGACAACAGCGAAGTGGACCTGGATGGCAGCCAGCCGCCGTTGCACTACCCGGAGAACACCGGCACCGGACGTCCGCGCTACCGGCTGCACCAGCGCGGCGCACGCGACGACGGCAGCGTGGTCTACGCCGTCTACGCGGCCCCGGAACTGGGCGATACCGAAGTGGAGCGCGTGTTCAACGAACGCGGCTACGCCCGCCGTTTCGGCGTGGAGCCGGCACCGGTGGAGCACTGATACCGGGCAGTAACCCAGTACACCCACACGCGATACGCAGGAGCGGCTTCAGCCGCGACCGGGCCTCCCCAGGAATGCCCAGGTCGCGGCTGAAGCCGTTCCTGCGACGGCCATGACAGGCTGTGTGATCGCGCGCCGGCATCGGCGCGATTCCGACGGCAGAAACGCCGAACAAGTCCAGTGCGGTAGCGGCGTCGGCCGCGACGGCATTTGCGTGCAACCGTCGCGGCTGAAGCCGCTCCTACGCCGGTGCATCCCGCAGGACACCGCTGCGCCTGCAGCCAGAGACGCGACGCGGGATCATGGACCCTGGGACGCGCCACCTCGACCCGGTCTTCTGTAGGAGCGGCTTCAGCCGCGAGCGCTCTTCATCAGCTAGCCCCGGTCGCAACCAAGACGCCGCTACGATCGGTGCGGATTGGCGCAGCGGACGTCACGCCCGCTGCCGCTCATTTGCCCGGCTTCGGCGTCACCCGCCACACCACGTTGCCGACGTCGTCGGCGACCAGCAGCGCGCCGGGCTTGTCCACCGCCACGCCGACCGGGCGGCCCTGCGCGCGGCCCTCGGCGTCGAGGAAGCCGGTCAGCACGTCCTGCGGCTTGCCGCTGGGCTTGCCGTTGGCGAAGGGCACATAGATCACCTTGTAGCCGGACGGCGGATCGCGGTTCCAGGAGCCGTGCTGGCCGATGAAGGCACCGCCGCGGTAGGTCGGCGGCAACAGCGCGCCCTCGTAGAAGGCCAGGCCCAGCGAGGCGGTGTGCGCGCCCAGCGCATAGTCGGGCTTGATCGCGCTGGCCACCATCTCCGCATTCTGCGGCTGCACGCGCTCGTCCACGTGTTGGCCGTAATAGCTGTACGGCCAGCCGTAGAAGCCGCCCTCGCGCACCGAGGTCAGGTAATCGGGCACCAGGTCGCTGCCGAGTTCGTCGCGTTCGTTGACCACGGTCCACAGCGTGTCGGTGCCCGGCAGCCAGGCCAGGCCGACCGGATTGCGCAGGCCGCTGGCGAACACGCGGGTGGCGCCGCTGGCCGCGTCCACCTCGAGGATCGCGGCGCGGTTGAGCTCCTGCTCCATGCCGTTCTCGGCGACGTTGCTGTTGGAGCCGACGCCCACATACAGCTTCTTGCCGTCGCGGCTGGCCAGCAGGCTCTTGGTCCAGTGGTGGTTGATGCCGCCGGGCAGGTTGGCGACGAAGCTGGGCGCGGCGGTGATCTGCGTATCGCCGTCCTTGTACGGGAAACTGACCAGGGCGTCGGCGTTGGCCACGTACAGGCGGTCGCCGACCAGGGCCATGCCGAATGGCGAATACAGGCCCTTGAGAAACTGGGTCCGTACCTCGGCGACGCCGTCGCCGTCGGCATCGCGCAGCAGGGTGATGCGGTTGGCGCTGGGCACGGTGGCGCCGGCCTTGGACATCATCGCGCCCTGGATCTTGTCGCGCAGGCCGCTGCTCTCCTTTTCCGGCGCCGGCGGCTCGGCGGTCTCGGCGACCAGCACGTCGCCGTTGGGCAGCACGTACAGCCAGCGCGGATGGTCGAGGTCGCGGGCGAAGGCCTGCACCGCCAGGTCGGCGGCGGGCACCGGCGCGGCGCCATCGGCCCAGCGCTTGACCTCGGCGATCTGGACCGTGGGGATCATGCGCTTGACCGGATCGGGCAGCACCGGATCCGGTCCCATGCCGTCCTCGATGGGGTGCTTGGCGGTGTCGCCGCAGGCGGCGAGCAGGGCGGCGCTGAGCGCACACAACACCCAACGGGCACGAATCGGCGAAGACATGGCCATGCGTCTTGGATATCCGGGAACACGGGGGAACCCCGATGATGCCCAGCCATGGCCCGGAAAAAGTGAAAGATGCGTCAAGAGGCGTCGCCGCGCGGATCGATGTCCCAGGGCCGCGCCGGCAGCTGGCGCACGCTGCGGATTTCGTCCAGCCACAGGTAGTGGTGCTCGGCGGGATCGTCCAGCCCGTCGATGCGCACCTGCGCATTGCTGCCTTCCTGCTCGTTGGCATCGCGGAACAGCTGGATGCTGGGACGGATCGTCACCGTACCGAGGAAGGTGCTGCCGTCTTCGAGTTCGATGCGCACGTTGGACTGCTCCGGCAGTTGCTTGGCCAGTTCTTCCAGTGCCTGGATCTGCGCCTGGTCGGTGTGGACACGCTTGGCGTACTTGGTCATCGGTGGACTCCGTGCGAGGGACGTTCCACCGTAGCGCCGCCGGCGTGAGCCGGCGGGCAAGAGCGCAGCTGCCCTAGCGCTGCCGCGCGAAGCGTACCGCCGAGACCAGTTGCGCCACGCTGTAGGGCTTGGCCAGGTGCTCCTGGAAGCCGGACTGCAGCGCGCGCTGGCGATCATCGGCACGCGCCAGCGCGGTCACTGCCACCGCCGGCAATTCGTCCGCGCCCAGACCCATGTTCTCGCGCACGGTGCGGATCAGGCCATAGCCGTCCATGCCCGGCATGCCGATGTCGGTGACCATCACATCGATCGCGGCATGGCCGCCGCCGTCGAGCACCTCCAGCGCCTCGCTGGCCGAGCCCACCGCGACCACGTCGGCGCCCTGCTCCTCGAGCAGGCGCCGCAGGTAATCGAGCATGTCCGGCTGGTCCTCCACCGCCAGCAGGCGCACGCCCTTGAGCGAATACGCCTCGACCACCTGCTCGGCCATCGCGAACGCGCGCACTTCGCGCAGCGGGCGCGAGCCCGGCGCGTCGCGGTGCAGCGGCAGGCGCACGGTGAACACCGAGCCGCAGCCACGGCCTTCGCTGGCCGCGCTGATCTGCCCGCCGTGCATCTCCACCAGTTGCTGCACGATCGCCAGGCCCAGGCCCAGGCCGCCGTGCAGGCGCGTGGTGGTGCTGTCGGCCTGGCGGAAGCGGCCGAACAGATGCGGCAGGAATTCCGGCGGGATGCCGTCGCCGGAATCGCGCACCGCCACGCTGACGTGCTCGCCATCGTCCTCGAGGTCGATCGCCAGCGCGATGCGCCCGTGCGCAGGCGTGAACTTGATCGCGTTGGACAACAGGTTCCAGAACACCTGCTGCAGGCGCGTGGCGTCGCCCAGCACCATGCACGGCTGCGAGGGCGCCTGCAGGGTCAGCGCTTGGTCCTTGCCTTCGGCCACCGGTTCCTGCGCACGCATCGCCTCGCGCACCTGCTCGGCCAGGTCCAGCGCCTCCACTTCCAGTTGCACCTTGCCCAGCAGCATGCTGCTGAGATCGAGCATGTCCGAGATCAGCCGCTGCTGCGCGCGCGCGCTGCTGGCGATCACCGACAGGCCCTTGCTGCTCGGGTCGCCCGGCGGCAGCCGCTGCAGCAGCAGATCGCTCCAGCCGAGGATGGTGGTCAGCGGCGTGCGCAGTTCGTGCGACAGCGTCGCCAGAAACTCGTCCTTCAGCCGCGCCATGCTCTCGGCGGCGTTGCGCGCACTGCGCTCGGATTCCAGCAGTTGCTCGCGCGCCAGTTCGATGTCGCGGCGCTCGGTGACGTCCGGGCTGCTGCCAGCCAGGCCGATGAACTGGCCCTCGGCGGAATAGCGCGGCATCGCGGTCATTTCCAACCAGCGCCATTCGCCATCGTGGCGGCGCGCGCGCACCAGGGCGCGCAGGTTGCGCTGGTCGTGCAGCGCGCTGCGCAGTTCGTAGGCGAACACGCCCACGTCCTCCGGATGCAGCACGTCGCCCCAGCCCGGGCGCGCCCCGTCGGCGTCCAGATCGATGCCGAAGAACTCGGCATAGGCGGTGTTGGTGAAGCGCAGTTCGCCCTGGGCGTCGAGCACCCATACCGGCATCGGCAGGCCCTCGGCCAGTGCGCTGAAGCGCGCCTCGCTCTCGGCGAGGTCGCGCTCCATCCGCTTGCGCTCGGTGATGTCGAGGAACTGCACCGCGACCTGGCGCAGTTCCGGCGCGCCGACGCGGAACGAATCCACCGCCCACCAGCGATCCAGCGCGGTGGCGAAGTTCTCGAACTTGGCCGAACGGCCGCTCAGCGCCACCTCGCCGTAGCGCTGGAACCAGTGCTCCTCGTGGGTGGGCGAGATGTCGCGCATGCGCCGACCCACCACGTCGCGCAGGCCAGTCTCGCGCTCGAAGGCCGGATTGACCTGCAGGAACACGTAATCGACCGCGCGCTCGCCCTCGAACAGCATCTGGATCACGCAGAAGCCGGAATCGATCTTGTCGAAGATTTCGCGGTACTGCAGGTCCGTCGCCTGCGCGAACGAAGACGAGGAGGAGTCTGGGCTTGCATGCATGACGGAGTAGCTCTGAAAGCGGCCTACGGCAACGGATGAAGTCGACGCCCGACATCCGCGGCGCAACAACCGCGCGTTAGGAACGGCAAGGCGGAACCCCCATCTTGTTAAGCCACTCCGCTGCCGTCAAGCCGCGGCGTCCGCTCCCGCCTGCCCCGACCTGGCTTACCAGAAGAAAGCGACCACCAACACGATGCCCAGCAGCGACAGGCCGATGCCGGCCAGGACCATCCACTGCGTCAGGCGCGCGCTGCGCAAGGCCTGCTCTTCCAGCCAGCGCTCGGCTTCCTCGCGCCACGGTGGCGGCGGCGAGGCCTCCAGCAACTGCTGCACGCGTGCCGCCCCCAGCTGTCGACATTGCCGGCGGCATTCCTCGGGGACCACGGGGCGCTCGGGCGCACTGACAACGGACATGACAACGTTCCTGAATTGCTCAGCCGAGCGTGAACCGCGGCGCGTCGCTGGCGAGCTCGTGTTCCACCGCCATCCGCGCCAATCGCGTGTAGTTGGCGCGCGGGCCGGCACCACGGCCGACGATCAGGCCGAGGTATTCCAGACCAGTCCACACCCGCGCCTTCCACTCCACGCCGTGCTCGGCCAGCACCAGCGTCAGCGTGTAGCGGAAGCTTTGCCCCTGCGGGCTGCGGTAGTGATAGCTGGGCGGGAACTGCACGGCCACGTCCCGCGCCTCGCCGAGCGAGACCAGGTAACGCCGCAACAGCTGGCGCACGTCATCGCCCGGGTTCAGGCGCAACTGCCGCGCCGCATCGTCCAGGTTCGCCTGGTGTTCGACGAAGGCGGCCGCGCCGCTGGCCGGGCTGTGCCCGTGGCGCTTGGCCCAGTCGATGAACTGCAGGCGCACATCGCTGCCGGTGTGGGCCTGGTGGAACAACGGCGTCTTCATGCGATCCCCGCGTCACTCGAGTGGCCTCCATCCTCGCGCGCGCACCGTGAAGCAGGCGGCGAGGCGATGTGAGCCGTCCGTCATGCCGCAGCGGATGAATCGGCGGCCAACGCTCGCCGCCGCGCGCCTCGCCGCGATTGCAGGCGCGCCGGCAGAGGCACACACTGGGCGTACGCCTCCTGGAGATCCGCCATGAAGATCCGCTATGCCTGGACGGCACTGGCTGCTGCCTGCCTGTGGGCGGGCGGCGCCTCCGCCGAGATCCGCAACGTCACCGACCCGCAGGCCCCGCGCAGCCTCGCCAGCGACGGCCCGGTCCAAGTCAGCTGGACCGATCCAGCCACCTTCAGCGAACTGCGGCAGAGCCGCAACCGCTGGGAAGCCGAACGCGGCGACTGGGTGCAGGACCTGGCCGCCTACCTGCAGAAGCAGGCCGCCAAGCAACTGCAGCCCGGCCAACGCCTGGACATCACCCTGACCGACATCAAGCGCGCCGGCGACTACGAGCCCTGGCACGGTCCGAACTGGAACGACGTGCGGGTGATGCGCGACCTGTACCCGCCGCGGATCAGCCTCGACTTCACCCTGTACGGCGCCGACGGCCAGGTGCTGGCGCAGGGCCAGCCGAAGCTGATGGACCCGAGCTATCTGTACAACAGCTCGGTCGGCCTGAGCACCGATCCGCTGCGCTACGAAAAGCGCATGCTCGACGACTGGCTGCGCCGCCAGTTCCGCAAGGACAGCGCGGTCGCCGAACGCTGAGCCGCACGCGCGGCGCCGGCAGCGCGCCGGCGCCGTCAGGCAGGGCTCACGCGCCGAGGTAGACCCGCGGCGCGCGCTTGAGGCCGCACAGCAGCCGGTAGGCGCTGGACGCGCAGCGCCCGGCCAGCGCATCGATGCGCGGCTGCGCGCCCCACAACTGCACCTCGCTGCCGAGCCCGGCCTGCGGGTGCTCGGTCAGGTCCACGGTCAGCATGTCCATCGACACGCGCCCGATCAGCTCGCCAGGGGCGCCGTCGATCAGCACCGGCGTGCCATTGGGCGCGAACTGCGGATAGCCGTCGGCATAGCCGATCGCCACCACGCCGACCCGGGTCGGCCGCGCCGCGACGAAGCGCGCGCCGTAGCCGACCGGCTCGCCCGGTGCGATGTCGCGCACGGAGATGATCCTGGACTGCAGGGTCATCACCGGACGCAGTTCGCCGGGCAGCGCGGCCGCCGCGGCGAAGGGGTCGGCGCCGTACAGCATCAGCCCCGGCCGTCCCCAGTCGTTGCGCAACTCCGGCCAGCCGAGCAGCGCCGGCGAGTTGCACAGGCTGGTCTCGCCGACCAGGCCGGCGGTGGCCTGGCGGAATACCTCCACCTGCTCGCGCGTGCGCGCGCTGTCCAGTTCGTCGGCACGGGCGAAGTGGCTCATCAGCACCAGCCGCTCGACCTGTGGCAGCGCGCTCAGCCGCGCATGCGCGGCGCGGAATTCGTCCGGCGCCAGGCCCAGCCGGTGCATGCCGCTGTCCAGCTTCAGCCACAGGCACAGCGGCTGCGGCGCGGCGAAGGCGGCGATCGCCTCCACCTGCCAGGGCGAGGCCACCGCGCACCACAGCCGGTGTTCGGCGACCAGCGGCAGTTCCTCGGCGTCGAAGATGCCTTCCAGCAACAGGATCGGCGCGGCGATGCCGGCTTGGCGCAGTTCCAGCGCCTCCTCGATGCAGGCCACCGCGAAGCCGTCGGCCTCGCCGTCCAGCGCGCGCGCGCAGGCCACCGCGCCGTGCCCGTAGGCATCGGCCTTGACCACCGCCAGTGCCTTGCCGCCGCTCAGCCGGCGGGCCAGGCGGTAGTTGTGGCGCAGCGCGTCGAGGTCGATCAATGCACGGGCTGGGCGCACGCGACGGCCTCGGCAACGGACGCGGCGGAACCGCGGGAGTAACGGAAGATGTCCAGGCCCTCGCCGCTGATCTGCGGCTGCCGCGAGACCATCAGGTCGGCCAGGTAGCGGCCGGAGCCGCAGGCCATGGTCCAGCCCAGCGTGCCGTGGCCGGTGTTGAGGAACAGGTTGCGGTAGCCGGTGGCGCCGACCACCGGCGTGCCGTCCGGGGTGGCCGGGCGCAGCCCGGTCCAGAACTCGGCCGCAGCCAGGTCGCCGCCGCGCGGGTACAGGTCGTTGACCACCTTCTCCAGGGTGGCGCGGCGCCGTGCCGGCCGCGACAGGTCGAAGCCGGCCAGTTCGGCCATGCCGCCGACGCGGATGCGCTCGTCGAAGCGGGTGATCGCCACCTTGTAGCTCTCGTCGAGGATGGTGGAGGTCGGCGCCAGCGCCGCGTCGCGGATCGGCAGGGTCAGCGAATAGCCCTTCAGCGGGTACACCGGCAGGCGGATGCCCAGCGGCGCCAGCAGGCCCGGCGAATAGCTGCCCAGCGCGACCACGTAGCGGTCGGCGCGCTCCAGCCGGCCGCCGATGCGCACGCCGTCGATGCGGTCGCCGTCGACCTGCAGGGCTTCGATGGTCTCGCCCTGGCGGAACTGCACGCCGGCCGCGGCGGCCATCGCCGCCAGGCGCTGGGTGAACAGGCGACAGTCGCCGGTCTGGTCGTTGGGCAGGCGCAGCGCGCCGACCAGGGTCGCCGGCGCGCTGGCCAGGGCCGGCTCGACCCGGGCGATGCCGGCACGGTCCAGCAGTTCGTAGGGCACGCCGTACTCGCGCAGCACCTCGATGTCCTTGGCCGCGCCGTCCAGTTGCTGCTGGGTACGGAACAACTGGGTGGTGCCGAGCTGGCGGCCTTCGTAGGCGATGCCGGTCTCGGCACGCAGCTGGTCCAGGCAGTCGCGGCTGTACTCGGACAGGCGCACCATCCGCGCCTTGTTGATCGCATAGCGCTCGGCGGTGCAGTTGCGCAGCATCTGCGCCAGCCACAGGTACTGCTGCAGGTCCGCGGTCGGCGTGATCGCCAGCGGCGCGTGGCGCTGGAACAGCCATTTCAGCGCCTTCAGCGGCACCCCGGGCGCCGCCCACGGCGACGCGTAGCCGGGCGAGACCTGCCCGGCATTGGCGTAGCTGGTCTCCAGCCCGGCCGCCGGCTGGCGGTCGACCACCGTCACCTCGCAGCCGTTGCGGGCCAGATACCACGCCGTGGCCGTGCCGATCACACCGCTGCCGAGAACCAGAACCCGCATGCGCCTACTCCGTTCGGATCAATTCCCTGGCTGGATGGCGCCAGGGCAGAAGTTCGGTGCAGTATAGGCAGCGCAACCCAGGATTTTCCCCTGATTTCTACCGGCCTGGCAGGCCAAACCCCTGAGACCCGCCCGCATGGCCACACGCCTCCGCGAACTGGACAAGATCGACCGCAAGATCCTGCGCATCCTGCAGCAGGAAGGGCGCATCTCCTTCACCGAACTGGGCGAGCGGGTCGGCCTGTCGACCACCCCGTGCACCGAGCGGGTGCGCCGGCTGGAACGTGACGGCGCCATCACCGGCTACTACGCGCGGCTGGACCCGCACTACCTCAAGGCCAGCCTGCTGGTGTTCGTGGAGATCAGCCTGGCCTACAAGTCCGGCGACATCTTCGAGGAATTCCGCCGCGCCGCGCTGAAGCTGCCCAACGTGCTCGAGTGCCACCTGGTCTCGGGCGACTTCGACTACCTGCTCAAGGCCCGCATCAGCGAGATGGCGTCCTACCGCAAGCTGCTGGGCAGCACCCTGCTGACCCTGCCGCACGTGCGCGAATCCAAGAGCTACATCGTGATGGAAGAAGTGAAGGAAACGCTCAGCCTGCCGATCGCCGACTGAGCGTTTCGCGCGGGGTGCAGGTCAGGAGACCAGCAGCTTCTCGAGGTCGTCGCGCGAGGAATTGGCGTGGTTCTTGGCCAGTTCGGCCACCACCCGCTTCTGGACCTCCTTGTGCAGCAGCGGCCGCAACTGCCCCAGCGTGTGCGGGTCGGCAACCAGCATCAAGTGTTCGACATCGCCGCGCAGGGCGTCCTGGTACAGGCGCTCGGCCACCTGGCGCACGAACCCGGCCTCATCCATGGTCATCGGCCGGTCGCCGTCCTCCACGCCTTCGATCGGCGTCGGGTTCAGCACTTCGGTCTGCTCCAGCAGCGCGGTCTCGCCCGCCAGGTTGACCCGGAACAGGCGTGCGCTGGTGCGGTCGGCGACGACGATCAGGGTGTTGTCGGGAAGCTTGCTCATCGGTTCTCCTGGCGAACATGGCGCCGCGCACATCGCGGCCGGTCCGCCAGTCTAGAAACCGATTTGTGAGGATGGCGGCCACGCGGCGTTCGCCACGCGTTCGCCGCCCGCGCGGCGGCGCCTCAGTCCTGGATGCGCATTCCGTCGCCGCTGGGCACGGTGTCGTAGTAACGGCCGGTGCGCGTGTCCAGCGCGCGGTTCGGCCCGACCTGCATCGCCCCGGGGATCACCTGGCCGCTGCGGTCGTAGAGGCGCACCGGGCGGCGCGCGGCCGGATCGGCGACTGCGGCCGGCACCGCCGGGCTAGCCGCGCGCTTGCGCTTGGCCTGCCCCTGCGGCCGGTCGTCCAGGTTGGAGGGGACTGGCGTCGCCTTGGGAGCGGAGGCCGACGCCGGCGGGCGCTCGTCGAGACGGCTGGCCATCGATGGCGGTGGCGGCGGCGCAGACTGCAGGGTATTGGCGTCGCGATTGCTGGCCGGTGCGCCGGGCACCGGTTGAAGCGCCTGCGCGGCGGCGAGCGCCGGCACGAGCAGGGCGATGGCAACGCAGGGCAGCAAGCGATTCACGATGGCTCCGTCGACGCGCCGGGAAGAGGCGTTCACGCTAGCGCATCGACCGCGCCGCGTCGACGCGGCCCCGGCGCGCTTGATCCGCCCCGTACAGCCCTCATGTTGTTTTCCCCTCTTCCAGCCCGGGCCCCGCCATGAGCCGATTCGACCTCACGCCTCCCACTGCTGCCGAGCGCGAGCAGCTGATCGGCGGACTGAACGCGGAGGAACGCCGGGTGCTGCTGCAGCACGGCACCGAAGCGCCGTTCTGCGGGGTGTTCCTGGACAACAAGCTGGAAGGCGTCTACACCTGCCGGCTGTGCGGACTGCCGCTGTTCCGCTCCAGCGCCAAGTTCGATTCCGGCACCGGCTGGCCGAGCTTCTTCGCGCCCTACCACCCCGACCATGTGCGCGAGCTGCGCGACACCAGCTACGGCATGATCCGCACCGAGATCGTCTGCGCCCGCTGCGACAGCCATCTCGGTCACGTGTTCCCGGACGGCCCGCCGCCGAGCGGGGAGCGCCACTGCCTGAATTCGGTCTCGCTGCAGTTCACCGAACAGGGCCAGGCGCTGCCCAACCCGCTGCACCGCGGCGGCGGCGAGACCGAACCGGCCTGATTCCGGCGCGGACGCGCCGCCACAGGGAGACCACCGGTATGCGAACCCCGTTGCTTCCCCTTCTGCTCCTGCCGCTCGCCGTGGGCGCCTGCCAGCGCAGTCCCGCCCCGGCGCCGGCACAGGCCGCGCCCGCAGCGGCCACGCCGTCGCCCACCGCCGCCCCCGGCCTGCAGGCCGATGCCCTGCCCATGCAGTGGCGCTGCGGCGAGGAACTGGTGCAGGCGGCGGCCGATCCGGCGCGCGAGCGCCTGGCCCTGCAGGTCCGCGGGACGCGCCTGGACATGCAGCGCACCGACGCCGGCGCCGCCACCGGCGCGCGCTACGCCGACGCGCTGGGCAATACCTTCTGGCAGTCACAGCCGGACCAGGCCACGTTGACCCTGGCGGGCCTGGGCGAGACGCTCAAATGCGTCCGCCACGACAGCGGCATCACCGGCTGAGCCCCCGGTCCGCCGCCTGCGCCGCCAAAAACCCGGCACGGTTCACACCTTCAGAATGGCGCCGCGGGGCCGACATCTAGAGCGTCCCCGTTCCGGCCCGCAGGCTGCTCCGCCATGCTCATCATCGTTGGCTTCATCGTCGTCATCATCAGCGTGGTCGGCGGCTATGTGCTGTCGCACGGCAAACTTGGCGCACTGTGGCAGCCCTACGAGCTGATGATCATCGGTGGCGCGGCGCTGGGCGCGTTCCTGGTCAGCACCCCGGGCAAGATCGTCAAGGCCACCATCGGCGGCGTGCTGGGCGTATTCAAGGGCCCGCAGTACAAGGCCGACGACTACCGCAGCACCCTGACCCTGATCTACGAACTGCTGAACAAGGCGCGCCGCGACGGCTTCATGGCTTTGGAAGACCACGTCGAGCGTCCGGCCGACAGCGCGATCTTCGGCAACTACCCCAAGGTGCTGGCCGACCACCACCTGCTCGACTTCATCACCGACTGCCTGCGCCTGATGATCGGCAGCAACATCGAGCCGCACGAATTGGAACCGTTGCTGGAACTGGAACTGGAGAAGCACCACCACGAAGCGATGGCGCCGGCGCATGCGCTGAGCAAGGTTTCCGACGGCCTGCCCGGGTTCGGCATCGTCGCCGCGGTGCTGGGCATCGTCATCACCATGGGCTCGATCGGCGGCCCGATCGAGGAAATCGGCCACCACGTCGGCGCGGCGCTGGTCGGTACCTTCCTCGGCATCCTGCTGGCCTACGGCTTCGTCGCGCCGCTGTCGGCGGCGATGGAAGCGCGCGCCGAGCAGGACAGCCGCATCTTCGAATCGGTGAAGACCGCACTGCTGGCCTGCCTGCGCGGCTACAACCCGAAGATCGCCCTCGAATTCGCGCGCAAGACCCTGCCGACCGACGTGCGGCCGAGCTTCGCCGACTTCGAAACGCACCTGAAGACGATCAAGTAACGCAGTCATGGCCGAGACCAAGCCCACCGTCGTCATCCGCCGGGTCAAGAAGGTCCAGGGCGGCGGCCACCACGGCGGCGCGTGGAAGGTGGCCTATGCCGACTTCGTGACCGCGATGATGGCGTTCTTCCTGGTGCTGTGGCTGGTCGCGGCCACCACCAAGGAACAGCGCGCGGCGATCGCCGAGTACTTCCGCAACCCCAGCCCGCTGGCCGGCAAGAGCCCGGCGCCGAGCCCCGGCATGGCCGGCCCCGGCGGCGCCAGCACCTCGATGATCAAGCTCGGCGGCGCCGGCGAGATGCAGCGCGGCAACAACAAGGATCCGTTCGGCAGCAAGAGCCTGAAGGGCGACGACAGCAAGAGCAGCCAGCGCGAGAAGGAAAAGGAGCGCCTGGAGACGCTGATGCAGGAGCTGAAGGAAGCCATCGACAAGAGCCAGGCGCTGGAGCCGTTCAAGGACCAGTTGCTGCTGGACCTGACCCCGGACGGCCTGCGCATCCAGATCGTGGACAAGGAGAACCGGCCGATGTTCGACCTCGGCAGTGCGGTGCTCAAGCCCTACACCCGCGGCATCCTCCACGAGCTGTCCGGCTTCATCAACCAGGTGCCCAACCACATCAGCATCACCGGCCACACCGACGTCACCCAGTACAGCACCAAGAACGGCTACAGCAACTGGGAGCTGAGCGCGGACCGCGCCAACGCCGCGCGCCGCGAACTGGTCGCCGGCGGCATGGGCGAGGACAAGGTCTCGCGCGTGGTCGGGCTGTCCTCGTCGGTGCTGTTCGACAAGCAGGTGCCGAACAATCCGATCAACCGCCGCATCAGCATCGTGGTGATGACCAAGGATGCCGAGGACGCGGCCACGGCCGATGGCGACCACAGCGTCGCCCTGGGCACCGTGCAGCCCGACGCCGACACCAAGGTGCCGGACCTCAGCGCGGCGGCGACGGAGGCGGCCGCGGCGCCGGCCGCCGGCAAGACAGCGCCCGCCGCCGCACCTGCCGCCACCACCGGCGCTGCGTCGGCAGCAGCGCCGGCGGCGACGCCGGCCAAGGTCTCGGTGCAGATCGCCGAACCGCGCACGACCTCGCCGGAGGCGGCGGCCGCCGCCGCACGCGACGCCTTGCGCAGCATCAACGGCGGGGCACCGGTGACGGCCGCCGCCGGCAGCGGCGGGACCGAGGCGGCCAGCGCACGCTGATCGCGGCACCCGGCGCAGCGCCGGCGGCCGCGCCGCGATGGCCCGGCGGGACCGCACACGGCGCGGCGCTTACAATGGCCGCCACTTCGCCAACGAGACCGCCGTGTCCACGCAATCCAAAGCCAAGCGCGACAAGCGCAAGAAGCAGCAGCCGTCGCGCCCCTTCGCCCGCCTGGGCCGCGAGCAGCCCATCGCCAACCACGCCGTGCTGCAGGACCAGAGCGGCCGCGTGCTGGCCGCGATCGGCCTGCAGGGCCGCCAGTGGCTGCTGGCGGTCGGCGGCCAGACCATGGGCAATGCCGACAATCCGGTGCCGATGCTGGCGATGCTCAAGCACCTGGCCAACCTGCAGGAGCAGGAAGGCAACACCATCACCCTCGAATACTCGACGCAGCTGCAGCAGATGATCGACGCGCTGGCGGCCGAGGCCGGCCAGACCCCGGCCGAGTACCTGGACGCACTGGTCGCCGAGTTCGCCACGGGCGATGGCGCGACAGAGGATGCGGCCGAGGACGAGACCGACGCGGACGCCGCGACGGAGACCGGCGATGCCGCGCCGGCGCAGGCCGACAGCAGCGCGGCGCCTGACACCGCGGCGGACGCCGACGGCACGCACAAGCCGGCCTGACCGGACCCGATGGCGGTCTACATCGACGATGCGGTGCATCCCTGGCGCGGCCAGCGCTGGGGCCACCTGCTCGCCGACACGCTGGACGAACTGCACGCCATGGCGGCGCGGCTGGGCATTCCCCGCCGCGCCTTCCAGAACAAGCTCAGCGGCGCGCACTACGACGTGCCGGCCGCCCTGCGCGACGAAGCGATCCGCCTGGGCGCGCTGCCGGTCTCGCGGCACAGCGACCGCGAACTGCTGAAGGCGCTGATCCGCAATGCGCGTGCGCAGGCGCGCGGCGAGGCCGATTGAAGCGTGATGGCGGCGGCGCGGGCGTGCGGGTGCACTGGGCCAGCGCTTCCGGCAGCGGCCGGCACGGCTACGTCTGACGGCTCTGCGCGTCGCGACTGAAGTCGCTCCCACAGGGAGCTGCGGATACGTTCTGGCGCACTGCAGGGGGCTTCAGCCCCAACATTCACCATGGGCGGTGCGATCGCGACTTCGTTCGTCGCGGCTGAAGCCGCTCCTACAGGGCGCTGGCGGCAAGCTGCTGGGTGCACTGTGGGAGGGACGTCAGTCCCGACTGCATCCGGCGCCAGAACCTCCAAACACTGCACGCATCGCCACTGAAATCGCGCCCACAGGACGCTGCGGTGCCTGACATGCAAGGCCGCAACACCAATCACCGATGCGCAGCGAGGGATGCCTAGAACGGATCGCTGCCCGGGCGCAGGTCGATGCCGAGGATTGCCGCCAGGCGCTGCATGTCCTGGTCGTCGCGGCTGAGCGCCATCCAGCCGGCGCGGATCTCGCTGCCGGCGTCCCAGCACCAGATGCTGTAGCCGTGCTCGCGCAGGCGGTCGTAGGCCACCGCCAGCAGCAAGGCGCTGTCGTGCTCCTCCAGGAAGTCGGCGTCGTCGATGTCGCCGCCCCAGTCGATGCGCAGGTTCCAGCGCGCGGCCAGTTCGTCGATCGCGCCGATCAGCGCCTCGCGGTCGTGGCCGTCGACGTAGAAGCCCGCCCGCCAGTCGATCGCGTCCTTCAGCGTCCACAGCCAGTCCGCGTCCTCGCGCTCGGCTTCGCCGGCGGCCTCGCGGTAGGCGTCGAACTGGCGCAGCGCGCTTTCCTCGTCGCCGGGATTGATCAGCAGCAGCAGATTCCAGATCAGGCCCTGCTGGGTATCCGGATCGTCGTCGTCGTCGAACAGGTCGTCGGGATCGTCGTAGTCGGCGCTGTTGTCGGGCATGGCGGCGCATCGGGCATCACGGGGAGCGCCAGTGTGCCGCGCCCGGCGCGACGACGGAAGCGCGGAACTCGGCAACGGCGCCGCGGGCGTTTATCCTTCGCAGCCCGGAAGACGGCGCTGTCCGCCGCCACGCGAAGCCACCACGATGTCCGACACGCCCCCCGACCGCCTGGCGGTCAGCCCGCAGAGCCCGTTCCACGATGCCGAGACGCTGTCGCGCGGCGTCGGCATCCGCTTCAACGGCGTGGAGCGCGACAACGTCGAGGAGTACTCGATCAGCGAAGGCTGGATCCGCGTGCAGGTCGGCAAGGCGCGCGACCGCCGCGGCAATCCCATGACCATGAAGGTCAAGGGCCAGGTCGAAGCCTTCTGGCTCGACGCCAAGTAAGCGCGATCGCCGGCAGGCACGGCGCCCGCCGGCACATCGCGGTGCCTGGCCGCACCTCGCGGCCCTCGGCGACCGACCGCCTCAGGGCTTGAGCCGGTAGCCGCTGCGGAAGATCGCCCAGATCACGCCCAGGCACAGCGCCAGGAACGCCAGGGTCATGCCCACGCTGACCGCGATGTGCACGTCGGCCTTGCCGTAGAACGCCCAGCGGAAGCCGCTGACCAGGTACACCACCGGGTTGAACAGGCTGATCTTCTGCCACAGCGGCGGCAGCATGTTGATCGAGTAGAAGCTGCCGCCGAGGAAGGTCAGCGGCGTGATCACCATCAACGGGATCACCTGCAGCTTCTCGAAGCCGTCGGCCCACACGCCGATGATGAAACCGAACAGGCTGAAGGTCAGCGCGGTCAGCACCAGGAAGCCGAACATCCACAGCGGATGGGCGATCTCGTACGGCACGAAGGCGCGCGCCGTGAGCAGGATCAGCAGGCCCAGCAGCACCGACTTGCTCGCCGCCGCGCCGACGTAGCCGATCACCACCTCCCACCACGCCACCGGCGCCGACAGCACCTCGTAGATGGTGCCGGCCCAGCGCGGCATGTAGATGCCGAAGGAGGCGTTGGAAATGCTTTCGCTGAGCAGCGACAGCATCACCAGCCCCGGGATGATGTAGGCGCCGTAGCTGATGCCGTCGATGGCGCCCATGCGCGAGCCGATCGCCGCGCCGAACACCACGAAGTACAGCGAGGTCGACAGCACCGGCGAGGCGATGGACTGGGTCAGCGTACGGAAAGTGCGCGCCATCTCGAAACGGTAGATCGCGGCGATCGCGTGCAGGTTCATGCGCGCACCTCCGCCGCGGCGGACGCCGGCCGCACCAGGTTGACGAAGATCTCCTCCAGCGAACTCTCGCTGGACTGCAGGTCCTTGATCTCCACGCCCTGCTCCTCCAGTTGCCGCAGCAGCGGGCCGATGCCGGTCTGCTCGGCCTGCGCGTCGTAGGTGTAGGTCAGCGTGGCGCCGTCGGCGGACAGTTCCAGCGGCTGCGTCGCCAGCGCCGGCGGCAACGCCGGCAGCGGCGCCTGCAGGGTCAGCGCCAGCTGCTTCTTGCCGAGCTTGCGCATCAGCGTGCGCTTGTCCTCCACCAGCACCAGTTCGCCGCGGTTGACCACGCCGACCCGGTCGGCCATGTCCTCGGCCTCCTCGATGTAGTGGGTGGTGAGGATGATGGTGGTGCCCTGCTCGCGCAGGCGCCGCACCATCTGCCACATGTCGTGGCGCAGCTCCACGTCGACGCCGGCGGTGGGTTCGTCCAGGAACAGGATGGACGGTTCGTGCGCGAGCGCCTTGGCGATCAGCACGCGCCGCTTCATGCCACCGGACAGGGTGGAGATGCGGCTGCCGCGCTTGTCCCACAGCGACAGCTCGCGCAGCACCCGCTCCAGGTGGGCGTCGTCGCGCGGCTTGCCGAACAGGCCGCGGCTGAAGCGCACCGTCGCCCATACCGTCTCGAACGCGTCGGTGGCCAGTTCCTGCGGCACCAGGCCGATCTTGGCGCGTGCGGCGCGGTAGTCGCGCACGATGTCGTGGCCATCGGCCAGCACCCGGCCGCTGCTGGGCGTGACCAGGCCGCAGACGATGCTGATCAGCGTGGTCTTGCCGGCGCCGTTGGGGCCGAGCAGGGCGAAGATCTCGCCGCGGCGGATCTCCAGGTCGATGCCCTTGAGCGCCTGGAAGCCCCCGGCGTAGGTCTTGGTGAGCTGTTGCACGGAAATGATCGGCGACACGGGAACTCCCTGGACACGCGGCGGGCGCGGAAACGGCCCCCAGGGTAGAAGCCGGATCGTGATGGATAAATCCCGATCCGGCGGAAGCACTCTCCCGGATACGGGACAGTGCGCCAGCAGTGCCCGCAAACGCAGGGCAGCGCCGCCGTTATGGCGGTGGCGAACGCCGGCTAGCGTTGTCCGGTGTCGACGTCGCCGATGGTCGGCCGCGCGGGGCGCGGCCACGGCAGCACGCGCCAGCCGAAGTTGACCCCGGCCGCCGCCAGCAGGATCAGCAGCGCCCCGAGCACCTGCGTCCACGCCAGCGACTGCCCGAAGGCGATGCGATCGACCGCGATCGCCACCACCGGATAGATGAACGACAGCGCCCCGATCATCGCCGTGGGCAGTTTCTGGATGGCGCCGTACAGCAGCACATACATCACCCCGGTGTTGACCACGCCGAGCACCACCAGATCCAGCCACTGGCCGGGGCGGGACGGCAAGGCATCGAAGTGCGCGAACGGCGCCAGCAACACGATGCCGATGCCGAGTTGCAGCAGCGCCAGCAGGTGCGGCGGCGTGCCTTTCAGGTGCTTGGTGACGATCGACGACACCGCGTACAGAAACGCCGCGCCCAGCGCCAGCGCGACGCCCTGCAGGTACTCGCCCGGCACCGCGAGCACGGCCGGCGCGATGCGCACCACGCCCACCAGGCCGACGAAGGCCACCGCCAGCCACGCCACGGTCGAGGCGGTGATGCGCTCGCGGAACACGATCGCGCCCAGCCCGACCAGCATGAACGGCTGCGTGTTGTAGACGGCGGTGGCCATCGAAATCGAGGCGCGGCCGTAGGCGGCGAACAGCAGCAGCCAGTTGCCCACGATCGCGACGCCGCCGAGCAGCACAAGCGCCAGCATCCGCGGCGAAAACGCCTTGCGTCGCAACAGGCCCAGCGCCGCGCAGACGATGAGCAGGGTGGCGGCGCCGAACAGGCAGCGGAAGAACACCACGTTGACCGGCGATTGCCGCGACGACACGACCAGCCAGCCGATCGTGCCGGACATGAGCATGGCCACGACCATCTCGGCCGCACCACGGCGAATCTCGTTGGACGCCATCCCGGTTCCTTTCAATGTGTCCGATGGCGTCATTGTAGAAACCGCGACTTTGCGAAAACATGCTTAAACTTAGGCCATCCAGGAACATCGCCTCAGAAATTAATCCCTTTATGCAGAATCGCCTTTCCGTACCCATCGTTGCCACACTCGACGCGATCGACCGCGCCATCCTCGGCGCGCTGGCGCAGGACGCGCGCATGGCAATCAGCGAACTGGCCCGGCAGATCGGCCTGTCGGCGCCGGCCACCGCCGACCGCGTGCGGCGGTTGCAGCACCAGGGCGTGATCGCCAGGTTCACGGTCGAGCTCGACCCGCGCGCGCTCGGCTACACCTTGCAGGCGATCGTGCGGGTAAAGCCGCTGCCGGGGCAGTTGCACCTAGTGGAGGAGCTGCTGCAGCGCATCCCGGAAGTCGTCGAATGCGACAAGGTGACCGGCGAAGACTGCTTCATCTGCCGGCTGTACCTGCGCACCATCCAGCATCTGGACAGCATCCTGGCGAAAGTCAGCGAACGTGCCGAAACCAACACCGCAATCGTGAAATCCATGCCGGTGCCCAGGCGGCTGCCGCCGCTGGTCGAGGATGCCTAGCGCGGGGCGCTAGCCGTGCGCCCTGCTAACGACCATGCAGCAGCACCCGCGGCGCAGGCCACCGTGCGCCGATGACGTACAGAGGGCGAAGAACCGTGAACCGGCGCGAGCCGGCACCGGCACCGCGAAAAATCCGCAACGGCGCCAGGAACCCGCTTCCACGAATCCCCATTCCCGATTCCCCATTCCCAGCCCTCAACTCTTGCGCCGCGCCTCCAGCAGATCCAGATTGCGGATCAGCCGGCGCGCGATCTCGTCGGAGATCTTGCGCTGGCGGGTCAGCTTGAACAGTTCCTGGCGCTCGGCCTGCAGGCCGGCGTTGCGCAGTTGGCGCAGCACATTGTCCAGGCGCCGCGCCTCCTCCGGGTCGCTCTCCATCGCATCGCCGTGGTCGAGATGGCGCTGGTACAGCGCGCTGACCCGGTTGGCCGCCTCGTTGTACAGGTCGGCGTGCTCGCTGTCCTGCACCAGCCGCTGGCGCAGCTTCTCCACCGCGGCCAATGCCGCACGCGAGGACTCGCGCCGCGCCAGGTCTTCCTCCAGCCGGTCGCTCGGCTCTTCCGGCAGCTCCAGGCCGCGCAGCAGGCGCGGCAGCGCGATGCTGGCGACCAGCAGCGAGGTGACGATCACCGCGCTGGCCAGGAAGATCGCCAGGTCGCGCGCCGGGAACGCGGCGCCATTGGGCAGGGCCAGCGGCAGGGTCAGCACGCCGGCCAGGGTGATCGCGCCGCGCACCCCGGCCAGCGAGGTGGCCACCACGATCCGCCACGGCGGGCTTTGCCGGTCTTCGCCGCGACGGCGCGCCTTGAGCAGGGTCCAGCGCAGCGACAGCCACACCCACAGGAAGCGCAGCAGCAGCAGGCCGACGTAGATGGCCAGCGCGTAGCCGAGCAGCCACCACGGGTCCAGGTGCCCGGCTTCGTCCATGTTGTGCATGGCGCCCTGCACGATGCCCGGCAACTGCTCGCCGAGCAGCACGAACATGATGCCGTTGAGGGTGAACTGCACCATGTCCCACACCGCCGAGCGCTGCACGCGCATGCTGCCCGGGGCGCGGCCGCTCAGTTCCACGTAGCTCATGGCGATGCCGGCGGCGACCGCGGCGAGGATGCCCGAGGCGTTGATCGCCTCGGCCAGCAGGTAGGCCGCGAACGGCAGCAACAGGTTGACCAGGATCGCCGCGCCCGGCTCCTCGCCGACCTGGCGCCACACCCAGCGCTGCGCCAGGCTAGTGCCGACCACCACCGCGATGCCGGCGGCCACGCCGACCAGCGCCACCCACAGGAAGGTCAGCGAGGCGTCGGCCAGCGAGAACGCGCCGGTGATCGCCGCGGCCACCGCGAACTGGAAGCAGACCAGGCCGGAGGCGTCGTTGAGCAGCGACTCGCCTTCCAGGATGTGCATCAGCCGCTTGGGGATCGGCGCGCGCGCCGCGATCGAGGACACCGCGATCGGATCGGTGGGCGACACCACTGCGGCCAACGCGAACGCCACCGCCAGCGGCATGGTCGGGATCATCCAGTGGATCAGGAAGCCGGCGCCGATCACCGTGAACACCACCAGGCCCAGCGCCAGCTCCAGGATCACGCCCTTGTCGCGGAACAGGCCCTGCTTGGGGATGCGCCAGCCGTCCAGGAACAGCAGCGGCGGCAGGAACAGCAGGAAGAACAGCTCCGGCTCCAGCGCATAGCCCTTCTTGAACACGCCGGCGATGATCGCGCCCAGGCCGATCTGCACCAGCGGCAACGGCAGCGAGAACGGCAGGACGCGCACGAGGTAGCCACTGGCCACCACCGCCAGCAACATCGCCAAGACCACTTCGATCGAATGCATGCTCGTCCGGACGGCGGCGCCACGCCGGCGGCGCCGCCCATGAATGGGGGGAGCCTGCAAGCAAAGCGCACCGCGGCGGCGATGTCCAGTGGCACGGCGCAGCCGGCCGCTGATGTCGCACCGTTGCCGCCCGGACGGCTGGCCCACAACTGGGGGGGCAAGATGGGCAGCGCTCGCCCTGGACCCAGCGGCGTCCATCAAGCCGGATCTGGACGCCCCGGTGCGTCACCGATGGATGACGGCGCGGCCGGCGTTGTCCGCTGGCTGCACTGCGTCGCGCGACGCTTGATCCGCCCCCCATGTTCCTGACTCGACAGGTGTGGAACGGCAACGCGTCGCTCCCTGCAATTCGCCAAGGGAGCGCACGAACGCACCATGCCCCGAGCATGCCACGCGGCAGGCACGTAACCGGATCGACTACGGCGTGTAGGGTTCGAACACCTTGTCTTTTCCCGTGGCGGTGCTAATGGTCCATATTTGCGTGCAATACGCGCGATTGATGTAGATGTAGTCGCTACGTGCATCCACGTCGTTATCGAGACTCGCGTCGTAGTCCTTTTGCTTGGTCAGAAACAGGGCGATTCCCTGTTTGCCTCTGTCCCCCTTGATGGGCGTGATCAGCACGGCAGCCCCTTTTTCCTCCCAGGCATCGGGCAAGTCCATCTCAAAGCACAGCCAGCGATCGCCCGGCGTCGCCTTCAGGCCCAGCACCCGTGCTACCGGGCTACTGTTGTCGGCAAGTTGCTCCGGCGAAAGGCGTGTGACGTAGCACGCTTTCGGCTTTCCTTCCGACTGATCCTGTGCGCTTTCGATGAACTCCCATCCCTTGCTGCCGCCCAGTCGCTTTACCTTGCTCAGAATCGACACAGGGCCGTAGTGGTAGTACTTCATGCCATCCTCTCTTTGCATGTGATCGTGCGGTTGATTGGCATGTCCCTGCATCCCGGTCGACGGCAGATGCCGATCGCGTTCCGCTGGCAACACCGGCGGCTTCCAGTTGATCGACAGGACCGGACCGTGATTGGCGAAGGGCCATGCACCCACAGAATCGGCCGACGGCGAAGCAAGAGATGCCGGGCAAAACCTGATTTGCGGCCAGTACCCGCCCTACTCTTCCCATCTGGCGTATTGCAGCGAGCGCGACGACATTGGGAACGCTCGTTCATCATTATCTGGGCCGCGTGATGCAACCGCGCCGGCGCTGGGCCCGTAAAAGCGTATGCACGGTCGACTGGCCGCGCATCCCTTTCAAGGAGCAAGCCCATGAAACTCCATTTGCTGGCCCTGGCCCTCGCCGGCCTCGTCTCCCTGCCCGCCATGGCCGACACCGGCCAGGCCGTGGCGCACGACCACGCAGCGATGAGCGAGGCCAAGCCGAATCCGATGGTCGGCGGCGCGCCGATGTATGCGACCAAGGACATCATCGACAACGCGGTCAACTCCAAGGATCACACCACCCTGGTCGCCGCGGTCAAGGCCGCCGGCCTGGTGGACACGCTGAAGGGCGCCGGCCCGTTCACCGTGTTCGCGCCGACCAATGCCGCCTTCGCCGCCCTGCCGGCCGGCACGGTCGACACGCTGCTCAAGCCGGAGAACAAGGAAAAGCTGACCCAGGTGCTGACCTACCACGTGGTCCCCGGCAAGCTCGATGCGGCGGCGCTGCTGGCGCAGATCAAGGCCGGCGGCGGCAGCGCCAAGCTGATCACGGTGCAGGGCGAAACGCTGATCGCCAAGACCCGCGGCGGCAAGGTCACCCTCACCGACAGCAAGGGCAATACCGCGCACGTCACCACCGCCGACGTGATGCAGCGCAATGGCGTGATCCATGTGGTGGACAAGGTTTTGATGCCGTAAGCACATCGGGGGTGCATTGGCATCGCGGGGACGGCTGCGGCCGTCCCCGTTTTGCGCCTCCCTGCGCTCGACGACGGCAGCACGCCCGACTGCGACGACCGCCGCGTGCGCAGGCCGTCAGTCGTCGGCACTGTCTCCGTGCAGCATCGGCACCTGCTCCACCAACATGCGCAAGTCGCGCACGAAGCCTTGATAGGCGGCCTCTCCCGCTTCGCCGCCGCGCTGGCGCAGCACCCACGACGGATGCACGGTGGCCAGGGCACGCGTGCCGTCGTCCAGCGCCTGCCACTGCCCACGCTGGGCCATCAGCGCAAACCGGTTCCCCAGCACCGCGCGCGCCGCGGTCGCGCCCAGGCACAGTACGATACGCGGGCGCACCCGCGCCAGTTCGCCGGCCAGCCACATCCGGCAGGCCTCGACATGGGCACGCTCGGGATTGCGGTGCAGCCGCGCCTTGCCGCGTTGCTCGAAGCGGAAATGCTTGACCGCGTTGGTGACGTACATGCCGGCACGTTCGACCCCCAACTCCTGCAACGCGCGGTCGAACAGGCGCCCGGCCGGGCCGACGAAGGGACGTCCGCTCAGGTCCTCCTCGTCGCCGGGCTGCTCGCCGACCACCATCACCGCGGCATCCTGCGGACCTTCGCCGAACACGGTCTGGGTGGCCGGCTGCCACAGCGGACATCGGCGGCAGTCGCGGGCCGACGCGCGCAGCGCCTCGAGGCTGTCGTCGGCGGCCACCGCCGGCGCCGGGGCCGGCGCGGGAATGCGCCGACGCACCGGCTCCGGCGCGCGCTCGGCCATCTCGCGCACACGCTGCCCGGCGTCGCGGATCAGCGTGGGCAGCAACTGTGCCTCCGGCAGGTGCTTCCAGTATTTCTGCGGCATCTCCTGGCGCATCATCGTCGGGTTGAGCCGCGCCGGATTGAAGATGTTGGCGTAGTAGGTACGCCACAGCGCGTCCTGCGCATCGTCGGCCGGCGCATCGGCGCGCTGCGCGCCGGCGCCGAACTGCAGCGTCTCGCCATCCCAGCGCACACTGCGGTACGGGGTGAGGATCGCCCAGCGCATGCCGGCAAAACGGCGTGCGAAGAACGGTGCCACGCGATCGACGATGTGGTGCTCCGGCTCGAACCAGGCGATGTAGGCCTCCTGCTCGCCCGGCACCTCACGGAAGCGCACGAACGCCTTCATCTTGTGGCTGTCGCGGCGCACCGCCTGCGCCCATTGCTGCGCGCGGTGCACGTCGGCATCGGTGACCCGCTGCAGCAGCGCGCGCTCGCCGCCGGCGATGCGCCACAGCAGGCGGTACAGCAGCGCATGCCGCTGCGGATCGCGATGGCACAGCACCGCGCCGGCCAGCGCCAGGAACTCGGCCGACACCCGCGGCGGCGGCACCTGCGCAGGCAGCGCCGCGACGTCGGTGCCGGCGAGCAGGCCGCCCTGCGCATCGCCATCCCAGGCCAGCGTCTCCGGCGCCACCTGCGCACACCATGCCGCCCGCGCCACGGCCCGCCACGCCTCCAGGCTCCACGGCGGCAGCACCTCAGCCTGAAACACGGCACGCCCCGCGCATCGCTCCTGCGCCTGAAACGCAACAGGCCGCGCCCATCGCGTCAATCAAACAGGCCACCCTGCCGCGGCGCCGGCGCCAGTTGCGCGCGCAGCCGCTGCGGATCGTCCAGCCGCTGCCGCGGATGGTGATCGAGCACGCTGACGAACGGCAGCAGCTTCTTCAGCGGCACCCGCAGCCGCGCCAGGTCCTCGACCCGCAACCGTGCGTGCCGCCGCGCCAGCAGCAGCCGCTCGACGTTGCGCGTGCCCAGCCCCGGCACCCGCAGCAGCAGTTCGCGCGCGGCGGTGTTGAGATCCACCGGGAACCGCTCGGGGTTGCGCAGCGCCCAGGCCAGCTTGGGGTCCACGTCCAGATCGAGCATGCCGCTGGCCGCGGGCGGGGCGATCTCCTCCACCGAGAAATCGTAGAACCGCAGCAGCCAGTCGGCCTGGTACAGGCGGTGCTCGCGCTGCAGCGGCGGCGCCAGCAGCGGCAGCTTGCTGGAGGCGTCGGGAATCGGACTGAACGCGGAGTAGTAGACCCGGCGCAGGCGATAGTTGCCGTAGAGATTGTGGCTGGTGTGCAGGATCGCGCGGTCGTCGGCGCCATCGGCACCGACGATCATCTGCGTGCTCTGCCCGGCCGGGGCGAAGCGCGGCGGCTTGGCGCGCACCCGCGTCTCGGCCTTGCGCGCCTCCTTGCTCTCCTCGATGCGCCAGCGCAACTCGCCCATCGCCGCACGGATGCCGCCGACGTTCTTCTCCGGCGCCAGTTGCGCCAGGCCGCCTTCGGTCGGCAACTCCACGTTGATGCTGAGCCGGTCGGCGTAGCGGCCGGCGGCGGCGAGCAGTTCCGGCGCCGCATCGGGAATGGTCTTGAGATGGATGTAGCCGGCGAAGCGATGCTCCTCGCGCAACTGCCGCGCCACCTCGACCAGTTGCTCCATGGTGTAGTCGCTGTTGCGGATGATGCCGCTGGAGAGGAACAACCCTTCGATGTAGTTGCGCTTGTAGAAATCCAGGGTCAGCTTGACCACTTCGGCCGGGGTGAAGCGCGCGCGGCGCACGTTGCTGGACACGCGGTTGACGCAGTATGCGCAGTCGAACACACAGAAGTTGGTCAGCAGGATCTTCAGCAGCGACACGCAACGCCCGTCGGGCGTGTACGAATGGCAGATGCCCATGCCCTCGGTGCTGCCGATGCCGCCGCTGCGCAGCGAATGGCGCTTGTCGGCACCGCTGGAAGCGCAGGAGGCGTCGTACTTGGCCGCGTCGGCGAGCACGGCGAGTTTTTCGAGGGTATTCACCGGCCGACGATGCCGGGTCCGCGTCTCAAACGGTGAGACGCGGATGCGCTGCGGCCTTCACCGCCATGAATCGCTCAGGTCGACGCGCCGACGTTCAGGCCGCGGCGCGTGCCGCGGCGCCATCGAAGCGATAAATGTCCATCGCCAGCAGGCCGGCGTCGATCCCGGCGTCGATGCGCTGCGCGCCCAACCCGTCCATGCCCGCCGCGCCCATCGCCACGTAGATCGGCAACCAGTGCTCGTCGGTGGGATGCGCACGCGCGGCGAACGGCGCCTGCCGCCGGTAGTCGAGCATCGCCGGCACGTCGTCGCGGCGCAACGCCTGCTCGGTCCACTCGATGAACGGACGCACGTAGGGCACTTCCTTGCCCTCGGCGTAGCGGCCGAAGTCGTGCAGGTTGTGGGTGATGCTGCCCGAGCCGATCACCAGCACGCCGTCCTCGCGCAGCGGCGCCAGCGCTCGGCCCAGCGCCAGATGGTGCTCCGGCCCCAGTTCCGGCTGGATCGACAGCGGCACCACCGGGATGTCGGCCTGCGGGTACAGCAGCGACAGCGGCACCCACACGCCGTGGTCCAGCCCGCGGCGCTCGTCCAGCACCGGCGCCAGCCCGGCCTGCGCCAGCAGCTCGGCGACCTGGTGGGCCAGCGCCGGCGCGCCCGGCGCCGGGTACTGCATCGCATACAGCGCCTGCGGGAAGCCGCCGAAGTCGTGGATGGTCGGCGGCTGCGCGGCGGCACCGACCAGCGGCCGCCGGCCCAGCCAGTGCGCCGAGGCCAGCACGATGGCGCGCGGCCGCGGCAGCGTCTTCGCCAGTTCGGCCAGGCGCGTGCCGACCAGGCCGGGCTGCAGCGCGGTCATCGGCGAACCGTGCGAGATGTACAGGGAGGGCAGACGGGACATGACAGGTCTCCAGAAGGGACAGGAAACACCGCGCTCAGCGCGTGCGCAACACGAAGCGGCCGTCGCCGATCAGGAACAGCACCGCCAGCGCCAGCGCCCAGAACGCCGGGTACTCCCAGCCGCCGCCGGGATTGGCAAAGCCGAAGCCGTTGGCGCCGTGCACGCTGACGATGGTGCCGAGCAGCAGCGGGATGCCGAGCAGCCCCACCCAGCGCGCGTACACGCCGAGCAGCAAGGCCGCGGCGAGGGTGAACTCCAGCGCCATCGCCACATAGCCCAGCGCGCCGGGCAACCCGAGCGACACGAAGTAGGCGGCGGTGCCGGCCGGGGTGAACACCAGCAGCTTGGTCAGTGCATGCACCAGGAACAGCGCGCCCAGGGCCAGGCGCAGCAGGGTGGCACCGTAGGGCGCCAGGCGGGAGACGGGAGCGGACATGGGAGACCTCACGACGGGGCAGGGAATGGGGAACGCTGTACAGGCTATTCCCGTCGCCGCCACGAATAAATTATCGTTATTTCGAGAATTCATTTCGGGATCCGCAACAATGGATACGCTTGATGCGATGCGGGTGTTCGTCGCCGTGGTCGACCGCAACGGCTTCAATGCCGCCGCCGAGGCGCTGGGCATGTCCACGGCCAGCGTCACCCGCCAGGTGGCGTGGCTGGAACAGCGCCTGGGCTCGCGCCTGCTCAACCGCACCACCCGCCGGGTCAGCCCGAGCAGCGTCGGCGCCGCCTACTACCAGCGCTGCCAGTTGCTGCTGGCCGAGTTCGACGACATGGAGGCGGCGGTCGGCGAGCAGGCGCTGACGCCCTCCGGCACGCTGCGGATCAACGCCCCCTTCAGTTTCAGCATCGCCCGGCTCGGGCCGCGCCTGGCCGGCTACAGCGCGCGCTATCCGCAGGTGGCACTGGACCTGACCCTGTCCGACCGCCTGGTGGACATCGTCGAGGAAGGCTACGACCTGGCGATCCGCATCACCCGGCAGGTGGCGCCGACCTTGATCGCGCGCAAGCTCGGCGAAGTGCAGGCCTTCCTGTGCGCGGCACCGGCCTACCTGGCGCGCGCCGGCACGCCGCAGCTGGCGGCCGACCTGGCCGGCCACGCCTTCCTCAGCTACAGCTACGTGCAGGACGACCTGACCCTGCACGGCCCCGAGGGCGCGACCCAGGTGCGGGTGGCCGGCACCCTGCGCGCCAATTGCGGCGACGTGCTGCGCGAGGCGGCCATCGCCGGCATGGGCATTACCATGCAGCCGGACTTCATGGCCGAGGCGGCACTGGAAGATGGCCGCCTGGTACGGGTGCTGCCCGAGCACGAGGTCGGCCCGATCGGTGTCTACGCGGTGTACGCCAGCCGCAGCCACCTGGCGCCAAAGGTGCGCAGCTTCATCGACTACCTGGTCGAGGTCGGCATCGACCGCAGCATGCGCTCCCCGGCCGAAGACTGAACCGAACCGCGGCGCGCGGTCGGACACAACATCCCGCCGGTGGCGCTGATCCGGGCGGCCGGGCGTGCGCACAATGCCCGCGCTTTCCCCCTTACCCTTCAGGAGTCCGCCTATGAGCAAGATCGTGATCGTCTACTTCAGCGGCTACGGCCACACCGTCAAGCAGGCCGAGGCCGTGCACGCCGGCGCCGCCAGCGTCGGCGAGGCCACGCTGTACCGCATCGACCAGGACGGCAACCTGCCCGACGGCGCCTGGGAGGCCATCGGCCAGGCCGACGCCATCATCTACGGCAGCCCGACCTACATGGGCGGCCCCGCTTGGCAGTTCAAGAAGTTCGCCGACGCCAGCTCCAAGCCGTGGTTCGCGCAGGCCTGGAAGGACAAGATCGCCGCCGGCTTCACCAACTCGGCCTCGGTCAACGGCGACAAGTTCGCCACCATCGAATACTTCTGGACCCTGGCCCAGCAGCACGGCCAGATCTGGGTCGGCACCGGCCTGCTGCCGTCCAACACCAAGGCGCACGGCCCCAACGACGTGAACTGGACCGCCGGCTCCGGCGGCGCGCTGGCGATCTCGCCGTCCGACGCCTCGCCGGACGAGGCGCCGCGCAGCGGCGACCTGGAGACCGCGCGCCTGCTCGGCAAGCGCGTGGCCGAGTTCGCGGCCAAGCTCAAGGGCTGAGCCGCTTCGGTGCCGCCCGCGCCGGGCGGCACCCTGCACCGCGATCGCCGCGGTGCATGGGGCGACACGATGCCCCCTTCAGCGCCCGGCCCCTGTCGGTCGGGTGCTTCGGCAGCACGACGCAATCGCGCGTGCGGCACTGCCGCCTGGTCTCGCCCTTCCCCTTTTCGCAACCGCCGGCCCCGAGCCAGCCCCGGCGATCTACGCCGTGCCGCCCGTCGCATGCGCCGCGCGCAGGTGATCGATGAACACGCGCAGCTTCGGCGGCAGGTGCTCACGCGCCGGGTAGTAGATGTGCCAGCCGGCAAACGGCGCATGCCAGTCGTCCAGCACCCGCTGCAGGCGGCCGGCGGCGACGTCGGCGGCGACCTGCCACTCGAACGCCTGGCCCAGCCCCAGACAGCGGCGCGCGGCGTCCAGGCCGACCGCGGTGTCGTTGACCACCAGCCGCCCGGTGACCTCGACCAGGAAATCGTGGCCGTCGCGGGTGAATTCCCAGGCCTGCAGGCGGCCGTCGGTGCGCCGCCAGCGGATGCAGTCGTGCTCGGCCAGCTCGGCCGGCGTGCGCGGCGTCCCATGCGCGGCGAAATATGCCGGCGCGGCCACCACCGTCTGCCGCTGCGGCGGCCCCAGCGGCACCGCGATCATGTCGCGCGCCAGGCTCTCGCCCAGGCGGATACCGGCGTCGAAGCCGCCGGCGACGATGTCGGCCAGGGTCCGGTCCGAATACAGCTCCACGCTGACCTCCGGATAGCGCGCCAGGAACGCCGGCAGCTGCGGGCACACCAACTGCTCGGCGGCCACCAGCGGCAGGTTGATGCGCAGCGTGCCGGCCGGGCGGTCGCGCAGGAAATCCAGGTCGGCGAAGGCCGCATCGATCTGCGCCAGGCCCGGCGCCACCCGCTGCAGGAAGCGCTCGCCGTGCTCGCTCAGGCCGACCCGGCGGGTGGTGCGGTTGAGCAGGCGCGCGCCCAGTTGCGCCTCCAGCGCGCGCAACGTCTGCGACAAGGCCGAGGGCGAGACGCCCAGTTCGGCGGCGGCGCGGGTGAAGCTGCCGTGGTGGGCCACGCGGACGAAGGCGACGACGGCGGACAGCGGCGGTGGACGGTGCATGGGGAACAGGCGGCAGCGGCAGGACGGACGCGCGGGGTGCGCCCGCCATTGTTTAGCACACCTTCAAGGCACATGCGGATTACCCGGATTTATCCATGGCGACGCGGCGCCTACAGTGCCCGCACCCCACCTGGAGACCGCTGCGATGGCCCTCGATCACTACCGCCTGCTCGGCCGTTCCGGCCTGCGCGTCAGCCCGCTGTGCCTGGGCACCATGACCTTCGGCGCCGACTGGGGCTGGGGCGCGGACGAGGCCGAGGCGCGCCGCCTGTTCGACCTGTACGTCGATGCCGGCGGCAACTTCCTCGATACCGCCAACATCTACACCAACGGCAGCGCCGAGACCCTGCTCGGCCGCTTCGTCGCCGGCCGCCGCGACCGCCTGGTGATCGCCAGCAAGTTCGCGCTCAATCCCTTCCCCGGCGACCCCAACGGCGGCGGCAACCACCGCAAGGCGCTGCTGCGCTCTGTCGACGCCAGCCTGGCGCGGCTGGGCACCGACTACCTGGACCTGCTGTACCTGCACGCCTGGGACGGCACCACCGGCATCGACGAGGTCATGCGCGGTTTCGACGACCTGGTGCGTGCCGGCAAGATCCTCTACGCCGGCATCTCCGACACCCCCGCCTGGCAGGTGGCGCGCATGCAGACCCTGGCCGATCTGCGCGGCTGGACGCCGTTCGTCGCCCTGCAGATCGAATACTCGCTGGCGCAGCGCACGGTCGAGCGCGAACTGGTGCCGATGGCCGAGGCGCTGGGCATGTCGGTGCTGGCCTGGTCGCCGCTGGCGATGGGCGTGCTCACCGGCAAGTACGGCGCCGCCGACCTGGCGCGGGTGCGCGCGGCCGCCTCCGGCGGCGCGCAGGTCGATGGCGTGGGCCGCGCCGAGGTCGCGCATTCGCAACGCACCTTCAATGAGCACGCGCTGGCGGTGGCCGAGGCGGTGGTGGCGCTGGCCGCGGACCTGCAGCGCTCGCCGGCCCAGGTGGCGCTGGCGTGGTTGCTGGCGCGCGGGGCGATGCCGATCGTCGGCGCGCGCAGCGTGGCGCAGTTGCAGGACAACCTGGGTGCCCTGACCTTGCACCTGGACGCCGAGGCGCTGCAGCGGCTGGACGCCGCCAGCGCGATCGAACTGGGCTTCCCGCACGACTTCCTGGCCTCGCCGAATCCGCAGGCGCTTCTGAGCGGCGGCACCCGCATCCAGCCGCGCTGAGCGCGGCGACCGTCCCTTCGCACACGAGGAGCGTTGCATGGCATCCACCACGACCACACTGCCGAGCAGCATGACCCTGGCCGAGGCCGAAGCGGCCGGCATCGCGCAGATCGCCGCACTGATGGGCCCGCAGCAGGGCGCAGCGATCCGCGCCCTGGCCGACGACGCGGACACCGCGCTGAGCGGCCGCGGCGCCGCCATCGCCTTCGGCGAGATCTACCGCGCCGACAGCGCGCTGGACCTTAGAACGCGCGAACTGGTCACGGTGGCGGTGCTGGCCAGCCTCGGCCACGCCGCACCGCAGTTGCGCCTGCATCTGCGCGCCGCGCAGGCGGCGGGCGCCAGCCGTGCAGAGATCTTCGCGGTGCTCGACCAGTTGTACGCCTACGTTGGCTTCCCCACCGCGCTCAACGCGCTCGCCATCGCGCGCGAGGTGCTGGACGCGCCCTCACCCTGAGCGAACCGGACACCGGCCACGCTTTCCCTCCCCTCCCCCTCAGGAGCAGTTCCATGCAAACCCGCACCCTCGGCCGCAACGGCCCCCGCGTCTCCGCCCTCGGCCTCGGCTGCATGGGCATGAGCGCGTTCTACGGCGGCCGCAGCGACGACGCCGCGTCGATCGCGGTCATCCATGCCGCGATCGAGCACGGCGTCAGCCTGATCGACACCGCCGACATGTACGGCCCGCATACCAACGAAGTGCTGGTCGGCAAGGCGCTGGCCGGGCGCCGCGACCAGGTCGTGCTGGCGACCAAGTTCGGCATCAAGCTCGACCCCAACGACCCGGCCGCGCGCGGCATCGACGGCCGCCCGGAATACGTGCAGTCCGCCTGCGAGGCCAGCCTGCGCCGGCTCGGCGTGGACCATATCGACCTGTACTACCAGCACCGCGTGGACCCGAACGTGCCGATCGAGGACACCGTCGGGGCGATGGCGCGGCTGGTGGAACAGGGCAAGGTGCGCTTCCTGGGCCTGTCCGAAGCCGCTGCCGGCACCATCCGCCGCGCGCACGCGGTGCATCCGATCACCGCGCTGCAGAGCGAGTACTCGCTGTGGTCGCGCGATCCGGAACACGACGGCGTGCTGGAGACGGTGCGCGAGCTGGGCATCGGCTTCGTGCCGTATTCGCCGCTGGGCCGCGGCTTCCTGACCGGGGCGATCCGCTCGCCGGAGGACTTCGAGGCCGACGACTACCGGCGCCATTCGCCGCGCTTCCAGGGCGAGAACTTCGCCCGCAACCTGCAATTGGTGGAGCGGGTGCGCGAACTGGCCCAGGCCAAGGGCGTGACCCCGGGCCAGCTGGCGCTGGCCTGGGTGCTGGCGCAGGGCGAGGACCTGGTGCCGATCCCCGGCACCAAGCGCCTGGCCTACCTGGAAGAGAACCTGGGCGCGCTGCAGGTGAAGCTGAGCGCCGAGGAGCTGGCGCAGATCGAGGCGATCTTCCCCGCCGATGCCGCCGCCGGCCATCGCTAC
This sequence comes from Xanthomonas sp. PPL134, assembly GCF_040595915.1. Taxonomy (NCBI): domain Bacteria; kingdom Pseudomonadati; phylum Pseudomonadota; class Gammaproteobacteria; order Lysobacterales; family Lysobacteraceae; genus Xanthomonas; species Xanthomonas sp. PPL134. The sequence continues at coordinate 118,486 of NZ_JAMDLL010000005.1, forward strand.
CCCGCCGCCTCGCGCGGCGCGCTGCAGGGCTGAACCGCGTCCCCGGCCGCGGCGCGGGTCGATTGCCCGCGCCGCGCCGGCCCCGCATGATGCGGGGGTGATCTCCTTCATCGTCCCCGCGCACGACGAAGCCGCCCTGATCGGCGACACGCTGGCCTCGCTGCACGTCGCCGCCCAGGCGCTGCGGCTGGACTGCGAGACGCTGGTGGTGGCCGACGCCTGCAGCGATGCCACCGCCGAGATCGCGCGCCGGCATGGCGCGCAGGTGCTGGAGGTGGAACTGCGGCACATCGCCGCCGTGCGCAATGCCGGCGCCGCCGCCACCAGCGGCCGCCACCTGCTGTTCGTCGATGCCGACACCCGGGTCAACACGCCGCTGCTGGCCGCGGCGCTGCGCGCGCTGGGCACCGGCGCGGTCGGCGGCGGCGCGCAGGTGCGCCTGCTCGGCGACATCGCCTGGCACGAACGCCTGGCCCAGACGCTGTTCGGCTGGCTGTTCCGCTGCACCGGCATCGCCCCCGGCTGCTTCCTGTTCTGCACGCGCAGCGCCTTCGTCGCCGCCGGCGGCTTCGACGAGCGCTACTACGCCGGCGAGGACGTCGCCCTGAGCCGCGCGCTGGCGCGGCAGGGACGCTTCGTGATCCTGCGCGAGCCGGTGCACACCTCCGACCGCAAGCTGCGCAGCTTCAGCAAGCGCGAGCACCTGGGGCTGTTGCTGCAGTTGCTGCGCCGCGGCCGCGGCATGCTGCGCTCGCGCGACGCGCTCGGCTTCTGGTACGGGCAGCGCCGCGGGCGCTAGGGCGCGCCGCTGCGGTTGCCGGCGCCGAGGTGCTGGCAGTACGCTGCGCGCCCCTTGTGCGAGCTTTACGGATGAGCGTCCACACCAGCAGGCCCATTGCGCTGCGTCTCCTCGGCACGGGCGAGTATCTGCCCGCGCAGCAAGTGCCGGCGGAGACCTTCGACCGGCGCTGGGGCAAGCCCGCCGGCTGGACCCTGCGGCACACCGGGGTGGCCACGCGGCACTATGCGGGCGCCGACGAGCCGGCCACCTTGATGGGCGAGCGCGCCGCGCGCGCGGCGCTGGAGGCGGCGCAGTTGCAGGCACACGAGGTCGATTGCGTGATCAGCGCCTGCAGCCTGATGGAACAGGCGATCCCGTGCAGCGCGGCGCTGCTGCACGCGCGGCTGGGCCTGCAGGGCAGCGGCATCCCGGCCTTCGACATCAACGCCACCTGCCTGAGCTTCATCGCCGCACTCGACTTGGCCGCGGGCGCGATCGCCGCCGGCCGCTATCGCCGCGTGCTGATCGTCTCCAGCGAGATCGCCAGCGTCGGCCTCAACCCGGACGATGCGGACACCGCGCCGCTGTTCGGCGATGGCGCCGCGGCGGTGGTGCTCGGCGCCGACACCGGCGACAGCGGTTCGCAGTTGCTGACCGCGCGCCTGGAAACCTACTCCGAAGGCATCGACCACTGCCGCGTGCGCGCCGGTGGCACCCGCCTGCGCCTGGATCACGGCGTCGACGCGCTGCGCGCCGGCTCGCAGTTCGAAATGAACGGCCGCGCCACCTACCGCCTGGCCGCGGCGAAGCTGCCCGGCTTCCTGCAGCGGCTGCTGGCGCAGGCCGGGGTCGAGCTGGCGCAGTTGCGGCGGATCGTGCCGCACCAGGCCAGCGCCAAGGCGCTGCGCCACCTGCGCGTGGCGCTGGGGCTGGCGCCGGATGCGCTGATCGAGGTGATCGGCCACCGCGGCAACCAGATGGCCGCGTCGATTCCCGCCGCGTTGCACCAGGCGATCGCCAGCGGCCGCATCGTGCGCGGCGACCTGATCGGCCTGGTCGGCTCCGGCGCCGGGCTGGCGTTCGGCGGCGCGGTGTTGCGCTACTGACATGGCCCGCGTCCTGGTCACCGGCGCGTCCGGGTTCATCGGCGCCTACGTCGTGCGCGCACTGGCCGAGGCCGGCGTGCCGGTGCGCGCCAGCGGCCGCGACGCCGCCAAGCTGGCGGCCTTCGCTGGCGATCCGTGCATCGAGGTAGTGCCCGCCGAGCTGTGCCGCGACGACTTGGCGCCACTGCTGCATGGCTGCGATGCGGTGATCCACTGCGCCGCGCTGTCGGCGCCGTGGGCCAGCGCCGAGACCTTCCGCCTGGCCAACGTGGTCGCCACCGAGCGTTTGCTCGACGCCGCGCTGGCTGCGCGTGTGCGCCGCTTCGTGCACTTCAGTTCGCCGAGCATCTACTTCCGCTTCAACGATCAATACCAGATCACCGAAGACTTCACCCCGCCGGCGCGCTGGATCGGCGGCTACCCGCAGACCAAGTGGGAAGCCGAGGAGAAGGTGCGCGCGGCGGCGGCGGCCGGGCTGCCGGCGGTGGTGCTGCGCCCGCGCGCGGTGTTCGGCCATGGCGACAACGCGATCGTGCCGCGGCTGCTGGCGGTGGCGCAGCGCGGCTGGTTCCCGCTGGTCAACGGCGGCCGCGCGATGATCGACGTGTGCTGCGTGGAGAATGCCGTGGCCGCGGCGCTGGCCGCGCTGCGTGCCGAGCACATCGGCGACGGCCGCGCCTACAACATCAGCAACGGCACACCGATCGCCGTGCGCGACCTGGTGACCGAACTGTTCGCGGTGCTGCGCCTGCGCGTGCGGCTGCTGCCGGTACCGCGCGGGCCGGCGCTGGCCCTGGCCACGCTCGGCGAACAGATCGCGCTGCGCCGACGCGGCCAGCCCGAGCCGCGGCTCAGCCGCTACGGCATCGGCGTGCTCGGCTATTCGCAGACGCTGGACATCCGCCGCGCGCGCCGCGAACTCGGCTATGCGCCGGTGCTGTCGACCGAGGCCGGGCTGGCCGCGCTGGGGCAGTCATGAGCGCGCCCCGGCTGCGCTGGCGGCTGTACGAAGCCGGCCACTGCACGCACCCCGAACGCGCCACGCGCCGCGGCGCGCCGCTGGCGCCGTGTCCGTTCCCGGCGCTGGCGGCCCTGCTGCAGCATCCGCGGCACGGCGACCTGCTGTTCGACACCGGCTACGCGCGCCACTTCTTCGACGCCACCGCGCGCTTTCCCGAGCGCCTGTATCGCTGGCTGACCCCGGTGCAGCTGGCGCCCGGGCAATCGTTGCGCGAACAGCTCGTCCGCGACAACGTGGAGGTGGACCGCATCGGCTGGATCGTGCTGTCGCACTTCCACGGCGACCACGTCGGCGGTGTCGCCGATTTCCCGCAGGCACGCCTGGCCTGCGCACGACAGGCCTGGGACGACCTGCAGCGCCGCGGCCGCCTGGCCGCACTGCGCGAAGGCTTCCTGCCGGCGCTGCTGCATGGCGCGCGCCCGCGCATGCACTGGATCGAAGCGCTGCCCGCGGCCGCAACGCCCGCCGCGCTGCGCGACTTCGGCCCACCGCGCGACCTGTTCGGCGACGGCAGCGTGCTGCTGGTACCGCTGCCCGGGCATGCGCCGGGCCACTACGGCCTGTGGTTCGAGGACGCGCAGGGCCCGGTGTTCCTGATCGCCGATGCGGCCTGGTCCAGCGCCGCGCTCGCCGACGGCACGCCGCCGCCGGCGCTGGTCACCCGCCTGCTCGGCGAGCATCGCGTGTACCGCGACACCCTGGCGCGACTGCATGCGCTGCGCCAGGCCGAGCCGGGGTTGCGGCTGGTGCCCTCGCATTGCCGGCAATGGCGGCCAGCGCAGGCGGCGCACAGGCATGGCTGAGGCGCCCGGCGTGCTGATCACCGGCGCGCGCGCGCCGGTCGCGCTGGACCTGGCGCGCCGCTTCGCCGCGCAGGGCTGGCGGGTGCATCTGGCCGACAGCGTCGCCAGCCGCATTTCCGGCTGGTCGCGCGCGGTGGCCGCGCATCACCGTGTGGCGCCGGCGCGCGATGCGCCGCGCGCCTGGCTGGCCGATCTCAATGCCCTGCTCGCGCGCGAGCGCATCGACGTACTGGTGCCGACCTGCGAAGAGGTGTTCTACCTGGCCCGCTACCGCAGCGCGCTGCCGGCGCAGCTGCACCTGCCGCTGCACGACTTCGACACGTTGCGCACGCTGCACAGCAAGTACCACTTCATGGAACTGGCGCGCGGGCTCGGCAGCGACGACGTGGAGGTGCCTGCCGGCGTGCGCGTGCGCAACCTGGCGCAGGCGCGCGAGTGGGCCGGTTCCGAACCGCTGGTGCTCAAACCGGAGTTCTCGCGCTTCGGCGTGCATGTGCGACTGTACCCGGACGGTGTGCCCGCCGATGCCGCGCCGCTGCCCGCACAGGGCGACTGGGTCGCGCAGCGCTACTGTGCGGGCGAGGAGCGCTGCTCGTACGCGCTGGCGCGCGACGGCGCGTTGCTGGCGCATGCGGTGTACCGCCCGCGCTATCGGCTGCGGCGCAGTTCCAGCTATTACTTCGACGCGGCGCCGGATCCGCAGATCGAGCGCTTCACCGCGCAACTGGTACAGGCGCTGCGCTTCACCGGGCAGATCTCCTTCGACTGGATGGTGTCGTCGGAAGGGCGCTGCAGCGTGATCGAATGCAATCCGCGCGCGACCAGCGGCCTGCACCTGTTCGCCGCAGCCGACCCGCTGGTGGGCGTGCTGTGCGGCGACGCGGGTCCGACGGCGGCGCCGCTGCGCCCGGCCGACGACCGCGCGGCGATGCTGGGCATGCTGATGCTGGGCGTGGCGCTGCCCGCGGCGCTGGGCCATGGCCGCCTGCGGCAGTGGCGCCACGACTACGCGCGCGCCGAGGACGTGCTGGCGCCGCGCGGCGACCGCTGGCCGCTGGCCGGCACGCTGTGCGACCTGGGCAGCCATGCGCGGCTGGCGCTGGCGCAGCGCTGCAGCGTCCGCGAGGCCGCCACCCGCGACACCGAATGGGACGGCGAGGCGCTGCCGCCGCCATGACCGGCGCCGATGCCGAGGCCGCGGCGGCCGATTACGCCGCGCAGCTGCAGCGTTTCGCCGCACTGCATGCCGGCGGCGAGGCGCAGCAGCTGGCCGACAATGCGCATGCACGCATCGAGGTGCTGCGCGCCGGCGCACTGGCGCTGCCGGTGACGGTCGGCGAACGCCACCCGGGCAATGCCTGGGTCTGCTCGCCGCGCACCACGTATGCCGACTACGCCGCCGAGGAAGCCACGCGGCTGCTGCCGGGCGCGCTGGCCGCACCGGTGCGCGGGCTGTGCGGCGGCATCGGCGCGTGGCTGGACTGGGCGCGCATCGACCGCGCGGTCACCCTCAACAACTGGCTGCTGTCCACCAACCTCTATCCGCCGCTGCCGCCAAGCGGCCTGCGCACGCTGCTGGACGCCGCACGCACGCGCTGGCCCGACCACGCGCTGTGGTTCCGCTCGCTCAACGCGGTGGACACGCCGCAGTGGCTGCACGCGCTGCAGGCCGAGGGCTTCACCCTGATCGCCAGCCGCCAGGTCTACCTGTACGAGGACTGGCCGCAGCTGCTGCGCCATCGCGACCTGGCCCGCGACCTCAAGCTGGTCGACCGCCGCGACCTGCAGCGCTGCGGCAACGAGGCCATCGGCGAGGCCGATTACCCGCGCATCGCCGCGCTGTATGCGCAGCTGTATCTGGAAAAATATTCGCGTTGCAATCCGGCCTACCACGCCGGCTTCCTGCGCGCCTGGCACCGCGCCGGGCTGCTGCGCTTCGATGGCTTCCGCGACGCTACCGGGCAACTGGTGTGCATCACCGGCCTGTTCGGCATCGGCGGCACCGTCACCGCGCCGATCGTCGGCTACGACCTGCGCCTGCCGCAGCGGCTGGCGCTGTACCGCACCCTCACCGCCTGCGGCATCGACCATGCGCGACGGTACGGCCAGCGCCTCAACCAGAGCGCCGGCGCCGCCAGCTTCAAGCGCCAGCGCGGCGGCGTGCCGGTCATCGAATACAGCGCGGTCGATGCGCGGCACCTGCCGTTGCGGCGACGCCAGCCGATCGCCGCGCTCGGCGCGCTGACCCGGCACATTGGCGTGCCGCTGATGCGCCGGTATCGGCTGTGAGCGGAGCCGCACCGCGCGTTTTGCATTCCGTAACCGTTTTCAGCGCAAAACGCGCGCGTTTTGCCGAATGCCGGGCGCACCCGCTGCCTTATACTTTGCTGCACCTGCAACACCCCATCGCCGCTGCGGCCCGGGACATCTGTGGAATGGATTGCGCATCTGGCCCATGCCGGCACCCTGCTGATCGTCAATGCGTTGCTCGCGGCGGTGTCCTCGGCGATGTTCCTGGCCCTGTACGTCACCGGCCGCAAGGAACGGCATGCGCGCAGCCTGTTGCTGCTGGCGCTGAGCTACGCCGTCTTCGCCCTCGGCTTCGGCATCCTGCTGGCGCCGATCTGGCAGGTCACCACTCCCTGGGTCAACCACACCGGCAACGTCACCCTGGACGTGGCCACCGTGCTGGCGCTGGTGGCGGTCAACACCTACCTGCAGCGCCCGCTGCTGCAGTGGACGCTGCTGCTGCCGGTCGCGATGCTCTGTGTGCTGGAACTCTACAGCCTGCATTACGCCGGTCACGATCACCGGATCATGGTGATCTTCGGCGGCCTGGTGCGCGGCATCCTGACCGTGGCCACGGCGGTGGCGTTGTGGCGCCATACCAACAGCATGGTGCGCACCGCGGCGCGCTTCACCGCCATCTTCCACTTGCTGTGGGCCGGGATGATCGGTCTGCGCATCGCCTGGTGGGCCGTCCATTCCGATGTCGGTCTCAGCCAGGACCCGACCACGAACTTCGGCTTGCTGGCGCGCATCGTGCTGACCGCCAGCATCACCCCCGGCTTCCTGTGGATGCTGACCCGCGAAATGAACGCGGAACTGGTCCGGCATGCCTCGCAGGATCCGCTCACCGGCGTGACCAACCGCCGGGTGATGTGGGAGCGCGGCGAAGCGGCGACGCACGATGCGGCGCGCACGCAGGGCGCGATCGCCGTGCTGATGATCGACGTGGATCATTTCAAGGCGATCAACGACCGCTTCGGCCATGCCGTCGGCGACCAGGTGCTGGTCGCCATCGCGCAGACGCTGACGCAGCAGATCCGCCTGCCCGACCTGCTGGCGCGTATCGGCGGCGAGGAGTTCATGGTGCTGGTTCCGCAGGCCGACGAGGCCGGCGTGCGCGATCTCGCCGAGCGCCTGCGGCGACGCATCGAACAGCAACAGATCGGCGCCGCGCAGGAGGCGCCGCTGGCGTGCACGGTGAGCATCGGCTATTGCCTGTCGCCAGGCGCGCAGGCGTCCTGGCAGGCCCTGGTGCTGGCGGCGGACCAGTCGCTGTACGCGGCCAAGCGCGCCGGCCGCAACCGGATCGCCGGCACCGCCATCGCATGATCGCCTGCCGCGGACCACACACGATCGCGGCGCCGCGCGCGGCATGAGTACATGGCATCCGTCCCTGTACCGGCAGTGGTTCGCCGTCGCGCCCGCCACGGCGTTGCGACGACGGCCGCTGGCGGTATCGGTGATGGACCGGCATGCGGCGATCGCGCGCTGCGCCGACGGCCGCCTGCTGGCGCTGGAAGACCGCTGCCCGCACCGGCACGCGCCGCTGTCGGCCGGCTGCGTCACCGGCGACCGCCTGTCCTGCCCGTATCACGGCTGGCGCTTCGACCACACCGGCGCCCTGCGCGAGATCCCCGGCATGCCACCCGGGCAGACGCCGCCGGCCGTGCGGGTGCGCGCCTTCGCCGCGCGCGAGCACGACGGCCTGATCTGGCTGCGTCCCGATCCGGTAGGCGCGGACGCGCCGTCGCACCTGGTACAGGCGCTGCAGCCCTCGGCGCGGCGCTTCCTGTGGCGCACGCGCTGGGATGCGCACGTGGTCGATGCGCTGGAGAACTTCCTGGATCCGCTGCACACGCATCTGCTGCATCCGGGGCTGGTGCGACGCGGCGGCGCACGCACCGCCATGCGCGCCGAACTGCGCTACACCGAGGAAGGCTTCCACGTGGACTACCGCGGCGCCGCGGCGCAGAGCGGCTGGCTGTACCGCTTGTTCGAATCGCCGCGCACGCTGGAACGTGCGCACTTCGCCGCCCCTGGCAGCGCGCAGATCGAGTACCGCTACGCGCGCGGCGGCCGCGTGCGGATCAGCCTGCACTTCACCCCGCTCGGCGTGCGCAGCACCGAGGTCTTCGCCAGCCTGCACGTGGAGGGACGCTGGGCGCCGGCGTGGGCGGTGCGCCTGTTGGTGTGGCCGCTGCTGCGCCGGGTCGGCGAACAGGACCGGCGCATGCTTGCACTGCAGTCGCGCAACCTGCAGCGCTACCCGGGGGCGCGCGGTGCCTCCACCGCGCTGGACCTGGTGCGCGAACCGCTGCGCCGCTACTGGGCAGGCGAGGCGCTGCCGGCGCCGGGCAGCGGCCACGACGTGGAGATCATGCTGTGACCGCGCCGAGCCGCTGCAGCACCAGCGGCAACGGCGCCGGGCGTCCCAGCAGATAACCCTGCACGCCGCCGCAGCCGTGCGCGCGCAGCCAGCGCAACTGCGCGTCGGTTTCCACGCCCTCGGCGACCACGTCCAGCCCCAGGCAATGCCCCAGGGTCAGCAGCGCCTGGCAGATCGAGGCGTTGCGCGGGTCGCGGTCCACCTCGGCGACGAAGCTGCGGTCGATCTTCAGCGTGTCCAGCGGCAGGTCGCGCAGATACGCCATGCTGGAGAACCCGGTGCCGACGTCGTCCAGGGCCACGCGCACGCCCAGCGCGCGCAGTTGCCGCAGCACGTCGCCGGCCTGCTGCGGCTGCCGCATCAGGCTGCTCTCGGTCAGTTCCAGTTGCAGGCCGTCGGCGGCCAGCCCGGCATCGGTGCAGGCCTGCACCAGGTCGGCGACCAGATCGCCATCGAAGAACTGCAGCGCCGACACGTTCACCGCCACCGGCAGGTCCGGCCATCCGTGGTCGGCCAGTGCGCGGCGCGCGCGCGCCGCCGCGCGCAGCACCCACCGCCCCAGCGGCAGGATCAGCCCGGTGTCCTCGCACAACTGGATGAACGCATCCGGCGCAATGAAGCTGCCGTCGGCCTGCGGCCAGCGGATCAAGGCCTCGAGCTCGCGCGGCGCACCGCTGCCGGCGTGCATGATCGGCTGGAAGTGCAGTTCGAACTCCTGGCGCTCGATCGCCTGCTGGAGGCGTCCGGCCAGGCGCAGGCGTTCGCCGGTGCGTGCCGCCATGGCGCGGTCGAAGCGCACCAGGCTGCGGCCCTCGGCCTGTGCCGCGTGCGCGGCCTGCGCGGCGCTGCCGATCGCCTCGTCGGCGTCGGCGGCATCGTCCGGACACAGCGCCACGCCGATGTGCGCCTGCAGTTGCTGGGCGAACTCGCCACCCTGCACCGGCGCATACAGCGCCTCCTGCAGCGCCTGCAAGGCCTGCGGCAGGGCCTGCGGATCCAGGATCGCCAGCACGAAGTCCTGCGCCGGCTGGTGCGCGCTCAGGCCGAAACGCTCGCCGAGCGCGCGAATGCGCGCGGCCACCGCGCTGCGCACCGCGTCGCCGACGGCGCGGCCCAGGGTGTCGCCGATCAAGGCCAGGCCGCGCACCTGCACGTAGGCGATGGCGTAGCCACCGCGCTGGGCGCGCAAGGCGTCGGCGAGGGCGTGCGGCTTGAGCAGGCCGGTGCTGAACTCATGGCGCGCCAGATAGGCCAGTTCGCGCTCGTGGGCCACGCGCTCGGTGACGTCCTCGGCCAGGATCAGCCGCGCCGGCACGCCGCCGAATTCCAGGTCGGCGCTATGGATGCACACCGACAGCAGGCTGCCGTCCTTGCGCCGGTGCGTCCACATGCTCGGCGCATCGAACCCCTGCCGCGGTTTGCGCACGTCCTGCAGCAACCGCTCGGCATCCTCGGCCGGGCGCAGATCGCGCAGGTCCATCGTCAGGAATTCCTCGCGGCTGTAGCCGTACTGGCGCACTGCGGCCTGGTTCACTTCCAGGAAGCGCAGGCTGTCCACGGCGAACACCCAATACGGCAGCGGATTGCGATCGAACACCAGCCGGAACTGGCGCTCGGCATCGAGCAGACGCGCCTGCGCCTGCACCCGGTCGCTGACATCCTGCACCGCACCGGTCATGCACATGCCCGTGCGGGTACGCACCAGCGCGCCACGCGCGGCCAGCCAGCGCAGGCGTCCATCGGGCAGATGCATGCGGTAGACAGTGTTGTAGTCCGCGCGGCCCTGCGCAGCGTCCTCGTACAGCTGCGTCACCCGCGCGCGATCGGCGTCGTGGATCCGCTCCAGGAACGCCTCGATGGGCATCTGCATGCGTTGCAGGCCGAACATCGCCCCGGTCGGCTCGGACAGGCGCAGCACGCGCTCGGCGATGTCGATGCGCCATGTGCCGATGCCGCCCATGCCGTGCGCCAGGCGCAGGTCCTCGTCGCCGCGGCGCAGGCGCTGCAGCAGATGGCGCTGGCGCCGCTCGGCACGGCGCAGGCTGCCGAGCAGATAGCCCAGGCCGAGCAGGTACAGCACGTACACCAGCGCCGCCGCCGCGGCGAACCACCACCAGCCGGACAACGTCTCGCGCAGCCCCACGCCGGCCACCGCCAGCAAGGGATACGCGCCGCCACCGCTCAGCGCCAGGATCCGCGGCGTGCGGTCGAAGACATCGCGGTGCAGCCCCAGCGCGCCGCCGTGCGGCATCGGCTGCGCGAGTGCCAGCGGCAGCCGCGGCTGGCTGGCCGCAAGCAGGCGGCTGGCGGCCAGCAGCCTGCCCTGCGCGTCGGTCAGGGCGACGATGCCGTCGCGCCCGCTGTCGGTGCCTTGCACGATCCGCTGCAGCGCGGCCACCCGCCATTGCGCCTCCACCCAGCCGTCCGTTCCCCAGGGCACGGCCACCCGCACCACTGCCGTGCCATCGGCCAGGCGCAGCGGCGGGCTCACGCAGATCCGATCGCCGCAGCGCCCACGTTGCCGCCAGTCGCGCAGGCGCGCATCGCCGGCGCCACCGAAGCGGCGTTGGCCAGTCGCATCCAGCAAGGCCACATCGCGCAGTTCCGGATGCCGCGCCAGCAGGCCGCGCAACGAGGCGGCGATCAGGTCGGGCGCACGCACTGGCGTCTCCGCCAGCAATGCCTGCGCGCCCAGGCCTTCGCCATGCAGGGCCTGGCCGAGATTGTCCAGTTGCAGCTGCAGCAGCCGGTCGGCGCCGGTGGCCAGCGCCAGGCTCTGGCGCTGCGCCGCGGCCAGGCGGTTGTGGCGGTCCTGCGCCAGCACCAGCACCAGCCCCATGGCCAACAGCACCGCCAGCACCAGGCCCCAGGTCGCGATCGCCCGCAGCGGCGCGCGCGTGACGCGTCGCAGGCTGTGCCGAAAGCGATGGTCGCGCTTCCTGTCGGCGAGCGGCTTCTGCAGCATCGGGAGTGGGAACGGGCGGAAGGTGCTGGTTACAGCGGCCTGGGACCGGCGATCTTGACCGCGTGTGACGCGATGCTGCGTTCAGCGATGCGGATAAACCATTCAGTCCATTGCGGGCCACTGTGCCAGCTGCCGTGTCGGCAGGCCGACGCGGCGGCAGGCGCGCGCGGCGATGCCGTCGTGCAGCGCGACGCGGAACAGCGGCGCCACCTGCTGCAGCAACCAGGCCGGTACCGCCGGGCCGGTGCGCTGCAGCCGCGCCTGCCGCAGCATGGCGCTGGCCCACGGCGGCAACAACGCCGCACCGGCGCCCAGGAACAGTTCGCGCGACAGTCCGGGGGCCGGCACCGGCAGGCGCAGGCCGGCCAGCACCGCCAGCACCTCGCGCGACCGCGCATCCACCCGCAACTGCGGCCGCTGCCGGTCGAAATAGGCCAGCACCGCCGCCTCGCTGGCCGGGACCTCGCGTGCGCCCAGCGCCTCGGCGACGCGCCGCCCTTCGTCGTAGTAGCGGTCGGCGATCGCGCCGGGGACCGCGCGGCAGTAGCGGCGATACCCCTGCAGGAAGCCGTAGGCCTCGGTCACGTGTACCCAGGTCAGCAGCGCCGGATCGTCGGCGGCATAGGCGCGCCCGTCCGGCGTGTGGCCGCGCACGCGGGCATGGATGGCGCGGACCCGGGCGATCTGGCGCTGCGCCGCGTCGGTGGGCGCGTAGCTGGTGGCGGCGACGAACTGGGTGGTGCGGCGCAGGCGCCCGACCAGATCCTCGCGGAAGTTGGAATGGTCGTAGACCCCGGCCAGCGCCAACGGGTGCAGGGTCTGCAGCAACAACGCGCACAGCCCGCCGGCCAGCATCCCGGGAAACTCGGCATGGATGCGCCAGGTGACGCTGTCCGGACCGAACAGACCGAGGTCGCCGAGCGGCTGGTCGTAATCGATGGCATCGCGCTCGCGCGGGAACGCGCCCAGCACCCAGCGACGGATCTGGGTGGTGGCCGGAGCGGAGAGGGTACGCAGCAGCGAAGGCATGCGCCGATGCTAGCGGAGACGGCGCGAGCGCCGTGCGATGGCGTATGGCGCACAGCGGCCGCGCCGCATGTGCGACCGCAGCATGCACTTTGCAGCCGCTGTGCTAGAAAGAAGCTGCCTCAAGATCGCCCGCCGACGTTCCGCGTCCGTCACCGCATCTGCAAGGAGCCCGTCATGTTCGCATTGTTCAAAGGCTTGGGATTGCTGCTCGAGGACAACGCGCTGCACCAGCGCTCGTTTCCCGAACAGGTCGCGCACTGGCAGCACAAGAGCGAGGCGCAGATCCGCGACGAAGTGGCACTGCTGGCCAAGGCCAAGCAGCAGTGGCTGGTGGCCTCGATCATCGGCTGGCAGGCGATCTCGCTGATCCTGCTCGGCGTGATCACCGCGCAGCTGTGGCAACACGACTACCACCTGACCTTCTCGCGCATCGTCATCGTGGTCACCTCGTGGGTGGCGATCCTGTTCGTGATCTGGTTCATCGCCAACATGTTCGACCGCACCGCCGGCTTCGAGCGCTGGCTCACCGCGTTCAACAGCCGCGAACCGCTCTCCGCCGATGCCGACACCGTGGAATGCGTGGCCGACGCGCTGAACATGGCACGCAAGTACCCGGAGATCCTCGCCTACAAGCGCGAGGTGGTGGCCAACCGCGAACTGCGCCACGAGGACATCCGGATCATGCGCGAGATGGGCCGCATCCGCCTGCATGCCGAACTGGTCGCCTCGCTGATCCAGTTCGAAGGCACCCCGCCCGGCGGCCAGCCCGGCGTGTTCCGCGTCGCCGGCTGAGCCCGCGCCACACGCACGCCACGCGCGCCATCTGCACGATGGCGCGGCGAAGACCTGCAACCAACGCGACCGCGCCATGCGGTCGCCGTCGCGCACACGAGTGGCCAAGCCTCTGCGGCGCGCGCTGCTGCGCATCCCGCTGCGGGCCCGAGCGCCAAGCTGCACTGACGTGCAGCATCGCCGCGACGCCGGCCGCCTGCAGCGTCTCCACCCCACCAACGACGACCGTGTCGCCGCGGCGCCCGGTGCAGCCGGCGACGACCTGCGTTCGCGGCCACGGGCATTCCCAACCGGCGCTTCGCGAAATATAATCATTCTCGATTAGAACCTTCACCCCCGGTCTCGATGACACTGCACCCCCTCTCCTGCGCCTGCCTGCTGGGCATGGCGCTGTCCCTGCCTGCGCACGCAACCACCGCCGACACCGCCGCGGACGCCGACAGCGGCGCCGATGCCGCGCAGGCGACCGCCCTGCCCACGGTGCAGGTGCGCGCCGACGCGCAGCGCGGCTTCCGCGCCACCGGGCCGGTGCAGGCCGACAAGTCCGATGCGCCGCTGGCGCAGACGCCGTTCTCGATCACCGTGGTGCCACGCGCGCTGCTGGACAGCCAGCAGGCGCTGAGCCTGTCCGATGCCCTGCACAACGTTTCCGGGGTGGTCGCCAACACCTACGGCCGGCGCGGCTGGGACGACCTGATCATCCGTGGCCAGACCGCCTCCGACGCGCTGTTCGTCGACGGCCTGCGCACCGCCGACAGCAACCGCGTGGCCGAGCAACTGTTCGGCGTGCAGCAGGTGGAGGTGCTGAAGGGCCCGGCCTCGCTGCTGTACGGGCAGGTGCTGCCGGGCGGCCTGGTCAACCTGATCAGCAAGCGCCCCGGTGCCGAGCCAATGCGGCGTGTGGACCTGAGCGTGGGCAGCGACGGCCTGCGCCAGGGCAGCGTGGATCTCAACCAGCCGCTGTCGGCCGACGGCAAGGTGGCGCTGCGCCTCAACGGGCTGGCGATGAACAGCGACGATCCCACCGACCACGTATATTTCCGCAGCCGCTGGATCGCCCCGTCGCTGTCGCTGGACCTGGGCCCGCGCACCGACTTCGTGCTGCTGACCAGCTACCAGGAACGCGACTACATCCGCCAGCAGGGCCTGCCCTGGGAAGGCAGCGCCGAACCCAACCGCAACGGCCGGATCGACCGCGCGCTGTTCACCGGCGAACCCGGGCAGCGGCCGTACCACAGCCACCAGAGCCGGATCGGCTACGTGCTCGATCACCGCTTCGACAACGGCTGGGCCCTGCACCACGCCGCACGCTGGCAGAGTTTCGGCTTGAATGGGTTCCTGATCGCCAACAACGGCCTGGCCGCCGATCTGCGCACCCTGCGCCGTACCGCCACCCAGCAACAGTTCGACGGCCGTACCTGGGTGCAGGACACCTACCTGCAGGGCGGCTTCGCCACCGGCACCTGGCAGCACACGGTCACCGCCGGCCTGGACGCGTTCAAGACCTGGGAATGGAACGTGCAGTCGACCTGCCGCGTCGGCAACCTGGACGTGTATGCACCGGTCTACGGCAGCGCCGTGGTCTGCCCGGCCCGGCCCAACCGCGACAACCTCAGCGTGGTGACCTCGGGCGGCCTGTATCTGCGCGACCGCATCCAGTTCGCTCCCGATTGGCAATTGCTGCTGGGCCTGCGCCACGACCGCAGCCGCAACCGCAGCGAGGACCACCTGGCCGGCACCGACACGCGCAACGACAACAGTGCGACCACGGGCTCGGCAGCGCTGATGTTCGACGCCGGTGGCGGCCTGCGCCCGTATGTCAGCGTGGCCACCTCGTTCTATCCCAACGTCGGCACCGACGCGCAGGGCGCGCAGTTCGACCCCGAACGCGGGCGCCAGGTGGAACTGGGCGTCAAGATGGAAGTGAGCAGCAGCACCAGCCTGAGCATGGCGCTGTACGACCTGCGCCGACGCAATGTGCTGCAGACCGATCCGTTCAATGACGGCTACAGCATCGCCGTGGGCGAGCAACGCAGCCGCGGCCTGGAGCTCAACGCCGCCGCCGACCTGGGCAGCGGGCTGAGCCTGTTCGGCGGCTACGCCTATACCGATGCCGTAGTCACCGACGACGGCGGCCAACGCGTGAGCAGCGTCGGTAGCCGCCTGAACAACGTGCCGCGGCACAGCGGTTCGCTCTGGCTGCAGTACGCCGCCCACGGCGCGGCCGACGGCTGGAGCGTCAGCGGCGGCGTGCGCGCCGAAGGCGAGAAGACCGCCTACGGCCACCGCATCCCGGGTTATCTGGTGGTCGATACCGGCCTCGGCTACCGCCAGGGCCATTGGCGCTACGCGCTGAACCTGAAGAACGCCTTCGACCGCGACTACTACACCGGCGGCCTGCAACGCGCCGTGGCCCTGGGCGACCCGCGCACGCTGCTGTTCTCGGTGGGCGTGGATTACTGAGGGGGCGCGCGTCGTTGCGCACGACGCGACACCGGTCGCACCAGCGTGGTGCCGGATCGCGGGATAGCCTCCTGTGGGAGCGACGTCAGTCGCGGCGCGAGACGCCATCCGGCAACTCCGTTGCAGAGGTGTCGGGACTGAAGTCCCTCCCACGACAGCGGCGATCGGATGGCGACAGTCGCATGCGCGGGCGAATCCGGCGATGCGATGCGGCGCATCGGTCGCCCTCGCAGCCAGGTCGCGGCTGAAACCGCTCCTACGTTGTCCAGCGCCGGATCGCAGCGAGCCGTTCTGTAGGAGCGGCTTCAGCCGCGACGCATGACGTCATCCGGCAGCGCCGCGGGAATGCCTCCTGCGCACGCAGGTTCTTCAGGCCGATGCTGGTCCCGCTGGACTGGGTGTCGAAGCCCAGGCCATCGTCAGCCACGGTGAGGATGACGTGGTCGTCGACCGCACGCGCCAGGATCAGATGGTGCCGCCGCCGGGCTTGGATTGCAGGGCCTGCTTGGCCGCATTCTCCACCACCGAGCGAAATTGCGCTTATTAATGTCACTGATAGAAATTTAACCCCTGTTCCAGATGGCCCGCATCACGGGAGCAAGGTATTTAGACATTCCCATAGCAAACTTATCGGTAATTAAATTCGCAGACTAAGATGTAAGCAACACATATCATGGAAACACACCATTCGATCCACATGAACGACAGGATGTTTATGTTGAGCAATGATTACGATGCAGACAGCGTGCATCTCTGGATAGGCAGCAATCATGCTTCATGACAAAAAATATTTCAGGTATTTTTAACTTGATTACTCAACGAAAGTTGATTTCGAGAATACCTCCTATAAAATTTGCGATTTTTGTCAGCATCTTGGCATAAAGTGGTACGACGAGGACTTCATGGGCATAATGCCAAGAGAAGAAAAAGACACCCCCCCTTGACGAGATTCTTGAGGAAGCGGCAGTTGACGTCAGCGAAATGGACAACATAAGAAAGATATGCTCAAGCCTCGGGATTCATAAAGCAAACTCTATTCTGTTGCATTCAAACCCAGACATGGATAATCCCCCGCCATAGGCAGCGACTTCAAAGGATTGAAATATATCGGCAGCTTCAAAGGTGATTAACCCATCACTCCGGATGCGCTGAGCCCGCGCCACCTCAACGGCAACATCACCCGGGTGGCGGTGCGTAGCCAGGAACTGAACGGCACGCACGACGCGTTCTACGAGGTGATGTTGGAACCGGACCTGTGGCCGATGATCTGCAGCATCATCGACGGCAACGGCAGTGTCTTCATCGCGTCCTGCGCCCGCAGTTGCAAGCGCGCGCCCATGCGGATGCGCAGGGCACTGCAGGCGCCCGGCGATCCGCCAGATCTTGCGCAGGTGGGTGATGCAGGCGATCGCGCCGACAGCATCGCCGGCAGGCCGGACGGCCAGCTCGGCCGGGACTCCATGCCGTAGAACAACCCGGCCCGGACGAGGGCGGCGCGACCACAGCCCCTGCCCAGGCGCACGACAGGCGAACGCGGAAGAGCAGGCGGGCGAGCATGGCGGCCAGTACTGGGGGTTCCGGCGAGGAGAGCCGTGGTGTCGCGCAGCCCTAGCGGCGTGCGACGCGCCCCCCACTGGGGCGGACGGGACTTGGTCTTGACAGGACGCAACCGTGGCGCTGCCGCACGCAGGCGCGACTGCAGCATCCCGGGCGACAGCGCATGGGCCCTACAGCCGGCTCACGCTGCGGATGCGGATCTCGCTGCTGTCCACGCCGTGGCGTTGCGCGGCCTGCGCGCGCAGGCGGCACAGCAGCCGCTCCGGGTCCAGCGGCGCCGGCTCGGCCCAGGTGTGCGCCAGGGTGCCCCAGGCCACGCGCTGGCCGAAGCTGTAGGCCTCGTAGTCGGCCAGGTAGTGGCGCGCGCGCTCAGGTGCCGACGTGGACATCGCCTTCGTAGCCGTTGCAGCCCAGGTGTTCGAGCGCGATCGACAGCGCCAGCGCATAGCCCTGCGCGCAGTAGCCGCCAACCTGGCCCAGGCGCTGCCCCGAGGACGCGCACAGGCAGGCTTCGCGGCGATCGCTGGCGTCGTCGTGCACTTCCACGTAGGGCCGGCGCAGGTGCGCCACCGCGTCGGCGGTGACGGCGCTGTCCGAACACGCGCCCGGATCCAGCAGCAGCATCTCCACGCCGGCCTGGTCGGCCTGGGCCAGCGCCTGCAGCAGTTCGCGCTCGCTGGCGCAGCCGCGCACGGCCAGGGTCTTGCCGGCGCGCCCGGCATGGGCGAGCAATTGCCGCATCACCGGCGGGGCGATGCGCGCCGGGCGGCCGCGATGGCCGGCCACGCAGTCCGGGCCACGGAGCAACAGGATCGACATGGCGGCGCCCTCAGTTGGCCAGCGCCGCGCGCGCGCCGAGCCGGCGCTGCGCCACGCC
Source organism: Xanthomonas sp. PPL134 (assembly GCF_040595915.1). Taxonomy (NCBI): domain Bacteria; kingdom Pseudomonadati; phylum Pseudomonadota; class Gammaproteobacteria; order Lysobacterales; family Lysobacteraceae; genus Xanthomonas; species Xanthomonas sp. PPL134. The sequence goes on from NZ_JAMDLL010000005.1 coordinate 136,555, forward strand.
CAGGGCGATGGCGTAGCTGTCGGCGAGCGCGCCGTTGGCGATCACCGTCAGCAGCGGCATGTGCCGCGGATGCAGCAGCGGCTCCAGCGCCTGCGCGCTGGCGTCGTGCACCTCGATGTACGGGTGGCCCAGCGCCTCCAGCGCCGCGCACAGCTGCGCGCCATGGTCGGCCAGCTCCGACGCCGGCAACTCGCCCGAATCCAGCAGCACCAGCTCGGTGTCGTCGCACGCGCCTTGCCGCAGCCGCGCCACGATCTGCGCGGCATCGGCGCAGGCCACCGGCACCACCTGCGCGGCATGGGAAGCGGCCAGACACTGCGCCGCGGCAATGGCCGACGCATCGCGATGCGGGCCCTGGATCAGCAGAATCGACATGGAACACATCCAACGGAAAGGACGTGGCGCAGTCTGCGCGCGCGCCGCGTAAGCGTTCCATGGCGGAAGTGGGCCTGGGGCGTAAAGCTTGCGTAAGGCGGGAATCGGGAATGGAGAATGGGGAATCGATGAGCACAAGCCGCGAACGTTCAGCCAACGACACGCCGCTTTTCCGATTCCCATTCCCCAATCCCGATTCCCGGCTTTATGCGATCATCCCCGGCTTCCCGCCGCCGCCCGGACTCGCCATGACCCACTCCGCCCTGCGCCGCGATGTCGGCCCGTTCGCCCTGATGCTGACCGGCCTGGGCTCGATCATCGGCTCCGGTTGGCTGTTCGGCGCCTGGCGCGCCGCCGGGCTGGCCGGCCCCGGTGCGATCTGGGCCTGGGTGCTGGGCGCGGCCATCGTCACCACCATCGCCCTGGCCTATGCCGAGCTGGGCGCGATGTTCCCCGAGTCCGGCGGCATGGTCCGCTACAGCCACTATTCGCACGGCTCGCTGGTCGGCTTCATCGCCGGCTGGGCCAACTGGATCGCGATCGTGTCGGTGATCCCGGTGGAGGCCGAGGCCTCGGTGCAGTACATGGCCTCGTGGCCGTGGCAGTGGGCGCAGGATCTGTATGTGCAGCAGCCCGGCGGCGCCGGCGAGCTGTCGGTGCCCGGCCTGTGCATCGCCGCGGTGCTGGTGCTGGTGTACTTCCTGCTGAACTTCTGGAGCGTCAAGCTGTTCGCGCGCTCCAACAGCCTGATCACCGTGTTCAAGCTGGTGGTGCCGGCGCTGACCGGCGTGGCGCTGATCGCCAGCGGCTTCCACAGCGAGAACTTCAGTGTCGGCCTGCACGGCGGCAGCCACACCATCGACTTCGCCGCGGTGCTCACCGCGGTGGCCACCGCCGGCATCGTGTTCAGCTTCAACGGCTTCCAGAGCCCGGTGAACCTGGCCGGCGAGGCGCGCAACCCGGGGCGCAGCATCCCGTTCGCGGTGCTCGGCTCGATCGCGCTGGCCACGGTGGTCTACGTGCTGCTGCAGGTCGCCTACCTGGGCGCAGTGCCGCCGGACCTGCTGGCCAAGGCCGGCTGGCACGGCATCGACTTCCGCTCGCCGTTCGCGCAGCTGGCGATCATCGTCAACCTGCACTGGCTGGCGATGCTGCTGTACGTGGACGCCTTCGTCAGCCCCAGCGGTACCGGCATCACCTACACCGCCACCACCGCGCGGATGATCTACGGCATGGAGCGCAACGGCACCATGCCCAAGGTGCTGGGCCGGGTCCACCCGACCTGGGGCGTGCCGCGTCCGGCGATGTTCTTCAACCTGCTGGTGTCCTACCTGTTCCTGTTCTTCTTCCGCGGCTGGGGCACGCTGGCGGCGGTGATCTCGGTGGCCACCATCATTTCCTACCTGACCGGCCCGATCAGCGCCATGGCGCTGCGCAAGCACGCGCCGGAGATGCACCGCCCGCTGCGCATCGCCGGCCTGCCGGTGCTGGCCGCCGCCGCCTTCGTGCTGGCCACCGAACTGCTGTACTGGGCGCGCTGGCCGCTGACCGGCGAGATCATCCTGCTGATGCTGGTCGCCCTGCCGGTGTACGCCTACTACCAGCAGCGCGACGGCTGGAAGGATTTCCGCCGGCACCTGCGCGGCGCCAGCTGGCTGATCGCCTACCTGCCGACCATCGCGCTGCTGTCGTGGGCCGGCAGCACCACCTTCGGCGGCCACGGCTACCTGTCCTACGGTCCCGACCTGGTGGTGGTCGGCGTGGTGGCGCTGGGCTTCTACTTCTGGGGCGTGCGCGCCGGCTGGCGCACCCCGTCGCTGCAGCAGGCCAGCGCCGGCTGAGCCGCGGCGGCGCTCAGCCGCCGCGCAGACATTGCAGCGCGCGCGACAGCAGCGCGGCGCCGACGAAACCGGCCAGGGCGCACAGGCCCACCGCGATGACGCCCTGGTGGTACGGGTCGTCGCGTCTGTCGAACAGGGCCAGCACCGCGGCGACGCAGACCGCCGAGGTACCCGCCCCGATCAGCCCGATGCGCAGATGCGCGCGCCAGCCACGCAGGCGCGGCCAGGCGCGGGCGGCGAACAGACCGGTCAGCAGCGCCGGCAAGGCGCCGAAGACATAGGAAAACAGCGCCATCAGCAGGAGCAGCAGCAGCGGAGCGCTGACGCCGCTGCCCTCCCCCCGGGTCATCGCGATCGCCACCGGCAGCCACACCACCATGGTGCCCAGCGGCGGGCCGACGAACAGGAAGGTCGTCACCACGCCAACGCCGACCAGCCAGCGCGGCAGCGGGTCGTTGCCCGCCTCCCTGTCCAGCCGATCGGCATCGCCGGCGAGCGCACCCGGCGGCGGCTCCGCGGCCGCCTGCGAGGCAGGCGGCAACGGGTCGTGGCTCACTTGGCGGGCGCGGCTGGGCGCTGCGCGGCGCTGGCGTCGCGGGCGGCGCGGAACTCGGAGTCGCGGCTCCAGTTCGGCCACTGCGGCGAATTGGCCAGTTCCTCGCCCAGGGTGTACAGCACCTGCATGTCGCGCGCGGCGCCGGCGAAGGTCCAGTTCGGCTGCCATTCGTCGCCGGGCTGGTGGTAGCGCTTGGCGGTGTAGTCGTCCGAGGCGGCCTTGCCGGCCGCCACGCCGCCGTCCACCCAGTCCTGGCCGGCGGCGAAGGACAGCGCCGGCACGCCGCGCTTGGCGAAGGAGAAGTGATCGGAGCGGAAGAAGTAACCGGCTTCCGGCTTGGGATCGGGCGTGTAGCGCAGGTCCCAACCCTTGGCCACGCGCTTGAGGTCGTCGAGCAGTTCCAGCTTGGCGGTGCCGTAGATGCCGAAATCACGCGAGGGCCCGAACGGGCTCATGCCGTCCATGTTGATCACCGCCACCGTGCGCGCCAGTGGATACAGCGGCTTGGAGGCGTAGTACTCCGAGCCGAGCAGGCCCTTCTCCTCGGCGGTGACCGCCATGAACACCACCGAGCGCTGCGGCGCCGGGCCTTTGGCGAAGGCGCGGGCCAGTTCCAGCAGCGCGGCGACGCCGCTGGCGTTGTCCAGCGCGCCGTTGAAGATGCGGTCGCCCTTGGCGTCGGGCGCGCCCACGCCCAGGTGATCCCAGTGCGCGGTGTAGATGAGGGTGTCGTCCGGCTGGGTCTTGCCGGGCAGCCGCGCGACCACGTTGTGCGAGGTGATCACCTCCGACTTCACCGCGTAGTCGGCGTACAGGCGCTCGCCCTTCAGCGGCACCGGCTTGAAGTCGCGCGATTGCGCCTGCTTCTTCAGCGCATCGAAATCCAGCCCGGCGCGCTTGAACAGCTCCACCGCCAGATCGCGCTGGATCCAGCCCTCCAGTTCCGGGTGCACCGCCTTGGGATCGTCGCGGACCACGTCGAACATGCTGTTGGTGTTGGAGTTGGCGACGGTGGCCCAACCGTAGGAGGCCGGTGCGGTCTCGTGCACGATCAGCACGCCGGCCGCGCCCTGCCGTGCGCCTTCCTCGAACTTGTAGGTCCAGCGGCCGTAGTAGGTCATGCCCTTGCCGTCGAACGCACCCTTGCCGGTCTCGAAGTCCGGATCGTTGATCAGCACCACCGCGATCTTGCCCTTCAGGTCCACGCCCTTGAAGTCGTCCCAGCCGCGCTCGGGCGCCTTCACCCCATAGCCGACGAACACCAGCGGCGCCCCGTCCAGGGTCACCTGGCTGCTGCCGTCCAGCGCCGCGCGCACGGCGATCTGCTGGCCCTGGGTCAGGGTTTGGCGCTGGTCGCCGCTGGCGATCGCCAGGCGCGGGGTGCCGACGATGTCGGCGCGGCGCAGCGGCACCGCCTGGGTCCACAGGCGCTTGCCGTCGCGCAGGTCGCCGCCGGGCTGCAGGCCGGCCGCCTGGAACTGCGCACTCAGATAGGCCACGGTCTTCTCCTCGCCCGCCGAGCCCGGGGCGCGGCCCTCGTAGGCGTCGGAGGCCAGCGTCTTGACGTCGGTGGACAGGCGCTGGGTGTCGAAGGTCGGTGCGGGCGGCGGCGCCGCCAGGCAGGCGCCGGACAGCGCCAGGGCCAGCAGGCTCACGATCAGTTGTTTCACGGGGTTCCCCTCGGCGGACACAAAGAAGATCGAGTGTAGCGGCGCCCACCCCGGGCCGGGGTGGGCCAGCTGACCGCCATACGTGCGCTGTCGCAAAAATTTATTGTGATAAACCGCTCAAATACGAAGCTGAACATGGTCTAATGCCGCGCTCGCGTATCGCGCGGCCACGGGGATCGGTGGCCGCGCCGATCCGCGCACCCGCCCCCGGCATCCACCCAGCCGGGGCGGAGCCCGTCACTCCCCACCATCACCTGGGCCGCTCCGACTGCGGGGCCGGCTCGCTTCCGGAGACCTGCCGAGATGTCGATGTCCCCCCTCCCCCGCATCACCCGCTGCGTGCTGGCCGCCGCGCTGCTGGCCGCCAGCGGTTCGGCCTGGAGCTACGCGATCAGCAAAGGCACGGTGGTGGACGACCGCGGCAACGCGGTGCAACTGCGCGGCGTCAACTGGTTCGGCTTCGAAGGCAGCGCGCACACCGTGCACGGCCTGTGGGCGCGCAACTGGAAGGACATGATCACGCAGATGCAGGGCCTGGGCTTCAACGCCGTGCGCCTGCCGTTCTGCCCGCAGATCCTGCGCGGCGTCGCGCCCACCAGCATCGACTACGGCCGCAACCCGGACCTGCAGGGCCTGAACTCGTTGCAGGTGCTGGACAAGGTGATCAACGAATTCAGCAGCCGCGGCATGTACGTGCTGCTGGACCATCACTCGCCCGATTGCCAGGGCATCTCCGAGCTCTGGTACACCGACTCCTACAGCGAGCAGCAGTGGCTCAGCGACCTGAGCTTCGTGGCCAAGCGCTACGCGTCGGTGCCGGGCGTGATCGGCATCGACCTGAAGAACGAGCCGAACGGCCGCAACACCTGGGGCACCGGCAACCTCAAGACCGACTGGAACAAGGCGGTCGAGCGCGCCTCGGCGGCGGTGCTGAAGGTGGCGCCGAAGTGGCTGATCGTGGTCGAGGGCATCACCGATAACCCGACCTGTTCCAGCAGCTACGGCTACTGGTGGGGCGGCAACCTGGAACCGCTGACCTGCACCAAGCTCAACGTGCCGGCCAACCGCCTGCTGCTGTCGCCGCACGTGTACGGCCCGGACGTGAACTGGCAGCCCTACTTCGGCGACGGCAACTTCCCGGCCAACATGCCGGCGATCTGGGAGCGCCAGTTCGGCCAGCTGACCCAGCGCGGCTACGCCATGATGATCGGCGAGTTCGGCGGCAACGAAGGCCGCAACCAGGCGCAGGATCCGATCCTGCAGAAGGCGCTGATCGACTACCTGATCAAGAAGAACATCCGCAGCGGCTTCTACTGGGCCTGGAACCCCAACAGCCGCGACACCGGCGGCGTGCTCGACGACGACTGGACCACCGTGCGCACCGAGAAGATGGCCGGGCTCAAGCGGCTGTGGGGCGACACCAGCGGCACCACGCCAACGCCCACCCCGACGCCGACCCCAACCCCCACGCCGACCCCGACCCCGGCACCGGGCAGCGCCAGCTTCAGCACCAAGATCATCGTCGACAGCGACTGGAACGCCGGCTACTGCGAACGCGTGCAGGTGACCAACAGCGGCAGCGCCACCGGCAACTGGGCGGTCACCCTGTCCATCAGCGGCACCATCAACAACCTGTGGAACGCCACATGGACGCAATCGGGCACCACGCTCAGCGCCAGCGGCGTGGACTGGAACAAGACCCTGGCCCCCGGCGCCACCGCCGAGTTCGGGTTCTGCGCCGCCCGCTGAAGGCAGCGCCATCGCCTCGCGCCCCACGTGGGGTAACACGCCAACGGCAGCGTCCCTCGACGCTGCCGTTGACGTTTGCAGCGGGCGACTGCGCGCCCGTGGACACCACCACGGCACCTGCGCGCAATCGGTGGACAAGCCCGTCTTCTGCAACGGCAGTCACGGCCGTCGCGGCGGACACTGCCGATCATCGCCGCCAAGCATCCGCCCCCCCCTTTGGCTGGCGCACTCCGCACCGGCCGCCATCGGAGCCATCGCGATGAATCGGTCCCTGCACTCCCGTATCACCCGCTGCCTGCTCGCCGCGGCGCTCGTGGCGGCCAGCGGCTCGGCCTGGAGCTACGCCATCCAGCAAGGCAAGGTGGTGGACGACGGCGGCAACGCCGTGCAGTTGCGCGGCGTCAACTGGTTCGGTTTCGAGACCGCGCAGCACACCGTGCACGGCCTGTGGGCGCGCAACTGGAAGGACATGATCACGCAGATGCAGGGCCTGGGCTTCAACGCCGTGCGCCTGCCGTTCTGCCCGCAGACGCTGCAGGCGGTGTCGCCCGGCAGCATCGACTACAGCCGCAATGCGGACCTGCAAGGCCTGAACTCGCTGCAGATCCTGGACAAGGTGATCAACGAACTCAGCAGCCGCGGCATGTACGTGCTGCTCGACCACCACACGCCGGACTGCAACGCCATCTCCGAACTCTGGTACACCGGCAGCTACAGCGAGCAGCAATGGCTGGACGACCTGAGCTTCGTCGCCAAGCGCTACGCATCGGTGCCGGGCGTGATCGGCCTGGACCTGAAGAACGAGCCGCACGGCGCCGCCACCTGGGGCAGCGGCAATGCCGCCACCGACTGGAACAAGGCGGCCGAGCGCGCGGCGGCGGCGGTGCTGAAGGCGGCGCCGAACTGGCTGATCGTGGTCGAGGGCATCGCCGACACCCCGACCTGTTCGAGCAGCACCGCGCACTTCTGGGGCGAGAACCTGGAACCGCTGGCCTGCACGCCGCTGTCCATTCCGGCCAACCGCCTGCTGCTCGCCCCGCACGTGTACGGGCCGGACGTGTCCATGCAGTCCTACTTCAACGCCTCCAATTTCCCGGCCAACATGCCGGCGATCTGGGAGCAGCATTTCGGCCGGTTCGTCCAGGCCGGCCACGCGCTGCTGCTGGGCGAGTTCGGCGGCAAGTACGGCCAGGGCAACCCGCTGGACGTGCAGTGGCAGAACGCGCTGGTCGACTACCTGATCGGCAAGGGCATCCACAGCGGCTTCTACTGGTCGTGGAACCCGAACAGCGGCGACACCGGCGGCATCCTCAACGACGACTGGAGCACGGTGCGCACCGACAAGGTGACCCTGCTGAAGAAGCTGTGGGACGGCGACGGCAGCAGCACTGGCGGTGGCGGTGGCAACGGCGGTGGCGGAACGCCCACGCCGCCGCCGTCCGGCAGCAGCTTCAGCACCAAGGTGCTGGTGGACAGCGACTGGAACGCCGGCTACTGCAATCGCGTGCAGGTGACCAACACCGGCGGCAGCAGCGGCGACTGGACCGCCACCCTGTCGATCAGCGGCACCATCAGCAACCTGTGGAACGCCACCTGGACGCAGTCCGGCACCACGCTCAGCGCCAGCGGCGTGGACTGGAACAAGACCCTGGCCCCGGGCGCGACCGCCGAATTCGGTTTCTGCGCCGCACGCTGAGCGCGGCGCTGCGCCCCTGACGCCACGCGCGCGGCCCCTCTGCGAAGATGGCAGCGCGCCATGCCGGCGCGCTGCCCGGCATGCCGCGGTGTGCCATCAGTCACGTTCCCGCGGCCGCCGCCACCCCTCTATGCTGGCGCATTGTCCACACTCAGGCCCGGCCCATGCTCCGACCCTTGTCGCTGTTGATCTCCAGCATCCTCACCCTCGGCACCGGCGCCGCCCTGGTGGCCGCGCCGTCGGCCCTGGCCGCGGCCACGCCGGGCCAGGCGACCGCGCCGGAGATCGCCTACACCCGCTTCACCCTGCCCAACGGCCTGACCGTGGTCGTGCACGAGGACCACAAGGCGCCGGTGGTGGCGGTGAGCATCTGGTACCACATCGGCTCGGGCGACGAGCCGGCCGGCAAGACCGGCTTCGCGCACCTGTTCGAGCACCTGATGTTCTCCGGCTCGGAGAACCACAAGGGCACCTACTTCCAGCCGTTCGAGAAAGTCGGCGCCACCGACATGAACGGCACCACCTGGTTCGACCGCACCAACTACTTCGAGACCGTGCCGACCACCGCGCTGGACACCGCGCTGTGGATGGAATCGGACCGCATGGGCCACCTGCTCGGCGCGATCGGCCAGAAGGAACTGGACACCCAGCGCGGCGTGGTCCAGAACGAGAAGCGCCAGGGCCAGAACCGCCCCTACGGCCGCGTCGACGAGAACATCCTGGCCAACATCTTCCCGGCCAACCATCCCTACCAGCACGACACCATCGGCTCGATGGCCGACCTCGACGCGGCCTCGCTGGACGACGTCAAGCAGTGGTTCCACGACAACTATGGCGCTGCCAACACCACCCTGGTGCTGGCCGGCGACATCACCGTGGCGCAGGCCAAGGCCAAGGCCGAGCGGTACTTCGGCGACATCCCCGCCGGCCGCCCGGTGCCGCGCCAACAGCCGTGGATCACCCCGCTGGCCAAGCAGACCCGCGGCGTGCAGCACGACCACGTCGCGCAGCCGCGCATCTACCGCACCTGGGTGGCGCCGCAGCTGGGCACCGACGACGCGGTGCTGCTGGACCTGGCCACCACCGTGCTCGGCGGCGGCAAGACCAGCCGCCTGTACCAGCGCCTGGTCTATCGCGACAAGCTGGCCGACGACGTCTCCGCCGGCCTGCAGTCGTTCGCGCTGGCCAGCCAGTTGCAGATCACCGCCGACGTGAAGGAAGGCGTGGACCCGGCCAAGGTCGAGGCCGCCATCGCCGACGAACTGCAGAAGTTCCTGGCCGAAGGCCCCACCGCCGACGAACTGCAGCGCGCCCAGGTCGGCTACCGCGCCGGCTTCGTGCGCGGCCTGGAGAAGGTCGGCGGCTTCGGCGGCAAGGCCACCGTGCTGGCCGAGGGCCAGGTCTACCGCAACGATCCGGGCGCCTACAAGAAGGACCTGCAGCGCGCGCAGGACGCCACCGTCGCCAGCGTGCGCAAGGCCGCCGACACCTGGTTCGGCAAGGGCGACTACCTGCTGACCGTGCTGCCGGCGCCGGAGGGCTTCGATCCGGCGGCCGAGGACAAGGCGGTCAAGCCGCTGCCGGCGGCCCCGGGCAAGCCCGCGCCGAAGGTGCCGGCCAAGGCCGACTACAGCGTCGGCAAGTCGCAGGTGGACCGCGCCGCCGGCGTGCCGGAGACCACCCAGTTCCCGAGCCTGAGCTTCCCGCAGCTGCAGCGCGGCAAGCTCAAGAACGGCATCGAGGTGGTGCTGGCCGAGCGCCACACCATCCCGGTCACGCAGATCCAGCTGCTGTTCGATGCCGGCTACGCGACCGACCGTGGCAGCAAGCTCGGCACCGCCAACTTCACCGCGGCGCTGATGAACGAGAGCACCCGCAACCTGGATTCGGTGGACGTGGCGCAGCGCCGCCAGCGCCTGGGCGCGATGACCAGCGTGTCCTGCGAGCTGGACAGCTGCGACGCCTCGCTCAACGCGCTCAACGACCAGTTGGCGCCGTCGCTGGAACTGTTCGCCGACATCGTGCGCAACCCGGCGTTCAAGGCCGACGACATCGAGCGCATCCGCGGCCAGTGGCTGGCCTCGATCGCGCAGGAGAAGACCCAGCCGCAGGGCCTGGCGCTGCGCACCCTGCCGCCGCTGCTGTACGGCCCGACCCATCCGTACGGCGTGCCGCTCACCGGCACCGGCACCGAGGCGGCGATCAAGAGCCTGACCGCGGGCGACCTGAGCGCGTTCCAGAACAACTGGCTGCGTCCGGACAACGTGCGCATCCTGGTCGCCGGCGATACCACCCTGGACAAGATCATCCCGCAGCTGGATGCCGCGTTCGGCGACTGGCAGGCCCCGGCCGGCAAGCGCCCGACCAAGAGCCTGCCGCAGGTGGCCGCGCAGCCCAAGCCGCGCGTGTTCCTGATCAACCGCGACGACGCCCCGCAGTCGCTGATCCTGGCCGGCCTGCTGGCGCCCTCGACCAAGGCGCCGAACAACCTGGCGATCGGCGTGGCCAACGGCGCCTTCGGCGGCACCTTCACCTCGCGCCTGAACATGAACCTGCGCGAGGACAAGCGCTGGGCCTACGGCGCCAACAGCTTCATGATCGACGCGATCGGCCAGCGCCCGTTCCTGTTCTTCGCCCCGGTGCAGACCGACAAGACCGCCGAATCGGCCGCCGAGATCCTCAAGGAAGCCAAGGCCGTGGTCGGCGACAAGCCGCTGACCGCCGCCGAGATCGCCAAGATCAAGGAACAGCGCGTGCGCGCCCTGCCGGGCAGCTTCGAGACCACCGGCGCGGTGCTCAGCGCGATGGAAGGCATCGTCCAGTACGGCCGCCCGGACGACTACGTGCAGACGCTGAAGACGCGCCTGGAAGCGGTCGACCAGCCGGCGGCGGAAGCGGCGATCAAGGAGATCGTGGCGCCGCAGGCGATGACCTGGGTCATCGTCGGCGACCTCAAGCAGATCGAAGCGCCGGTGCGCGCGCTGAAGCTGGGCGAGGTGCAGGTGCTGGACAGCGACGGCCAGCCGGTCAAGGCGAAGGCCAAGCCGTAACGCCGCACACGCATGGCGGGGTTGCCCCGCCATGCGCCACGCGCCGACGCCAGCATCGGGCGTCGGCGCCATCGCAACGCAGCGCCATCGCGCGATGCGACATGCGACATGCGACGACAGGAAACGTGCAGACTGCGCTCCGGCGCAACCTGCAGGCACCGGCCGCCCTGGCGCGCGGGTGGCGGATGAGTCGCCAAGGCGGCGCGCGGTGCCTGTCCTTCACGGCTCCTGGCCGCAGCACTTGGTATCCGGAAGGCCTGTTCTCGCCCGCTGCCGCCGATGCCGACCGCTTCTCCCCGCCGCGCCGACGCCGCGCCGAACATCCGCGTCGGCTGCGCCGGCTGGTCGATCGCCAGCACGCAGCGCACCTTGGTCGGCGACGGCGCCAGCCAGCTGGCGCGCTATGCCACCCGCTTCGACGCGGTCGAGATCAATTCCACGTTCTACCGCGCCCACCGCGCGAGCACCTACCAGCGCTGGGCCGACAGCGTGCCGGCGGCGTTCCGCTTCTCCGCCAAAGTGCCACGCACGATTACCCACGACGCGCGGCTGTACCGCGTCGCGCCCCTGCTGCAGACCTTCCTTGGCGAGGTCGGCCATCTCGGCGACAAGCTCGGCTGCCTGCTGGTGCAACTGCCGCCCAGCCTGGCCTTCGATGCGCGCACCGCCGCCACCTTCTTCGCGATGCTGCGGCGCCGCTGGCACGGCGGCATCGCCTGCGAACCACGCCATGCCAGCTGGTTCAGCGCGCGCGCCGAGGCGCTGTGGCAGCGCCACCGCATCGCACGCGTGGCCGCCGACCCGGCCCTCAACGCAACCGCCGCGCAGCCGGCCGGCACGGCGACGCCGGCTTACTGGCGCTGGCACGGCGCGCCGCGCATCTACTACAGCGACTACGCCGACGCCACGCTGCGCAACCTGGCCGAGCGCGTCGTCGCCGCCACGCCGCACCCGGGCGACACCTGGGTGATCTTCGACAACACCGCACTCGGCCACGCCCTCGACAACGCCGCCACCCTGCAGGCGCAGTTGCGCGCGCTCGGCGCCGGTGCCGCCGGCTGACCGCCAGCGCGCGCCGCGCGGCGCGGCGATCGCAGCACGGAGAGGTCGTACGCGGCAGATGGGTGCATGGCGTGCACTGCATCACGCTTGCGCGCTTGTCCACGCGACATCTCGGCGCCCTGCGGTATCGTGCTGCGCCCTGCGATCCGCGCCAGACCCGACGCCGCCCATGACCGATGAAGCCCAGCGCCAGCGCGTCCTCGACAGCTACCGCATCGTCGACAGCCTGCCCGAAGACGCTTACCAGGACATCGTGCAGATCGCCGCCGCGCTGTGCGACACGCCGATCGCATTGCTCTCGCTGGTGGACCGCGACCGGCAGTGGTTCAAGGCCAGGATGGGCCTGGAGGTGTCGCAGACCGAGCGCAGCCAGGCGGTGTGCGGCCACGCGATCCGCGAGCCCCAGCAACTGCTGGAAGTGCCCGACCTCGCCGCCGACCCGCGTTTTGCCGACATCGCGGTGGTCCGGGGTGATACCGGGGCGCGTTTCTACGCCGGCATGCCGCTGGTGACCGATGAGGGCATCGCCTTGGGCACGGTGTGCGTGCTGGACACCACGCCGCGCGAACTCCAGGACGCCCAACGCGATGGCCTGCGCGCGCTGGCGCGCACCGCCATGCGCCTGCTCGACGCGCGCCGCGATGCGCTGCAGCGCGAACGCGAGGCGCTCCTGCAAGCGCACCCGGTTGCCGACAGCGCGGACGCCGAGGGCCGCTACTGGGTGGTGATGCTGGAAGTGCAGGAACTGGCCGCGCTGGCCGAGCGGCAGAGCGAACGCCTGCTCGGCAGCAGCCTGCAGCAGCTCGACCGCGCCCTGGGCAGCTACGTGCAGGATGGCGGCGCCGACAGCGTGGACCGGGCAACCGACAGCGCGGAATTCATCGTCATGCTGCATGGCGCCGACGCCGAGCGGAAGCTGCGCGGCCTGCGCGAAATCGCCGCGCGGCAGCAGGCGCTCGGGCTGACCGTCCTGGTCGGCGCCGCCCAGGCCACGCGGGCGGACGAGCAGATCGGGCTGGTGTTCCTGCGCGCCGAAGCCGCGCTCAGCGCCGAGAAGGACCGCCTGCGGCCGCAGACGCCCTGACCGGCGGATCGCCGACCGGCGCGCGTGGCGCGCTGACAGCGCCACCTCCCTGCTCCGCGCAGCGGGCGAGCGCCTACGCATCGGCCTTGGCCGCGCGTTGGACGCCCAGCCGCCCCGCTCTGGGCGCGAGGCGCCAACCATTCTGCAGGTGACGTGCCCCGGCTGACCCGGCGACGGGCAGCCGCGCCGCGGCAGCGGCCCCGTTCTTGCATCACCCGGGACGTTGCGGTCCCTCACCGGTACGAGCCGGGCGGCGCGCGGCCGCCAGGGCAGGATCGGCAGCCGCGTCTCCAGAGCCGGCCGCGCGCCCCGTCTCCGCTTCGGTCGTTTACCATGCCGCACGCATCCTGCTCTGGACCCGACATGAGCCATGCCGCTCCTCCCTGTTGCACCCCGCTGCTGAGCCTGTCGCTCGGCCTGTTGCTGGGCAACGTCGACACCGCCATGGCCGAGGCCGCGCCCGCGACGACGCTGACCGCACCGGTGCCGCCGCCGCAGACGCCCGACCTGGCCTACCCGGAACTGTTCCAGGCGGTGCAGCAGCAGGAGCTGTTCGACGATCAGAAGCACTTCGTCGATGCGCTGCCGCTGCGCGACCCGGCGCTGATCAACGCCGACTATCTGGCGCAGCGCCAGCAACCCGGCTTCGACCTGCGCCGCTTCGTCGCCGCCAACTTCGAGGAATCCGGCCCGGTACAGACCGAGGCGATCCGCCAGGACACCGGCCTGCGCGAGCACATCGACGCGCTGTGGCCGCTGCTGGTGCGCCGCCAGGTCGACGTGCCGCCCTACAGCAGCCTGCTGTCGCTGCCGCACCCCTACGTGGTACCGGGCGGGCGCTTCCGCGAGGTCTACTACTGGGATTCCTACTTCACCATGCTCGGCCTGGTGGAGAGCGGCGAGCACGAACGCAGCCGGCAGATGCTGGACAACTTCGCCTACCTGATCGACACCTACGGGCACATTCCCAACGGCAACCGCACCTACTACCTGAGCCGTTCGCAGCCGCCGTTCTTCTCGCACATGGTGCAGTTGCAGGCCAAGGTGGAAGGCGATGCCGCCTACGCGCGCTACCTGCCGCAGTTGCAGAAGGAGTACGCGTACTGGATGGAAGGCGCGCAGAGCCTGGCCCCAGGCCATGCACATGCGCACGTGGTGCGCCTGGCCGACGGCAGCCTGCTCAACCGCTACTGGGACGCCCGCGACACGCCGCGCCCGGAAGCCTGGCTGCACGACGTGCGCACCGCGGCCGAGGCCAAGGACCGCCCCGCCGCCGAGGTCTACCGCGACCTGCGCGCCGGCGCCGAGAGCGGCTGGGACTATTCCAGCCGCTGGCTCGGCGACCGCAAGACCCTGGCCAGCATCCGCACCACCGCCATCGTCCCGGTCGACCTCAACAGCCTGCTCTACCACCTGGAGAGCACCCTGGCCCTGGCCTGCGCCAAGAACCCGGGCGCGGCCGGCTGCGACACCGACTACGCCGCCCTGGCCAGCGCGCGCAAGACCGCGATCGACAAGCACCTGTGGAGCGATGCCGGCTACTACACCGACTACGACTGGCAGCAGCGCCGGCTGCGCGAGCAGGTCACCGCCGCGGCGCTGTACCCGCTGTTCGTCGGGGTCGCCTCGCCGGCGCGGGCCAAGCGCAGCGCCGACACCGTGCAGGCGCAGTTGCTGCGCCCGGGCGGCGTGGCGACCACGCGCCTGCACACCGGCCAGCAGTGGGACGAGCCCAACGGCTGGGCGCCGCTGCAATGGATCGCCGTGGACGGCCTGCGCCGCTACGGCCAGGACGCGCTGGCCCAGCGCATTGGCAGCCGTTTCCTGGCGCGGGTGCAGGCGCTGTTCGCGCAACAGCACAAGCTGGTGGAGAAGTACGGCGTGGACGCACAGGCCAAGGGCGGCGGTGGCGGCGAGTACGCGCTGCAGGACGGCTTCGGCTGGACCAACGGCGTGACCCTGCTGCTGATGGACCTGTACGCGGCGCCGGCTGCCACGCCGGCTGCGCCGCACGCGGAAGCGCAGGCGGACGCCGAGGCGGAGACGGAAGCCGTCGCGCTTTGAGCCGTGGCAGGCGCCGCGGCCACGCCGCGTCGGCCTGCGCACGCGGCATGGCCGGCGGTCGGCGCCGCCGCTACTGCGCCGGCGTCTCCACCGCGATGCCCATCGCCGTACGGTAGCGCTGGTACAGCGCCATCACCTTGTCGATGTACTCGCGGGTCTCCGCGTACGGCGGCACGCCGCCGTAGCGCGCCACCGTGCCGATGCCGGCGTTGTAGGCCGCCGCGGCCAGCACCCGGTCGCCGTCGTAGCGGCGCAACAGCGCGCGCATGTAGCGGGCACCGCCGGCGATCGACTGGTCGGCCGCGAACGGGTCGCGCACGCCATATTCCTTCGCCACCTCCGGCAACAGCTGCATCACCCCTTGCGCGCCCTTGGGCGAGACCGCGGCGGCGTCGAAGCCGCTCTCGGCATGCGCGATCGCGCGCAGCCACGGCTCGTCCACCCCGGTGGCCCGGGCCGCGGCACGGAACGGCCGGGCATGCACCTGCAGCTGCGGCGCCCCCACCTTGCCCAGGCCGGGATGCGCGCTCTCGCCGGGCGGGGTCACCGCGGTGAAGCGCAGGTAGGGCCGCGAACCCGGCAGGTTGCGCGTGGAGTAGACCAGCCGGCCGTCCTGCTCGCGCTCGTACAACGTGCCGCTGAACACGCCCAGGTTGCCCCACAGGTTGGGCATGGCGATCGCGGCATCGTCCAGTTCCTTCGGCGTGCAGCGCGAGCCCGGTTCCGGCGCCGTGGCCAGGCTGACCGTGCCGTCGCGCACGCAGCGGTACACGGTGCGCGCGGAAGCGCCGGCGACGACGCCGCAGCACAGCAACAGGCACAGCGCGGCACGGGCAAGCGGCATCGGGCAACTGATCGGACGGGACGGGCGCGCATCATCGCGCAGCGCGCGTCGACACGAGTGATGGCGGAGTTCGGCACGCTGTCCGACAGCGCCTCCCTCGTAGGAGCGGCTTCAGCCGCGACCACGGCGTCCCTGCAATGCCATCGCGGCTGAAGCCGCTCCTCCAGGAATCCGCAGCAAGCTGGCTGGTGCACTGTGGGAGGGACTTCAGTCCCGACGCTTCCAAGGTCGAATCACCGCCTACGGTGCGCACGCCGCCAGCTTCTGGTCGGCGTACCACAGCGCGCGCCGCGCCAGGTCGTAGGCGCTGTCGGCCTCGCGCGGCAGCAGTTGCTGCGCGCGGATCGGGTCGGCGCCCTTGGCCATGGCGGTTTCCACCTGCAGCAGCGCGTCCAGGTGCTGCTGCACCGGCGCCAGCAGGCGCGCGCGCTGCGCTGCCGGACAGGCGCCACGGCGTTGCTGCAGGTCGGCCAGGGCCTGGCGAATCCGCCGGCTGGCTTCACCCTCCAATCCGGGCGCCTTTTCGAAGGCGATCGGTGCGGCCTTGTAGGCATCGCCGGTGGCCTCGCTGCCGAGGTCGCTGGCGCGCTCGTGCAGCGCCGGGTTGAACCGCACGTCCGGCGGCGGCCGCGCTACCGCCGACTGATGGGTGTTCTTGGGCAATAGCTGCTTGATCGCCCGGTCGATGCCCTGCACGGCGACATCGCCGAGGGTGCCGTCGCTGGCCCAGTCCTTGTCGAAACGGGTCGATCGGTAGTCGATCGGGTTTGGCCGTTCGAGCAGGCGCTTGGACTTGGCGACGTCGCGCGGATTGAGCGTCCCCGGCGGCGTGCCCTGCGCCTGCGCGAACGGATCCACCGCCACCCCGTCCGGCAGGCGCGGACGGCCATCGCCGGTATAGAGCGTCGCCGCCATCCGCGTGCCGGCCGCGGTGGTCGGTGTCGGTGTCGGTGTCGGTGTCGGTGTCGGTGTCGGTGTCGGCGACGACGTGGACGTGGACGTGGACGGCGGCACCTCGGCGCCGCGTGGCTGCCGCATGGTCGCCGGCGTGCGCGCGGCCGCCGACGGCACCTGCGTGGCGGCCTGTGGCGGGACCGCAGCGCGCTGCGCGGGTTGCCGCGGCAGGAACACCAGGCGCAGCGCATCCTCGGCCGCCGGGCGCAGCGGCGCCGACGGCGCGCCCCACAGCAGCCGTCCCAATAAGGCCAGGATCATCACGGTCGCCAGTGCCGCCCATAGCTGCTGCCAACGGTCTTGCGCAGGGAGGGCGGTCACGACGGTCGGGAATCCATAGGCAGGCGACGATAGCGAATGTGGGGGGACGGACCTGTACAGCGTGCCGTGAGTTCCGTTGCCGGCGCGTGCCGCCGCGCGCGGCCGGCAGCGACGCGACGCCATCTGCGGCCGCGCCGCGCACGCAAAGCCTTGTCCTGCCAGGGATTGCGCCGGCGCATGCGGAAACCGGCTAAGGTGGCGCGCGCCGGCACTGCGACAGCCGGCGTACAGCCAGCGGGCGCCGATGCCCACCCTGCCGCAGGAGCACCGCATGACCCGACGCCTCGCCGCCGCCCTGCTCGGCGCCACACTCACGCTGCTGGCGCACGCCGCCCCGTCGCATCTGGACAGCGTCCTGCAACGCGGCGTGCTGCGCGTCTGCACCACCGGCGACTACGCGCCCTACAGCCGCCTGCGCGCCGACGGCGGCTACGAAGGCATCGACATCGCCCTGGCGCAGTCGCTGGCCGACAGCCTGGAGGTCAAGCTGCACTGGGTGCCGACGCGCTGGCCGAGCCTGCTGCCGGACCTGCACGCCGATCGATGCGACATCGCCGTCGGCGGCATCTCGGTGTCGCTGCCGCGGCAGCGCCAGGCCTGGTTCAGCGCGGTGCTGGAGGTCGACGGCAAGATCCCGCTGGTGCGCTGCGCCGACCAGGCGCGCTACCGCGACATCGCCCGAATCGACCGCCCCGAGGTGCGGGTCATCGAACCGCGCGGCGGCACCAACGAGGCCTTCGCCCGCCGCGAACTGCCGCATGCGCACCTGATCCTGTCCGACGACAACCCCGCCATCTTCCGCGACCTGCGCGAGGGCCGCGCCGACGTCATGATCACCGACGCCTCCGAAGCACGCTTCCAGCAGCGCCAGGTGCCGGGCCTGTGCGCGGTGGCGCCGCAGCAGCCGCTGCAGTACAGCGAAAAGGCCTTCCTGCTGCCGCGCGACGACATGGCCTGGAAGGCCTACGTGGACCAGTGGCTGCACCTGAGCAAGGCCAGCGGCGCCTATGCGCGGATCGTGGCGGCGTGGCTGGGCGATCCGGAGACAACGCGCTAGGCCTCCCGCCTGCCCACGCCCAGCCGCTATGCTGCCGCGGCCGGCGGCGTTCGCCCCGGCATGGGGACCCAACAAGGAGAGAGCATGAAACTGCAATGGAGAACGCTCGCGCTGCTGGGCGTGATGCTGCTGGCCGCCGGCTGCGCGACCAACAGCGTGGTGCACCAGAGCTACAAGGCGACCACCGCGGAAACCTACTGGTACCAGCTCACCGGCAACGACGACACCGATGCCGAGAGCCTGGCCATGTTCCGCCGCCAGCTCGACGCGCAACTGGACGCGGCGCACCTGCACGGCACGCAGGGCCAGGCCAATGCGCGCAAGATGACCATCGTCATCGACCACTACTACATGCGCAGCAATGGCGCGCGCTTCTAGGCCGGCATCATGGCCGGGCGCGACAAGATCAAGAGCCGCGTCAGCGTCGCCGATGCCAACGGCAAGACCGCCGCGCAGTTCGACGTCGAATCGACCAACAGCACCGCCTGGGGCACCTCCGAAGGCCTGATCGAGCGCCACGCCGAAGAGATCGTCGCGCGGCTCAAGCAACTGCAGTAACCCGTGGCGCCCGTGCAGGACTGCACCGGTCCTGCACGGCGCAGATGCAAGATGCCGCGCTGTCTGCAACGCACCTCGCATCATCTGATCCCACGACACTCAAGCCGGAGGCGGCTCCGCGTCTTGTAGGAGCGGCTTCAGCCGCGACCGGCTTTAGCGGGAACGCCCGTCGCGGCTGAAGCCGCTCCTACGGGACGCGCCTCGACGTGATGGGAGATGTCCTGTCGTCGATCAAGCAGCAGCACGTCAGCTGCGCACGGCGTCCCGCGCAGTGCCAGCACGGCTCAACCTGCCAAGCCGAGCTGTTCGGCCAGGTCGCTGCGCGGCGAACGCCCGTACAGCCGGCTGTATTCGCGACTGAACTGCGACGGGCTCTGATAGCCGACGCGGTAGCCGGCCGCGCCCACGTCCATGCGTTCGACCACCATCAGCCGCCGCGCCTCGCGCAGGCGCAATTGCTTCTGGTACTGCAGCGGCGTCATCGCCGCCACCGCGCTGAAATGGTGATGCAGCGAGGACACGCTCATGTTGACCTG
The DNA here is from genome assembly GCF_040595915.1 of Xanthomonas sp. PPL134. Classification (NCBI taxonomy): domain Bacteria; kingdom Pseudomonadati; phylum Pseudomonadota; class Gammaproteobacteria; order Lysobacterales; family Lysobacteraceae; genus Xanthomonas; species Xanthomonas sp. PPL134. The sequence continues at coordinate 155,972 of NZ_JAMDLL010000005.1, forward strand.
GCGCGCCAGGTCCTCGATCCGCAGCGGCTCGGCGTAGTGCTGGCGCAACCAGGCGATGGCCTTGGCGATGCGGTTGCTGGGGCTGTCCTCCTGGGCGATGCGCAGCAGGTTCGGCCCGCACGGCCCGACCAGCAGGCGGTACAGGATCTCCTGCTCGATCAGCGGCGCCATCGCGGCGATGTCGGCCGGGCGTTCCAGCAGCCGCAGCATGCGCAGCGTGGCATCCAGCAGGTCCGGACAGGCGGTGTTGACCGAGACCCCGCGCGGGCGCTCGGCGCCGACCTGCGGCGGCAAGGGAATGCGCTCGAGCAGTTCGCGCAGCCGGTCCGGCCGGATCGACATGCCCACGCCCAGCAGCGGCTGTTCCGGGCTGGCCTGGGTGATGCGCGAGACCACCGGCAGATCCAGCGTCACCAGCAGAAAGGTGCCGACCCCGTAGCGATACTCCTCGTTGCCCAGGGTGAGGCATTTCTCGCCCTGCAGCACCAGCGCGAAGACCGGCCACTGCGCGGTGTGCGTCTTCGGCGACGGCGCGGAGCGGTAGGAACAGAAGAAGCCCTCGATGGCGGTGTCGTGGTCGCCATCGGGCGTGGCCAATCGGGCAACCAGGGCGGCCATTTCCTGGTAGCGGTGGGCGAGCGCGGTCATCGGCAAGGGCGCCGTAGCGTGCGGAGGAGGAAGGCAAGCTTGCACGATGCTGCGCCGGCACGGACCACGGCGCGACGCGGCTTGCAGGATCGTACAAGAATTCCGTTGGATCGCGCTAACGCGCCGGCGGCGCGGGCCAGCATCCTGTGTCGGCCGGTTCCCCTACCGGCGCCGTCCCGGAACGCCCGCCCCCGCCCGCCTGTTCCGGCCGTTCGGCCCTGTCCCTTCCCCCATGCCCGCCGTCGCGCTGCCGCGTCGCCACCAGCGCGCCGTGCGGGCGATGCAGACCGCAGGAGAGACCGATGCATCCCCATACCGAAGCCCTGGAAATCGCCACCTTCCGCCTGCTGGACTGCACCTGGCGCACCTTCCTGCGCGCCAACGCCGAGGTCGATGCGTGGCTGCAGCGCCAGCCCGGCTTCCGCTCGCGGCGCATCGCCCGCCGCCGCGACGGCAGCGTGGTCGACATGGTGCTGTGGGACAGCGTGGCGCACGGCACCGCGTCGGCGCGGCGGCTGATGCGCGAACTGCAGGGTGCGGCGATTCACGCCCTGATCGATCCGGACACGGTGTCGTGGGACATCGCCCCGGTGCAGCACGTCAGCGGCGAAGAGCACGACGCGGCGGACGCCGCAGCACAGGCCGACAGCCTCGCGGCGTGATCCTGCGCGGCCGGCGCCGCGCGCAGTGGCTCAGACCCAGCCGCGCCGGCGGAACCACGCCAGCGGCAACAGCATGCTCAGCGCGATCACGCCCAGCGCCCAGTAGTAGGCGTCGTGCCATTTCAGCTCGGGCATGTGCGCGAAGTTCATGCCCCAGATGCCGACCAGCACCGTCGGCGGGATGCCCACCACCGAGGCCACCGCCATCACCTTCATCACGTTGTTCTGGTCGACGTTGATCATGCCCAGCACGCTGTCGAGCAGGAACTCGATGCGATCGTCCAGGTGCTGCTCGAATTCGATGAGCGTGGACAGATCCTTGTGCAACAGGCCGATGCGCTTGGCCGCGTCCTCGCCGAACCAGTCCGGCGCCGCATCGCCCAGGTAGGTGGCCAGGCGCAGCAGGCCGTGGCCGGCGTTGTGCATGCCGCCCAGGCGCCGGCCCATGTCGCCGACGTCGTGCAGCATCCGCTCCAGGTGCCGCGACTTGTGCCGCGCATGCGGCTTGGCGAACGCGGCGCGCGTGGTCTCGGTGATCTGCGCCTCCAGCGCTTCCAGGCGGTCGGCCAGGCGCCCGACCAGTTCGTCGAGCAGGCGCAGCAGCAGGTCGTCGGTGCTGCGGCAGGGGCTGTGCTGCAACTGCGCGGCCACCGCGTCCAGCGAGGCCATCGGCTGCTCGCGCTGGGTCACCAGCACCCGCGGCGACACCGCGAAACCGAGCGGCGCGGTCGGGCCGTCCTCGTCCTGGAAGCGCGGCACGTTGAGGAACAGCACCTCGCCTTCCACCCGCACCCGGCTGCTGAACTCGATCTCGCCGATGGCCGCGCGCGTCGGCACGGCGAAGCCGACCTTGCGGTCGACCTCGGCCAGGTCCGCCTCGCTCGGCTGGCACAGGTCCACCCAGCACACCGGTGTGTCGGAGGTGCCGCCAAGGCGATGGAGAGTGATCATCGGGACGGGCTCGCGCAGGAAAGGCCGCGAGCATCCGTCAGCGCGCGCAGAGCGTCAACGACCGCCGCGCGCACCGGTTCAGGCGCTGCGGCGCTTCAACGCGTAGCCCACGCCCAGCAGCAGGAACCACACCGGGCTGGCGAACAGCGCCTGGCGGGTATCGGCCTGCAGGGTCAGCAGCGCCAGCACGAAGGCGAAGAACGCCAGGCACACGTAGCACATGACCACGCCGCCGGGCATCTTGAACGCGGACGCCGCATGCAACTGCGGGCGCTTGCGCCGGTAGGCGATGTAGGCGCACAGGATCAGCGACCAGACGAACATGAACAGCACCGCGGCCAGCGTGGTGACCAGGGTGAACGCGGTGACCAGGTTCGGGATCAGGTACATCAGCACGGTGCCGCCGAGCAGGCAGGCGCAGGAAAATAGCAGCCCGCGCGCCGGCACCGCCGCACGCGAAAGCCGGGCGAAGCCGCGCGGCGCGTGGCGCTCCTCGGCCAGGCCGTAGAGCATGCGGCTGGTGGAGAAGATGCCGCTGTTGGCCGAGGACGTGGCCGAGGTCAGCACCACGAAGTTGATCAGGCTGGCCGCGGCCGGCACGCCGGCCAGCACGAACAGCTCCACGAACGGACTCTTGCCCGGCACCACTTCGCGCCACGGCGTCACCGCCATGATCGCCACCAGCGCCAGCACGTAGAACACCAGGATGCGCACCGGGATCGAGTTGATCGCCTTGGGCAGGTTGCGGCGCGGGTCGGCGGTCTCGGCGGCGGTGGTGCCGACCAGCTCGATGCCGACGAAGGCGAACACCGCGATCTGGAAGCCGGCGAAGAACCCGCCCAGCCCCATCGGGAACATGCCGCCGTCGTTCCACAGGTTGGCCAGCGAGGCCACGTGCCCGGACGGCGACTGAAAGCCCCAGGCGACCAGGCCGGCGCCGGTGAGGATCAGCGCGCAGATCGCGATGATCTTGATGAGCGCGAACCAGAATTCCATCTCGCCGAACAGCTTCACCGTCACCAGGTTCAGCCCCAGCAGCAACAGCACGCACAGCATCGCCGGGATCCACGGCGCCAGCGTCGGGAACCAGAACTGCGCGTAGGCGGCGATCGCGATCACGTCGGCGATGGCGGTGATGATCCAGCAAAACCAGTAGGTCCAGCCGCAGAAGAACCCGGCCCAGGGCCCCAGCAGGTCGGTGGAGAAGTCGATGAACGACTTGTACTCCAGGTTCGACAGCAGCAGCTCGCCCATCGCGCGCATCACGAAGAACAGCATCACGCCGATGATCAGGTACACGAACAGGATCGACGGCCCGGCCAGGCTGATGGTCTTGCCCGAGCCCATGAACAGGCCGGTGCCGATCGCTCCGCCGATCGCGATCAACTGCAGGTGGCGGTTGGACAGGCTGCGCTGCAGGTGGTCGGGCTGGGCGGACGGATCGGTCATGAGCGCAGGCCATCGCGAGGGATTAGCCTGCAAACATAGAAGATGGCGGCAGCGCGCGCCAGCCGCGCGTGCGCCGGGTGGCCCCCGCAGCGGCGCGGACGGCGCCGCATGCCGCCCGGGACGCCGCGGGGGCCGTCGCTCAGGCCAGCGCGCCGCCCTGCCCGATCGCCACGAAGCTGAAATCGCGGTCGGACTGGTTGCCGCCGCCATCGCCGGTCTTCAGCAGGACCTGGCCCGCATCCAGGCGGATGATCACCGCGTTGTCGCAGGTGCTGCCGTCGCCGGGATAGATCTGGGTCACCGACACCCCGTCCAGCGCCTGGAACGGCGGCTGGAAGCTCACCAGGTAATGCCCGGTGCTGACATGCGCCACCGTGTACCCCGCGCCGTTGCGGACCGCACCGTCCGCGCCGACCACGCCTGCCACCACCCGCACGCCGGACGCACCGACCGCGCCCGCATGGGCCGCGGCGTCGAGCAACTGCCCCATCGCATTGTTCGTCATGCCGTTCTCCGATCTTGATAAGGAAAGTCCGATGACGTGGCGACCGCAGCGGTCCCTTGCAGCCACACGCGCCGCTGTCCTGCCTCGTCCGTGAGTCGGCAGCATCGCCGCGCTGCGCGCGCGGCCGTATCGGCGATTTCCTGATCGGCGCCGGGGCGGCGACCGAGATCGGCTCAGGCGGCGACACTCACACCAATTTGGTGCGCCGCCACCACCGCGTGACCTTCTCCTCGCGCACCAGGGTGAACAGCCCGGCGCCCAGGATCAGCGCGATGCCCACCGCCATCGGCCAGTCCAGGTGGTCGTGGAACAGCCAGTAGCCGAAGCCGATCGCCCACAGCATCTGGCTGTACTGGGTCGGCGCCACCGCGCTGATCGGCGCCGCGCGCGAGGCGTACATCATGAAGATCGCAGCCAGGCCGGCGAGCAGGCCATAGCCGGCCAGCAGGATCCACTGCTGCCAGCTCGGCCAGACGAAGGTCGGCAGCATCAGCAGCCCGCCCATCAGCAGCGGGCCGAGCACGCCGGCGCCGTACAGGGTCAGGCGCTTCTCGCCCGGCCCGGCCATGCGCAGGCTGATCACCGACACCGCCCCCACCAGCCCGCAGACGATCGCCGCGACATGGCCCTGGCCCAGGTGCCGGAACCCCGGCCGCAACACCACCAGCACGCCGATGAAGCCGACGATCACCGCCAGCCAGCGCCGCCAGCGCACTTCTTCCTTGAGCAGCAGCACCGACAGCACGGTGACGAAGATCGGCATCAGGAAGATCAGCGCGAACGCCTCGGCCATCGGCAGCAGGGTGAACGCGGTGACCGCGGACAGATTGCCGGCCGCGCCGGTGAACGCGCGCAGCAGCCAGATGCTCGGCCGCTGCGCCACCACCACCTCGCGCCAGCGATCGCCCGGCTTCTTCAGAAACGGCAGCGCCGACAGCATCAGCAGCGCCCCGAAGAACACCACCTCGTAGGCCGGAAGCGACCCCTCCAGCCCCTTCACGAAGGCATCGCTGATCGAATAGGCGGCATAACAGGCGAAACCGAGCAGCACACCCTTGAGCATGGAGGATCCTGGCCGGCAGCGGCGCTGCGACGGCGTACGTGGGGGGATAGTCAGTATCCCTCTTTTGCCGTGGGTGTGGCGCCGCGGCCGGCCCCATCGCCAATCCGCAAGGCTCGCTGCGGTGCGGCCTGGACCCGCCGCGGATCGCCGCCTGCAGTCCTTCGAGATCAATGCGCAGCCTGGCAGGCCATCGGCGACCTGCGTGCCCCTGCGAGGCGCACACGGTGGTCCTACACTGCATCCTCCGATTGGCAAGCACGGCACAGGGAACCGACGATGCCCAAGCTCGACCTCAGCGCCATCCCCGAACGCCTGGGCACCGGCTATCCGCCGCCCTTCGACGCACCATGCGCACAGCGCATGCGCCAGCGCCTCGGCGACGCCGGCGGGCTGCGCGACTTCGGCGTCAACCTGACGCGCCTGCCGCCTGGCGGATGGTCGGCCCAGCGCCATTGGCATTGCGAGGAAGACGAGTTCGTCTACGTGATCGAGGGGGAACTGGTGCTGATCGAGGACGACGGCGAGATTCTGTTGCGCGCAGGCGAATGCGCGGCATTCCCGAAGAATTCGGGCAACGGCCATCACCTGGTCAACCGATCCGATGCGGACGCCGTGTATCTCGAAGTCGGTTCGCGTTCGCCGGACGATGTGATCACCTGTTCGGACATCGACATGATGAGCCCGAGCCGCGACGGGCGGTTCCTGCACAAGGACGGCACGCCGTATCCGGAGCGGTGACGCAGGCGAGCCGGTCGGCTCAAGGTGATGCGCAACGACGGGCGCCGCCGGCGCGACCAGACGCCGCCGATGTTGCTACGATGCGCTCCCGCATCCGAGCCCCATGCCGCGCCGTGGCGCCGGCAGATCCCACGTGACCCGCTATTCCGGCCCCCTGCTCACCCGTCCGCTCGCCGCCGCGCTGCTCGCCGCGCGCGATGCCGGCGCCACCATTTGGTCCGGTTCGTTCGACCTGGAGCGCAGTCAGGGTCAGGCACTGCTTGGCGCCGAACGCTGGCAGTGGCAGGGACGCGACTACCCCTATCCGGGCAAGCTCAAGGACCGCACGCTCTATTACTGGGATGGCGAGGATTTCGAAGCGGTGTCGCGCTTCGGCGGCGCGCTGATCAAGCTGGTGCCCACCGAATGGGGTGCGCCGACCTTCGAGATCGACGGCATCAAGATGTTGCCCAGCGCGCAGCTGTCGCCGTTCGAGGACGCGCGGCGCAAGGTGGCGCTGGTGGAACCACGCGGCAAGCAGGTACTCGACACCTGCGGCGGCCTCGGCTATTTCGCCGCCTGCGCGCTGGAGGCCGGCGTCGCGCAGCTGCACTCGTTCGAGAAGAACGCCGACGTGCTGTGGTTGCGCACGCTCAATCCGTGGTCGCCGGATCCGGCCGCCAGCGAGGGTCGCCTGCAGCTGACCCATTGCGATGTCGGCGCCGCCATCGGCAACATCGCCGACGCATCGATGGACGCGATCCTGCACGACCCGCCGCGCTTCGGCATCGCCGGGGAGCTCTACGCGCAAACCTTCTACGACCAGCTCGCGCGGGTGCTGCGCCGCGGCGGCCGGCTGTTCCACTACACCGGCACGCCGAACAAGCTCACCAGCGGCCGCGACGTGCCGCGCGAGGTGGCCAAGCGCCTGGAGAAGGCCGGCTTCGCCGCGCAACTGGCGCTGGACGGGGTGCTGGCCACGCGCCGCTGAGGCGGTCGCGCGCCCAACGCGGCATCAGATCGACGCGAGGAGGTGCTCGCGCAACCAGCGATGCGCCGGATCGCGGTGCACACGCTCGTGCCAGAGCATGGCCATTTCGTAGCCCGGCAATTCCAGCGGCGGTGCGCACACCTGCAGGCCGGACTGCCCACGCACCAGGCGCTCGGGGAGCATCGCCACCAGGTCGCTGCGCTGGAGCGCCGCGACGACGAACAGGAAGTGCGGCACCGACAGCACCACGCGGCGCTGCAGGCCGCGCGCACGCAATGCCGCATCGGTCACGCCGCTGAAGCCGCCGCCATCGGGCGAGACGATGACATGCTCGAGCGCGCAGAACTGCGCCAGGCTCGGCCGCCGGCGTAACCGCGGATGGCCGGTACGGCCGACCAGCGCATAACGCTCGGCGAACAGCGTGCGGCGGTGCAGGCCGGGCGGCGCGTCGGCGACGGTATGCAGGGCCAGATCGATCTGGCCCTGTTCGGCCTGTTGCGCGATCGCTGGCGGCGCCAGTTGCAGCACCGCCAGTTGGGTCCCCGGCGCCACCCGGCGCAAGGCGGCGATCGCCGGCAGCAGCACGGTGGAGGCACCGTAGTCGCTGGCCGCCACTCGCCACAGCGTCTGCGCGCGCGCCGGATCGAACGGCGCTTCCGGCGCCACCGCCTGCTGCAGCGCCTGCAAGGCCTCGCGCAACGGGGCGCGCAGCGCCTCGGCGCGGACGGTGGGGCGCATCCCGCGCGGCCCCGGCAGCAGCAGCGGATCGTCCAGCGCCTCGCGCAGCTTGGCCAAGTGCACGCTGACCGACGGCTGAGACAGATGCAGACGCGCCGCGGCGCGGGTCACGTTGTGCGTGTCCAGCAACGTGTCCAGCGTCAGCAACAGATTGAGATCCAGGCGCCGTAGATCAACCATGGCAATAGCGGGAATTAAAGTAATTCATTTCCACTATAGCGAACGACGGCCTAGCGTGCAGACCTTCCCTCACCGAGCACCCGCATGAACGTATTGCTGGTCTACGCCCATCCCGAACCCACCTCGCTCAATGGCGCCCTCAAGCAGGTGGCGGTGCAACGCCTGCAGGACGCCGGCCATCGCGTGCAGGTGTCGGACCTGTATGCGATGGACTGGAAGTCCACGGTCGACGCACAGGACAGCCTGGACGGCGCGGCGGACGCGCGCTTCGATCCCTCGCGCGACTCGCAACGCGCCTTCGCCAGCGGCCGCCAGCGCGCGGACATCGCCGCCGAGCAGGACAAACTGCGCTGGGCCGATGCGCTGCTGCTGCAGTTCCCGCTGTGGTGGTTCTCGATGCCGGCCATCCTCAAGGGCTGGGTGGATCGGGTATATGCCTGCGGCTTCGCCTACGGCGTCGGCGAACACTCCGACACGCACTGGGGCGATCGCTACGGCGAAGGCATGCTGGCCGGCAAGCGCGCGATGCTGATCGTCACCGCCGGCGGCTGGGAATCGCACTACGCGCCGCGCGGCATCAACGGCCCCATCGACGCCCTGCTGTTCCCGATCCAGCACGGCATCCTGCACTACCCGGGCTTCGACGTACTGCCGCCGTTCGTGGTCTACCGCAGCGGCCGCATGGATGCGGCGCGTTTCGCGCAGACCAGCGCGGCGCTAGGCGAGCGCCTGGATGCATTGTTCAGTGCCGCGCCGATCGCCTTCCGCAAGCAGAACGGCGGCGACTACGCGATTCCGGCGCTGACGCTGCGGGAGGATCTCGCCCCCGGCCGCAGCGGCTTCGGCATCCACGTGGCCGATACTGAAGCGCACGCGGCAGCGGCCTCCGATCGCGTAGCGTCGACCCCGGCGGCGTAGGCGCGGTGCCGACGCCGCGCCTGTAGGATGCAGACGATCGCCATCCCGCAGAACCGCCTCGCCGATGCCCGCCGCCGTCTTCGTTCGCCTGCTCGCCGCGTGCACCCTCGCCTTGCTCGGCGCCTGCGCCACGCAGGCGCCGCGCGTGCCCGAGCGCACGCCCAGCGAGGTCAAGGCGGACATCACCCGGCGCATCCCGGCGACGGTGCCCGACCGCCGCGGCTGGGCCGACGACGTCTACGTGGCCCTGGCTTCGCAGAACCTGCCTACCAGCGCCGACACCATCTGCGCCGTACTGGCGGTGATCGAACAGGAATCGACCTACCAGACCACCCCCCCGGTGCCGGGACTGGGCAAGATCGCGCGGGCGGAACTGCAGCGGCGCGCGGCCGCGCTGCATGTGCCGGCGTTCGCGCTGGATGCTGCACTGCAGTTGCGCGGGCCCGATGGGCGCAGCTATGCCGAGCGGCTGGCCGCCGCGCGCAACGAGCAGGACCTCAGCGCCCTCTTCGAGGACATCGCCGGCAGCGTGCCGCTGGGCCAGCGCCTGTTCGGCGATCTCAACCCGGTGCACACCGCCGGGCCGATGCAGGTGAGCATCGCCTTTGCCGAAGCGCATACCGACGGCTACCCGTACCCGCTGACCGACAGCGTGCGCCACGCGGTGTTCAGCCGCCGCGGCGGCATCTGGTTCGGCACCCGCCACCTGCTCGGCTACCCGAACGAGGCGGCGATGCTATACCGCTTCGCCGACTTCAATGCCGGCTGGTACGCCAGCCGCAATGCCGCGTTCCAGGCCGCGCTGGCGCGCGCCAGCGGCATCGCCCTGGCGCTGGACGGCGACCTGCTGACGCCGGGTGCCGATCTCGACGCTCCCGGCGCCACCGAGCGCGCCGCACGCAGCCTGGGCACGCCGTTAGGCATGGATACGCGCAGGATCCGCCGCGAGCTGCAGCGCGGTGGCGACGCCGACTTCGCCGACAGCGCCCTGTATCGCCAGGTGTTCGCGCTGGCCGAACGCGATGCCGGCAAGCCGCTGCCACGCGCGGTGCTGCCAGGCATCGCCCTGGAAAGCCCGAAGATCACCCGCAAGCTGACCACGGCCTGGTTCGCGCAGCGCGTGGCCGAGCGCTGGCAACGCTGCCTGGCCAAGTGATGGCCGCGACACACCGATGGCGGCGCACTACTTCGGCTTGCGCAGCGCCATCAGCGACCAGCCAAGGGCGACGGCCAGCGCCAGCAGCACGAGGCTGAGCACGCCGTCCCACGCGATCGAGAACCAATAGTGGTCAGGATCGGTCTGCAGCAGATAGACCCGTGCCGGGCCGATTCTCGATGCGCCAATGTACACGCCGCTCGACAGCGCCTTCGCCAGCAGGTACAGCTTCACCACAGCGCTCGCGCCGATGGCCGCGGCCATCAGCAGCAACACCGGCCGTTGCAGACGCGCGAGCAGCCGCTGCAGGCGCGTGGGTACCGGCATTGGCGGGGGCGGTCGTCGTTGGCGTTTGCCCATGGCGTCCTCGCCTGCGCTAGGCGCTGCAGTTTAGAGCGACGCCGAACAACGCCGGCCCAATGCACCACCGACGCAGCGCATCCGCACGCAACAACCTGCGTCGCCGCGGACGCAGCGGCGCCTGCGTTATCGCACTGTGCGCTGCCGCGGCGCGCCGAGCAGACCGATCCTGCGGAACCACAGTTCCAGCGGCACCGTGACCAGCGGCGGCAACGCCGCCAACAGGCTCAACGCCCAGGCCCACCAGGGCCAGCGCAGACGCAGCGCCGCGACCAGGCTGGCGACCACGTACAGCAGGAACGCCACGCCGTGCAGGCGGCCGAACAGCCACACGCCCAGCTCGGTGGTCTGGGTGCCGTACTTGAGCAGCATGCCGAGCAACAGGCCGGCCCAGGTCAGGCCTTCGAACACGGCGGCAGCGGCGAACAGCCGGCCCACCGGCGACAACGGAGCAGAAGAAGACAAGGACACGCGCGACTCCAGTGAGGGAACGAGGCCGCGACGCGATGGCGGCGGCGACGCCCGCTGGCAGTGGCATTGTAGAGCGTGCCGTCGCGCTTGGCGCATCGGTGCGGACCGGGCGCACCAAGTGCACCGATCCGTCACCTGTTAGCCGGCAGTGCGCCGCAGCGCACCGCGGCAGCGCTCAGCGGCGCTGTTCGAGCACCGCCACGCCGTCGGGCGCCAGTTGCACCGTGTCGCCGCTCGGCGCCGGGCCCAGCAGCGAACGCATCGCCGCCGGCAACTGCACGACGTGCGTGGCGGTGCCGTGGTTGATCAGCACCACGATGCGGCGCGCGCCGTCGCTGCGTACGCCCACTTCCACGTCATCCGGCACGTCGGCCAGCGGCGCGTGCACGTCGGCCTCGCGTAACCAGTCGCCGGTGAGGCGATTCAGGGTGGCGTCGTCGAACCAGCCACCGACATAGCTGATGCGGCCCTTGCCGACGCGACGGGTCAGCAGCGCCGGCGCACCGTCCAGCCACCCATTGGCGGTGCCGTACTGCAGCGGTGCGGTGGTGTCGGCGGCAGTGGCCTGCAACTGTTCGGCCCAGATCTTGGCGCTGCCGTCGGCGCCCGCGCCGACCAGCGGGATGGGCTTGTCCAGCGCATAGAACTGTTCCACACGACCGCCAAGCAAGGCCGCCAGCGGGCCGGGCTGGCGCTGCGGGTGCAGGCCGTTGTCGATGTTCTTCATGCCGCTGCGCGGCCCCAGCACCAGGTGACCGCCGTGTTCGACGTACGCCTTCAACCGCTGCGCCTGCGCCTCGGTCAGCACGTTCAGCGCCGGCGCCACCACCAGCTTGTAGCGCTCCAGCGGCGCCATCGCCGAGACCACGTCGACCACCTGCGCCTGCTGCCGCAGCGGGCGGTAGAAACTCTTCATCTGCACGACCGGATCGAAGTCGGCCGCGTGCTTCTGGAAACCGATCGCCCAGCGGCTGTCGAAGTCGTTGATCAGCGCCACCTGCGCCTGCGGCGTGGTGCCGGCCAGCGCCGGCCCGGCCCTGGCGAACTCCGCGCCGACCTGCTGGATCTCCGCATACACCGGCACCGGCTCGCCATCGGCGCCAACCAGGGTGCCGTGGTACTCCTCCTGTCCATTGGGCGCGGCACGCCACTGCCAGTACGACACCGCATCGGCGCCATGTGCCACCGCCTGCCACGCCATCGCCCGCACCTGGCCCTTGCGCAGCGCCACGTTGGTCGCGCGCCAGTTGACGAAGCCCGGCTGGGTCTCCATCACCCAGTAGTTGCGCTGCTTGTAGCCGCGGGTCAGATCGTGGCGCGCCGCGTTGTCCACCCAGTCGTAGCGTTCGCCGGCGACGTAGTCGTCCCAGGCGGCGATGTCGAGCACGCCGTGCACGGTGTAGGCGTCGAAGCCGGCGAACCAGCCCATGGTGTTGGTGGTGATGAACTGGCGCGGATCGGCATGCGGGCGGATCGCGTCGATCTGGTTGCGCGAGTAGTCGGTCCAGGTGTCGCTGACGAAGCGCTTCCACTCCAGCAGCAGCGCCGGATTCTCCTCGTCCTCGCGCACCGGGATCTGCGCGAAGTCGTTGTAGGTCTGGCTCCAGTACGCCGTGGCCCAGCGCTGGTTGAGCGCCTCGATGCTGCCGTACTTGCGCTGCAACCAGGCGTGGAACTGCGCCTTGGCCTCGGGATCGAACGAGGACTGCGCGTACTCGTTGTCCAGTTGCCAGCCGACCACGTGCGGGTTGTGCCCGTAGCGCTGCGCCATCTGTTCGGCGATGGCATGCGCGAAGTGCCGGTAGCGGGTACTGGCGAAGGAGAACTGCTGGCGGTTGCCATGCTCGTCGCGCACCCCGTCCTGGCTGACCCGCAAGGTGTCCGGATAGGCCTGGGTCAACCAGGCCGGCGGCGCCGCGGTCGGCGTGCCCAGCACCACCACCATGCCATGGCGCGCGGCGGCGGCGATGGCGCGGTCCATCCAGGCGAAGTCGTACTGCCCCTCGCGCGGCTCCATCCGGCTCCAGGCGAATTCGCCGATCCGCACCACGCGCACGTGCGCCGCCTGCATCAGCGCCAGATCGTGCTCCCACTGCGCCTCCGGCCATTGCTCCGGATACCAGGCCACGCCGAGCAACAGCGGCGCAGCGTCGCGATAACGGGTGGCCTGCGCCTGCGCCAACGGCGGCACGCAGAGCACGATCGACAACAGCACGGCGAACAGCGCAACGCCGCAGCGTTGCGGAAAGCGGAACAGTGGCATGCGCAACATCCTTCGCAACAGGAAACGCCGGCACACCCCCTGCGTGCTACCGGCGTGTGCATTGTGCGCAGCTTTGTCCTGCGCGCACTTGTGCATCTTGCGGCGTTTGCGCGCGCAACTGCGCACAATCCGCACCCCGCACCTCACCGCATAACGCAGGATGCGCCAACGCTGCAGCGCGTCATCCTGCAAGGCCCATGCATCCATGTGGACTGAGGACAGCGTTGCGCTCGCGTTGCGCCACCGGTCTCACTTGGACGCTTTGGACGATCGCGACATTGAAATGGTCACCTGTGCTGGATAGCGTCACGCCTCCCCCACCCCTGGAGCCACCATGAAGACCCCTCGCTTGCTCGGCACCTTGCTCGCCGCGGCCGCCACGCTGTTCTCGGCCGGCGGCGCCTCAGCGCAGACCGTCACCGTCAATCCGTCCGAAGTCCACCAGACCATCCAGGGCTTCGGCGGCATGAACGGCGCCGGCTGGATCGCCGACCTCACCCCGGCCCAGGTCGATCTGGCGTTCGGCAGCGACACGGGGCAGATCGGCCTGTCGATCATGCGCATGCGCATCGATCCGTCCAGCTCCGGCTGGAGCCAGCAGGTGCCCTCGGCGGTTCGGGCACGCGCGCACGGCGCGGTGCTGCTGGCCACGCCGTGGTCGGCACCGGCCTACATGAAGTCGAACAACAGCCTCAACAACGGCGGCAAGCTGTTGTCGCAGTACTACGATGCCTACGCCAAGCACCTGCTGGACTTCACCGCCTACATGGACAGCAAGGGCGCGCCGATCTACGCCCTGTCGCTGCAGAACGAGCCGGACTGGCATCCGGACTACGAGTCGGGCGACTGGAACGGCACCGACTTCCTCAACTTCATCAGCGCCCAGGGCGCGAAGTTCGGCAAGTTCAAGCTGCTCGCGGCCGAGTCGCTGGGCTTCAACCCGGCATTGACCGACCCGGTGCTCAACAGCAGCGCCGCCCAGTACCTGTCGATCATCGGCGGGCACCTGTATGGCGTGCAGCCCAAGGACTACCCACTGGCGCGCAGCAAGGGCAAGCAGCTGTGGATGACCGAGCACTACACCGACAACACCGATGGCAATGCCTGGCCGTCCGCGCTCGGCGTGGGCAGCGAACTGCACAACAGCATGCTCGCCAACTACAGCGGCTACATCTGGTGGTACATCCGCCGCAGCTACGGGCTGATCGCCGAGAACGGCACGGTGAGCAAGCGCGGCTACGTGATGTCGCAATACGCGCGCTTCGTGCGCCCGGGTTCGGTGCGCATCGGCGCCACTGCCGCGCCGTACAGCGATGTCGCCGTCAGCGCCTACAAGACCCCGAACGGCAAGCTGGCCCTGGTCGTGGTCAATACCGGCACCCAGCATCGGCAGATCACCGTGCGCGTTCCCGCCGGCAGCGCCACCGCGTTCACCAAGTACAGCACCTCGTCCAGCCTCAACGTCGGCTACGGCGGCAAGTACAGCGTCGCCTCGGGCCAGACCGTGGTCTACGTCGATCCGCAGAGCGTGGCCACGCTGGTCGGCGAGTGACCTGCGTGATGGCGTAAGTAGGCCAGATCGACCCGCGGCAGCCGAGTGGTGCCGCGGGTCTGTTTTTTTACAGGCGTACTTCTCGCGTCGGTGCGGTGCCGCGCCTTGCACGGCGGCACCGCGGTACGCCGCCGATACCGGGACTCGCGGTCAGCCCAGCTTGGCCAGGAATGCCAGCAAGGCCTGATTGAACTCCTCGGCATGGCTGGTGTTGCAGCCGTGCGGCGCATCCTTCAGCAACACGACGTCGCTGCCGGCGATCGCACGGTGGGTGCGCTGGCCGGAGCCTTCGTACGGCACGGTGGCATCGGAGTCGCCGTGCAGCACCAGGGTCGGCACGTCGACCTTCTTGAGATCCTCGCGGAAATCCGTGGTACCGAACGCCTGCATGCACCCAAGCGCCGCGGTCTGGTCGCTCTGCAGGCACAGCGCGATCGCTTCCTGGCGCTGCGCCTCGCTCACCTTCAGCGTGCCGTGGGCACTGAAGAAGCCGCGGGTGAAGTCGTCGAAGAAGGTCTCGCGCGAGGCCTTCAGGCCCTGCTCCATCTCCTGCGCCTGCTCCTTGCTCAGCGGCCCTTCCGGGTTGTCCTCGGTCTTGAGCATGTACGGCGGTACCGCGGAAGCGAACACCACGCCGGCCAGCTTGTCGGTGCCATGCCGTGCCACGTAGCGCGCCACTTCGCCACCGCCCATCGAGAACCCGACCAGCACCGCGTCGCGCAGTTGCTTGTCCTCGAGGATGCCGGCCAGATCGTCGGCCAGGGTGTCGTACTCGTACCCGTCGGCCGGCTTCTCGGAACGGCCGAAGCCGCGGCGGTCGTAGGCGATGACCCGGTAGCCGGCCTGCTGCAGCGGCCCGACCTGGTCCTTCCACGCCTCGGCCGACAGCGGCCACCCATGGATCAGGATCACCGGACGACCGGCACCGCCGGTATCTTCGACATGCAGACGGACGCGCGCGTTGGTTGCAGCCATGGGCAAGACCTCGTAGTGGGGAGTCGCGGCAGCTTCTCCCGCCCCATGTCCTGCCCGCGTGAGCGCCGTGTGTCGGGTCGTTTAACGCGATGCGAAAGCGCTCAACCGATCCGCGGCATGGCGCGCGTCAACTGCGCCAGCGCGTCCCGCGCCATGCTGTGGAAGGCTGCGGACATGTGCGCGTCCTCGATAACGCGCTCCCAGAACTGCGCCGCCATGCCCGCCGCTGCGCGCCAGTCGTCGCGCCGGGTCTGGCAACGGCAGCGCCCAGGCACTCGGCACCCACCAAGCTCAGCCAGCCATTGCGCGGCGCCGGCGGCGCGGACAGCCACCAGTCAATGCGCCAGACCACATCCGCACCGGAAGACGACATGGAGCCCCGCGAACACATAACGTCGGGCCTCGCGCGCGCCTGCGATCGAATAGATGCGTGAATAGATAATCGACTGGCGCAGGGCAAGGCCTTGCCTGTGTTTCTGGGCGTTCTTGCATCTATGCGTCAATCCAGAGCGCCAACCGTGAATAGATTGATGAATAGATACTTGCGCCGATCGGTCGCTTCGATGTCTCGAAGCAACCGACGCGAGCGCCGGCTGGCGCTCGCTCGATCAATCGATCCGCGCGGTAACGCGAGCGCGCCGGGCATCACGTCCAGTTGTCGTTGCCGAAGTCGCCGTCGTCCTGGAAGTCCTGGCCCATGTCCTGCTGCGGCGTGTCGTCGTAATAGTTGTTGTTGGTGATGTTCTCGACCACCGTCTCCTGCGGAGCGCCGCCCCCGAACAGGCCACCGCCGTGGTGGCCGCCCAGCAGACTCTCCACGCCCTCGAACAGGAACATGCCGCCGGCCACGCCGGCCGCGGTGGTGGCCGCGCTGCTGAGGAAGCTGGGGCCACGCGCGGCGGCCGGCGTCGGCTCCGCGGCCGCGGCACCGCCACCGAACCAGCGCTCGCGCCAACCGGGCGCGCCGGCACCCGCGACGCCTGCGGCGGCGGGCGCCGGCGGCAACGGTGGCGGCGCCGCATTGAAACCCTGGCCCAGGAAGCTGGCGGGCGGCGGCGGTGGCGTGGCGGCCTGCTGCAATTGCGCGATCTGCGCCTTGGCGGCCTCCAGCGCATGCTCCAGCAGCAAGGTGCGCTGCACCAGCAGATACACGGCATCGGGTTGATCGGCCAGGCGCGCATGGATCAGCGCGTCGGCCTGCGGATCTTTGGCCACCCCGCCGGCGCTGCGCAGGCGCGCCAGGAAGTCTTCGAGAAGCTGCTGTTCTTGCGGAGTCATACCCGTACCTGGATGCGATGACCGGCCCAGTGCCGGCACGGCACGGTATGGGCATCGCCCGGCGCAGGCCAAGGGTGCATCCGAGCTCCGGTGTATCGTCATTCATCAATCACGCGTGCAAGGACAACCAGACCGGCGGCCGCCATGGCGAACTCCGACATTCTTCCGACAACGCGCGCCAGGTACGCCCCGATCCAAGCGCAGACGCCCTGATTATTCCGCGTCGCTGTCCGAACGGGAGGAGGACGTCGCATGCGGCAGCCGCGCCGCCCACATGTTGTCGATCAGGTTCGGATACGGACGGCCGTTCTCATCGGCCCGCTGTCGCGCGGCCGCCTTCTGCGAAGGCGACAGCGGCTGGCTGCGCTGACCGCGCGGATTCGGCTTCTTCCACGGAGGTGTCTTGGACGAGGGCATGGGTGTCACGGCGAATGGAGAGGTGCCATCGTGATCCGGCCACGCGTACGTGGATGGTGAAGGTGCCCAGCGGTCGGTCGCGCCGGCACACGGCCTTTCAACGTCTTGCCGAGGGAGATGAGGACGCTCCAATCCGCGGCATTAAATCGAACTTGCCTGACCGAAACACTGAACTCGCCAGGCACCGCTTGATCGGCGATCCTCGCCTCCAGGACGCTGACGATTGCATCGCGCCGACTCGGGCCTACACTGCCTCGACGCCAATGTTGCCAGCCCACTGACTGGCGACGCCGCGATCGGCCTCGCCGAACGCTGGTTGGAATTGTTAGCAACCAAGCATTCATATGAGCAAGCAACACACAGAAATCAGCAAGTTCCTCAGTTTTGTGCTTCGCCACGAACCGCAAGCCGCTGGCATCACCCTCGACAGCGAAGGCTGGGCGGAGGTCGATGCGTTGATCGTGGGTGCGGCCAAAGCTGGCAAAGTATTTGATGCGGCACTCGTTCGCGCCGTAGTGGATGGCAGCGACAAGAAACGCTTCGCACTCTCGGACGATGGCCTGCGCATCCGGGCTGTCCAAGGCCATTCGACCGAGAGCGTCGCCATCCAGTACGAAGCCAAGGTGCCGCCGGAGTTCCTCTACCACGGCACCGCCACACGGTTTCTGGACGCGATCCTGGCCGAGGGCTTGCGCGCCGGCCAACGGCATCATGTGCACCTGTCGCAGGACATCGCCACCGCGACCACCGTCGGGCAACGTCATGGCACGCCGGTTGTCCTGAAAGTCGAAGCCCTGCGGATGCACCAGCAGGGCTTTGCCTTCTTTCAGGCGGACAATGGCGTCTGGCTCACCCAGGCAGTCCCGAGCAGCTTTCTCTCGGAAATCTAGTTCCTGTGGCTATCCCGCTTGGGCGCCCATACCGCGAGTGCGACTGGACAGGAACACCCAGGGATTCATAATCCTTTGCTCCGATTTGGCAGGCGTTACGAGACGATCCCTGCACTACTCCGCATCCACCCCCGCCAACGCGAACACCCAGCGCGGCACCACGGGTTCGCCGGCATAGAAGTCCTTGGGCTTGTCCTCGGCCATGGCCCAGCGGTGCAGCCAACTGATCCCGCCGGGGCCGGTGTAGCCCTCGGCGTGGGTGTAGGCCGGATCGCGCAGTGCCTCATCCAGGCCAATGAAGGCATAGCCGCGGCGGCGGGTGGCCGCGACCAGCTCGGGGAAGGCAGCGGCGTTGAGCGCGTTGGCGTGCATCAGCCACACCTGCGGGATGCGGCGGCCGAACAGGGCATGCGATTCGCGCTCGAAAAAATCCAGCTTGTTGAGCATGTACGGCACGTAGCCCTTGCGCAGCCGCAGCAGCATGGCATCGCGCGCCGGGCCGGGCGGCTCGTCCAGCACATGCGCGTAGGCAAACGCCCACACCCACTCGCCGCTGTCCACGGTCACCGGCGCAATGCGGTAGCCGTGCGCGGCCAGGAAGGCGTTGACTGCATCGCGGTCCGCGACGCTGCGACCGGTCGCCAGATACGGATGACGGAACCACTGCAGCGACTGGCCGCGTTCGGCCAGCAACGGCCGCAAGGTGCGCTCGCCACGCACGATCGCGTCCTCGTACGCCGGCACACCGACCTGGTGCAGGTTGACGTGACCGTAGGTGTGATTGCCCAGCGCATAGCCGGCATCCAGCCAGTCGCGCAGCATCGCCACGCGTTGCGGCTGCACCTGTCCATCCTGCTCCAGCTTGTCCTCGTTGACGAAGCCGACGATGGGCACCTGCGCCTGCCGCAGCGAGGCCATCAACTGCGCATGCAGCGCCGGCAGCTGCGCTGGCGGCGTCTGCTCGATGCGCTGCCACGGCAGGTCGTCGATGGTGACCGCAATGCGGCGGGTATCGTCCTGGGCCTGGGCGAATGCGGCCACGCACAGCAGGGCCGGCAACAGCAGGCAGCGAAGCAGTCTCATCGGATGCTCCCGAAGTGGAAGCGCCAGTCTATCCGGATGGTCGCCGCCGCCAACATGGCACCATGTGCCGGATGCGAACCCCGCAGTAGCACGACATTAGGAGACGAAGGGATGAGGAAGGCGCTGTGGCTGGTCTGGACGTCCCTGCTGCTGGTAGGGTGCACGAACGTGGCACAAGCACCCGCGGCGGTAGCGGCAGCGAAAGAAGCCGCCACACGGCCAGCGGTGCCTGCCCCACGCACGGTGGTGACGCAGCTCGGCGGACAGCGCGGCAGCGGTGCGCCTTACGAACTGGTCGGGACCGAAGTGTGGGATGTTCCCGATCCCGTGTCCGGTCGCACGTATCAGGTGTTCGTGGCGCTGCCTGCCGGCTATGCGGACCATCCCGAGCGGCGCTACCCGGTGCTGTACGCGACGGATGCCGACTATGCGTTTCCGGTGGCGCGGCAGATCGCGCGGCGCTTGAACGGCGAAGGGCCGGCCATCGACGACTTCATCCTGGTGGGCTTGTCGTATGCGCTCGGCGATGCGCCGATGCCGAGCCGGCGACGCGACTACACGCCCACTACCGAGGCCGGCGATGTTGCGGCCGCCGGTGCCACTCACGGGGGTTCCAGCACCTACATTGCGTACTTGCGCGAACAAGTGCTCCCCTTCGTCGGCCAGCGCTATCGCACCGACGAAGCGCGGCGCCTGTTCCTTGGCCACTCCTACGGCGGCCTGCTCGGCACGCAGATCCTGCTGAGCACGCCGGAGCTGTTTTCCGGCTACATCGTGGGCAGCCCGTCGTACTGGTTCGGCGAGCATGCCATGCGCGCCGAGGAAGCGCGCTTCGCCTCCAGCCACCGCGACCTCCCGGCGCAGGTCTACCTGTACGTCGGCGAGTACGAACAACGCCGCTACGGCAAGCACTACGACATGGTGACCGACGCGCAGCAGATGGTGCAGACCTTGCGCGGGCGGCACTATCCGTCACTGCGCCTGCAATTGGACGTGCTGGCCGATGAGGATCACCTGAGCGTGGCGCCGCGTGGGCTCACCCATGGCTTGAAGTTTCTGCTGGGTGTTCCGCCGCAGTGAGATGTGGCACTCACGCCGCTGGCCGGACGGATGCCGTATCTCCATGGATGGCGTTGTCGCGGCTGAAGCCGCTCCTACAGGTGCGCCGGCCGCTGTTACAGGTTTCCCGAAGGCACGCCTCCATCTAGCGACGCGTGGTCGTAGAGGTTTACTGAAGGCGCCGTGCAACGGCCGCTCAGTACTTCAGCGCGTCCGCCGTCGGCGCCAGTGGCGCGAAGCGCGCACCGCTGAAATCGTGCAGCAACTGGAAGGCCTGCTCACCCCGCTGCGCCACTTCGTGGAAGTCGCTCTTGCGCAGGCGATAAAGCCCGCCCTCGCGCGCAAACACCAGGTCGCCGCCATCCCAGTCGGCCCAGTCGCTGCCCGGCAGATCGACCAGCACGTTGTCATCACGATCCAGCACCCGGTGATCCAGGCCGTACCACGCATGATTACCCTGGCCGACCGCATGCAGCAACGACTGCAGGCGGCGACCATTGGCGCCGAGCTTCTCGCGTACGCGCGGACGGCTGAATCGGAACAGCGCATCGCCGCGCAGCCCGCCACGTTCGCCCTCACCAGCATCGCGTAGCTGCCAGCCATCGCGCTCGCGCAACATGCCGTCGATCGGCTCGTCCTCGCCGCCGCCCGAATGCGTGCCGAACGGGCGCACCTGCAGATCGTGCGGCGCCTGGAAGCCGGTCGGCATCGGAAAAGGATCCCGCCCGTCGCGTGGCCGGTGGTTCAACAACAAGGTCCGCTCGTCCTCGAACATCCCGCCGCCACCCCAGCTGTCGCCCTTCGGCCACAGCGCCAGTGCGGTGAAGAACGGCGGCCGCGACAGCGCGGTCCAGGTGCCGAAAGGGCCGCGTTGCGTGGAGGCGAAGTACACCAGCAGCCGCCCCGACGGCGACAGATCGCAGCGCCGCTCGTAGATGCGGCCCTTGAACCACTGCCCGTGCACGAAGCTGTCCTCGCGCAGATCCCAGTGGATCAGCTGCACCTGCTTGCTCGGCCCGCGGCGGAAGATCACGCCGGTGCGCGCGGCGCGCGCCAGCAGAGCGAACAGGCTGGTCGCCGGCGGGCGCTACGACACGGGGGACGGAGTGGATTCCATCTGCGGATCTCCTCGCAGGACTCAGCCGTCACAGTGGCAGACCCGCGGCATCGCGACAACCGCCACCGGCGCGCCGCATTCGCGACGCGCATGCCACCACCGATATCCGCAAACGGCGGACCACCCGGGCCCGCCTCTACCGCGTCGCGCTACTTGGCGATCACCGACGTTCCCGACGGCACCATGTAGCAGGCCTGCGCCTTGGCGCAGGCCTCAGCGTTGATTTCGGCGATCTGGCTGGCCAGGTACTGCTCCGGAGTCAGGCCCATGCGGTTGCGGTAGGCGTTGTCCGCATCGGCCTTGGCCACCTGCTCCTGTTCACGCTGACGCTCGGCGGTGGTGGCTTCCACCAGGGTCTTGACCCGCTGCTGCTGCGCCGCGGTCAGGTTCATCTGCTGCAACACATCAGGATTGGGACGGGCGCGGCCGAGGGTGATGTTCTGGATCTGGATCGGCAGGCCCTGCTCCTTGACCAGGGCACGCACGTTCTCGGTGACCGAATCGTCGATCTTCCGCGCCGTGTCCGGGTCGCTCATCATCCGCGTCATGTCGTAGCGTTTGACCTGGTCGCGCACGATCGCCGCGTACTGGCTGGCGACGTTGTTCTTGAACCAGTCCTGGCCGAAGCCGGACAGCAGCCGCGCCGGCGCGGTGATCCGGTATTGGATCTGCGTGGAGAAGTCCAACAGGATGTTGTCGCTGGACGAGAAGTCGTCGAAGGCCACCTGCACCGTCTGCGGCGTGGTGTCCACGTACACCGCCGACGTCGTCATCCAGGTGTAGGTGCGGCCGGGATCGCGCACATCGTCCAGGCGGATGCCGCCCTTGCCGAACAGCAGCGGCTTGTCCACCAGCACCGCCTGCTGCCCCGGATCGGGTGAGACCACGGTACAGCCGCACAGCAAGGCCGCCACGGCGGCGGCCAGCATGGAATGTTTCATCGATGTCCCCCTGAAGGACGGCGCCGCGCGCCGTCGTGTGCGGGGGATGCTAGCGCATCGTGGGAGCGAGGCATCTACTTGGGCATGGGCGGATAGACCGCCTATGGACCTACATGAGATCCGAATAGTCGCCGATCTGGTTGCAAACCTCTCTCGGCGGATCATCCAACTTCACTATGCGGCGCTTGCGGGCCTCCGCTTCTCCCTTGGGAGACACGATGCGGTACAGCAAGTAAAAGCCATCCATGGATTTCCATAGGCCGAAGCTGGAGAGGCCCGAGAACTGGTAGGCCTTGCCGTCCGACCGGCGAGCGGTGAAGGCGCACTCCGCGTAGCTCCCCCATCCGCAGCTAGCGTTCAGCGTTTGAAGTCCGGCGCTTCCGTCCAGATCGAAATGATAGGTACGGCCTGCATCACTTTCTACGACCATCGGGGTCATCTGTTTTACACCCACCGACGCTCCATCAGTCCAATCGCTGGCTTGGCTGCAAAGTAGGTCACCCTGATCTACTTCGACGGCGCGGGCAGCAGAAACATTCATCCCCCCACCCAGGAATGCCGCGATCAGCCACCATCGCACTTCTGTCATTCTTCCCGCCTTAGTCGATCTGTCATCTGTGAAATTGCCCTTCCAACTAGCCAACGCCTGACCTGCCACGGGTCATCGTCAGGCGCGCTCCTATTTCGCCTTCCTCGTGAAGGCGACCAACAGTTCCGATCCAGCTTCTTCCAAGGCACTGACATTACCTTCGAAGCGGACGGACACCCGGTATCGGCCGGGCGCCGTATCCCGTATAAAAGCCATGTCCAATTCGCGGTAGGTGACATTCGGAGCAACCAACCCCGCGGCTTCCATCGTTGTGACGTCCGCATCTGCCGCGAAGATACGTGGCACATGCCCATCGCGATCCAAGGCCACGACTCGATATTCGGTACGCCCTATTTCTTCGCTCCGCTGCAATACCACCGGCTGCTCGCCCGCCTCTGTCAATCGATAGAGGTGCAACTGAGCGGTCACGCCGGCATCGCGTAGGCGATCGACCTTAGCCGCTGCCGCCTCCCCATCTGCAGCAGCGACCCGCAATCCGATGAAAATCGGCGGTTCAGGGTCATCCTCCTGGGGAGGAACAGCGAAATCGAGCGTGATGGCGTCAGACAGGAGTTGCGGACTGAGCTTCCTGACCAGCGGCACGGTCGTCCTCGCTGCAGGTGGCTCCTTGCCATGTGGCGCTCGGCTAGCTGCCACTGATTGAGCCGATTCGGGCTGGCATCCTGTCAGTTGCAGCGTCGCGGCGATGAAGACCATGCAAAGCGCTTGCTTTGATTTCGCCATGAAATCACCTCAATGTTTATTCCATAGAAGCGCCGAATTTCATTCTCACGCCAGCGCGTAGGGACGCTGCTTGCTTCGGCCGCAAGGAATTGTCAGGGCTGGTCGAGCCCATCTTCTTGATCCATGCACTCTTGATCGAAAGGCACATCCTTCCCTGCGACACTAGGATGAAGCGCAACGTCGCGCCGATAACCGGAACCGTACTTCTGATAGCGAACAAGCAGTCCATTTTGTAGCCGGAACCGATCTTCTGGTCCTGAGAACGCGGGGCATGCGGCGTAGCCTTTTCCTCCATCTTTGCTGCAATAGCGGATATACAACATGCCCCCGCGTACTTCCCCCTGCAACTGCCCATCATGGCCGTGCGCGTTGGTTCCCTCGCTCCAATCTCCGGTGACGCGATCGCCATCCTGCTGCAGATGCAGGCCCACGTAATGGCCCAAGTCGCATCTCTTGGCGTAACCCCACTCGCCGGAGAATGTGGTGGACTTGCTTGCGTAAGCGGAGCCCGCACACGAGGTCATCAACCCAATCGCCATAACTCGCGCGACCAGCGACAAGCGCCGCCCGCGTCGGTGCTGCTTCATCATCGGTCACCCCTTGTACATGGCCTGCGGCTGGTAGGCAGGGAAGATAGCAATCGGTCTCCCGGCGCTCCACAGACCTCCCACCAGATAGCCACCCGCAGGCCAGCCCGCGCAGGGACACACCGACTTGACGCGTAGCCGCATCGCGCGTTAAAGAGCAGCAGGGAAGACAGGATCGGCGAAAGGATATGGCGAAAACACGTCCTCTGAAGATGACCTGGCTGGTCTGCGCTGCGGTCGCCACGCTGTCCACAGCCGCCTGTTCGGCACAACCACCGGCCGATGCCCCGAAGCCGGCAGCACGCAAGGAGCAGCCTGCCGCGGCAGCACCGCAAGCTGCGCCCGACAGTACTCCTCAGCCCGGCGAATACATCACCGACAAGGGATGGGGCCGCCTGCTGATCAAGCAGCAGAATGGAGCATTGACCTTCTCCCTGGAAAGCACCACGGGGGAAGACGTGTGCGAGCTGAATGGCGCGATAGAAGGACACACCGGCGTCGCCAAGGGGAACAAGGGCCAACCCAACTGCCAGGTGAAGTTCGCCAATACGCCGCAGGGCATTGATGTAGCGGCCGCCACGCCCGCCGAATGCAAGACCTTCTGCGGCTACAACGGGGATTTCGAGGCGCCCTACCTGCGGGTCAAGGATGGCTGCGGCCGGGACGAGTTGGACCGCACACGGACGACCTTCAAGCGTCTCTATGACGCGAAAGACTACAAGGCGGCGCTCGCCACCTTGGCGCCAGTCGTGCCGAATTGTCTGCCTACGCTGGAATGGGAAGACGAAGGCGCCATTCGTAACGATCTGGCCATCACCCAGTACAAGAATGGCCTGTATGCGCAGTGCCTGGCCACACTCGACAAGTATGCCGAGGACGCCGCCAAGGACGACGACGCGGCCGTGGAAGGATGGACACCAATGCTGGCAGACCGCTACCTGGCGATCGTGCACGCAGCGAGAACCAACATCGGCTTGTGCCGCAAAGGCGCAACGAAGAAGTAGTCCCCAACGCGAGGGAGTGTCATGGCAGAAGGGAATGAGGGCACCACGCCGCCGCCGGCGACCACACTGACGGATTCGGAGCTGCGGGCACTGGCCTACTTTGGCGTGGGCATTGGATCGGAAGGAGGCGATAGCGGGAAGAACGTCTCCTATCAACTCTCCTTCGCCGGCAATGTTCGCAATGGGGTGATGACCCCAGTGGGAAACAGTGGCTATTCCATCGGCACCTTGCAGACGGATTTGGGCCAGCATCCCGAGGTGGCCGCGTCTCTGGTGGAGGCGTATCAGACCTGGGCGGGCAGAGCCCATCCGGACTGGGTACTCACCGAAGCGCAGCAAACCCAAACAGCCAGCGACCTCGGCCGCAACGGGCGCACGATCACGGCCCAGCACGGTCGAGCCCTGGACGCGACCGTCAAATCGCACCTGGATACCTTCCTCGCCTCGGATGCAGGCCTCACCTACGTCCATGAGCGTGACACTGCCCAGGTCAATTTGTTGATGCAGCCCGGTAGCGGGGTCAACCAGCTCCGGGAGACAGCTCTCTATCAAGGCGCCACACTGGACGAGCAGGCCAAACTGGCCACCATCGTGCTGAAGCTGGAGAACCAAGGCGGGGAGCGCTATTACCCAAGGATCATCGACGGCATCAGTAAGGGAACGATTACGAGCGCTGAAGACGCACAAACCGTCGTCAACGGATTTCTGCCCAATCGTGGTGGGCGAAGCCGAACCGAGCCCGATTACATCGAGACCGGCGCTGCGCACGCCCTTGAAGCGACAGATGTCTTCAACGCCTTGCGCAATGCGGACGCGCGCAGCCCGCTATATCAACCATGGCAAAACGTATTGGCCAATCCACTGGTCAATCCCACGCAGACAGGGCAGGACGCAGCAAGGCCGAATCTCAGCGCGGAATACACGACGGTCAAGAATCTGTTCCTGCAGAAGAGCAATGCCCCTGCGCTGATCGAAGCGTTGGACCAGGGAGGAGCCTACGGCTACAACGTCCCTGATCGTCAGGGGCGTCCCCGGCCGCAGTCCACCAGCCTGTATGCCTCGGGCGACGACTTCGTCGTGATGGATGGGAACGGAGTGGGGAAGGCCTACATCGGCGGCGCTTGGAGCGACGTGAATCGTGCCGACCTCACTCGCGTCAATAACCACGACGGCACCGTCGATCTGAACATCAGCCGCGGCGGCACCACCGATCGGCTGCTCCACCTGGATCCGAATGCACCGGTCTTGCGTCCGCCGCAACCAGCAACGGGCCCGGTCGATCAGGCACCACCCACACCTGCGCAGCAGGCGCCGCTCCCGGGGACGGGAGAGCGCGGTGGTCAACGACAAGGGGCCATTGAATCCAGCCCAGCGCCACTATTGCCGACTGACCTGCGCGATCCCGCGCATCCCGGAAACGCGGCATTTCAGCGCACACTCGGCGAGGTCCACCGCATGGAAGATGGGCAAAGCATTCCGCATGGACCGCACAGCGAGAAGGTAGCCGCTGCACTGCTGGTAGAAGCGGAACGAAACAAGCAAGGCATCACCAACGTCGAGATGCGAGCCGATGGCCAAGTGCAGGGTGTCGCGCGCTACAACGCCTTCGAATCCGAGAAACGTGTGAATGTGGATCCGCAAAGTGCTCAGTCGGGAAGCATGGAAACCTATGCCGCGCAGTGGTCACAAGCGCGCTCGTCCCATTACGCCAGCAACGCACCAGCGGCCGAGCGAACGCCCGAGCAAAGCCAGGCATTGGCGCTGCTACCGCCCGAGGATCGGCAGATGTTTGACAAGATCCGAGGCGCGACACCCGCCCATCTTTCGGACGACGTGGTGGCAAAGGCGCTTTATGCAGCGAAGCAGGATGGCATAGCGGACGCTTCCAAGATTGATAGTGTGCACATGTTGGGAGACCGTCTTGTGGTGAACGGGACGACGCCCGGCTTCCGTGGCGTGGTGGAAGTTTCACAACCATCGCCGCCACTGCAGGAAACCGCGCAGCAAACATTGGCACTCAACCAACAACAGGCGATCGCGCAGCAACAGGATGAGACTCAACGGCAGCAGCGGGCGCAGGACACAGCTACCAGAACGGTGTGAGCGACATACGTTGAGCGCGGTCGCATCGTCGGTAAAGCTCAAATTGCACTGGCGTCCTCTTTAGGCGGCACAGCCGCGGGACCGCCTGGAAACTTGTTCTTCGTGTCCGCGCTCGAACCGGTTCGCATAGTGACGACCACTCGGTTCTGCATCGCCGAACGGCTGGATGACACCGCTGACCAACGCACAAACATTTGAATACGTCGCAGGAGCTACAAGCGACCACAGCATGGCGACTCCACTGCCGCCTCAGCGAAGGGCTTTCAGGCAGAACTGCTGCATCGCGTTGCCTTCTTGCGATGCTTTGGTCACCGCACCGTTGCGCAAGAACGGCATCAAGTCTCTCGTCACCGAAAGACCCGCGGCATTGGATGCCGCGACACTTTCCGAGACACCTTTGACGTGAGTAGCGAGGGCAATCGCAGGTAGATCCTTGCTCCTCACCCATCCCAGTGCCTGCAGTTGCGCGCATGCGCCCATCGTGTAAGCCAGGCGTTCTTCCTCTTGCATCTCGGACGTCGTGCCGCTGAGGCCACGCAGCAGGTGAAATGTTTCGTGTGCCGTTGTGGAGACGACGTTCGCGGCGGCCAAGTCCCCTTCCTTGTCTAGTGCGAATGCATAGCGCGTGCTAGCCCTGGCCGCTGTTGCAAGCGATGAGGTGCGGGCAATGAGTTGTTGACCGGGACTGATCAGATCCACAATCAGCTTCAACTCCACGTCAGGCAAGCCGGACGCGGCGATGGCGTACTGAAGTGCCGTCAGTACTGCGGCACAGGTTGGCGCAGCATAGGCTTCTGCATTCTCCTGTCTTCGCAAGGCGACGTGCAGCTTTCCGCTGCGACACTCGTCAATGACAGTGAACTTCTCGGCCGCGCGTGAGCTACCAGCTAACACGCTCACTGTTCTGACCACGAACACCGGTCCGAACTTCGACACCGCGGTCGCGTGCGCGCCCTCTTTGGCGAGCAAGTAGGCAGGTGGCACCTGAATGGAGGTGCAGGCTGTCAGCAAGGAAAGCGCCATCGCTAGAGCAGTGGCGCGCGTTGGATATAGTTTCATTCGCTGAAACATCGACCAGCTACTCCTAACTTGGAAGCATTGCAGACGCCATGTCGGATCAATGCAGCCGCCCGCCGCTTGCGGGTTGTGCGGTCGACTCCAGCGCATAGACCGCCCGATCTTCGCGTACGCGATTGGACGGTGGGTCGCGCAGCGGCTGGCGTGCGATGTGTAGCAGCAGTTCATGCACTTCGCTCGCTGCAGCGCAGAGCGTATCGCCCACTTCCGGCAATGGCTCGCCGGCACGCCCGGACGCATCGCCGGCCGCCACCATCCGGGCATTGGCCGAGACGATCTCGGCAAGCTCAGTGAGTCTGTCGATCTGCTGCTGCGTGACCCGGAATGGGCCGCTGCCGGCTTCCGTCGCTGCCTGGACAGTGGCATCGGGCCAGGCGCCGCGCGTTGTGTGCTTCCGCTGGGTGGGATAGGACAGCGCACCCAGTACCAAGTCCACTTGCTCGGCCAACAGCTCCAGGCAGAGTGCCAGTTCGCTCATGCGCACCTTGGGTTCGGCGGCGTGCTCCTCGGCCGGCGTGCGTGGCTGTGCCAGCCGGACCAGGAAGCGCACGTGATCGCGCAGCTTCGCCAGGCGGAACTGGCTGTCCTCCGGTAGGAAATAGCCGGGCATGTCGTCGTCGTCCAAACGGTCGTGCGCCATCGTTGCCTCCTCGTTCCATGAAGGGGTCCGGCCGCCACGCATGGCGGACGGGAAGTCGGGAGGTTCGAAACCGCTAACAGACGGCGGGCGTATTTCCCCGAAGGGTGTTGTATTAGCCGCCCTCCCGACGCAGGCATCGCGTCGGCTTGCGCCCGAGCTTCGGGCACAAAAAACCCACCGGTTTGTCGGAGGTGGGTACCGCTGTTAGAGGAGTTTCGACGCTCCTTGAAGAGGAGAGTGCTACTGCACGCCATGGCGTGTCAATAGCGATTTGTAGACCTTGTATTGGGCAATCGGATTGCTCTGGCGCGATATCAGTGGCTGCGGAATACTTGCTGTAGACAGCCTCAGCTGGACGCTCGAAGGTAGAGACATGGCGAACGCAATGGAAGAAGTGCCCGCAGCGCCTACCAAGCATTCCGAAGATCGTGTGGCAGCCCACGCACTCAGCTTTCCTTGGCTCGCAGAGGTGATGAGCCACTACTCGCAAGTGACCGAGCAGAACCGCGCTGGCCCAGTGGAGCGGTGGAGTTTCATCACTGGCTTGTTGGGCGCGGGGTTTGGCATGTTGTTCGGCACTTTGCTGGATGGCAAGGCCGGGTTCGTCTGTGCAGCAGCGGGAGTCACCATCGAGCTCATTGGCTTTGCAATCGCCGCCATTTTGCAGATCAAACGTGAGCTGCCTGGCATTAGACATCCACATGCCAAGCATGCAGAGCAGATGGAGCAGGAGCTTTTTCAGTACCAAGACATCGTCAAGGCACTACGCGCGTTTCCGCTTGAGCAGCGCCGTCAACGCGAGACCTTCATGCGTGACCGTCGGACGAACATGCATGAGCGCCTGGGCTTGTTCACCGGCGGAATGGAGAAGCTCGGGATCATGCCGGTGCTGCTCGCCCTCTATCTGCAGTTCAAGGACTGGCGCTGGGGTGACTGGAGCGTGCTGAGCAAGATCACGATCATGCAGAGCGTTCTCGCGTTCCTGCTGCTGTTCGCTTACGCGCTTTCCTGGCATCTGATCCGATTGCGCGTTCGCGTGCAGACATACGAGCAACTACTTGCTGAAGCGAACCGGCAAGACACTGCCGCTAGCGGTTGAGCACGCGTCACCGCGTAAAGAACCACTCCATGAATTCCTCGGCGACGTCGGGCGTGAGCTCAAGGACGGCCTCCGCGACCGCGTGCTGCCCCTTGGCAGCGGCGACGGCGGCTAGAGCGCAGGCAAGAAAGTCCGGGTCCCAAGCGCGAGAGGACGCAGCCGCGACCAAGGAGGGAAGTTGAGCCAGGGCATGCAGGTAAGCGGCCCGAAGATCCTCGGGGATCTCGGTCTGGCTTTTCGCGCGGCAAATCTCCACCCAGGCAGGGAACTGGAAGTACCCGTGATCCACCTTGTCGGGTGCGCGTACCAACGCATCGACGACATGCGGCACGGCCGCGAAGGAAGCCGAATAGACGTCGCCTTGATGCGTAAGGGCGCTCCACAAGGTGAACCACGGCTCCGATCCATCCGCGGATGAAGGCACTGTCTGTAGCTGCCCCAACAACGCGGGGATGTCGCCGGCTGCGCCATAGGCGTGCTGAAGCTCGGACCAGCGCGAACTTTCGAGACCAAGCACAGTGCTTTCTCCGGTACGCAATTGACTAAGCCGTGAAGGCCAATAGCAGTGGAGGAAAGTGCACTCTGATCCTTGCCCCCAAAGTTGTTAACCAATCATCCGCTGCGGAAAGGAAACAAGATTTCTTTTAATTTTAAAGACAGCCCTTCAAGGTTTCTAGTTTCACACTCCCATATCACCTTTACCGACCACCCTTTCGCCGTTAATTCAGCCTCTTTCCTTATGTCTCTCTCGATGTTTCGGTCGAACTTTTTTACCCAAAATTCAACATTACTGCTTGGCGTTGTAGTTAAGCGACAATCCAAATGACGATGCCAAAAACATCCATGCACAAAAATGACAAGACGACGAGAAGGAAAAACAAGGTCTGGTCGCCCAGGGAGCGTATCTACGTACAACCTGTATCGCGCGCCCAGGGCGTGAGCTATTTTTCTTACAAGCAGCTCTGGCTTGGTATCACGTCGACGCACCGAAGCCATTATCTTACTTCTTTGATATGGAGTTAACCGATCCATAAAAGCGGAACCCCTATATCAAAGTTAGAAAAATTATTTTCGCCATACCAGCCTATAAAAACCACAGCACGGCAACTACGGTAGGCTACTCTCTAGGGACCAGTAAC
Organism: Xanthomonas sp. PPL134; assembly: GCF_040595915.1. Lineage (NCBI taxonomy): Bacteria > Pseudomonadati > Pseudomonadota > Gammaproteobacteria > Lysobacterales > Lysobacteraceae > Xanthomonas > Xanthomonas sp. PPL134. The sequence goes on from NZ_JAMDLL010000005.1 coordinate 187,338, forward strand.
AAAGCCCTCTTCCATTGTTAGCTAGCAAGCTTTGGCAAAGACGCCTTTTCGTTCGCCTCTATCCGCTCCAGGAACTTTTCGATGCGGCCCTTAGCCTCACCACGGGATTTAAAATAGGCTTCGTATGCTGCTCTTGCACTTACTATCAATGTTTCGTAGGTGACGACCCGCGCTCCGATTTCAGCGAGCGAATCGAGCTCTCTTTCATCCAAATGCGACCTATCAGAACAGACAAAATAGATAGCTACACTAGCTGGAGCACCGCCCCCGTCCATCCAGGCACCATGCTGCTTACAGTATTCCTCAACTGCTCTACGGTAGCGATTGCACTGATCCATAATTTTCAACCATGGAACGCGTACACCCGGTCGTTTTAATTCCACCACAACGTGACGACCAGACTGTGCGCGATAAGCAATGTCCAAACGCGCGCCATCATCAGTATCTGGGCAACTATCCCGTAGATACTGCGACAGCCGCAACTCCATTTGCTGAGTACCTTGGATGCGATCCCATGTCGGGTCAAGAAGCCAAAGATGATCCAGCAAATATCTCTGAACCACACCCTCAAGCTCTTCGCCCTGGACCTTGTCCTCGAACGCCTGGATTATCTCTAATCGCTGTCGACTGATGTCGTAAAAATGACTTTCTTCAACAGCGTCTAGTGTTGCAAATATGGCTTGAAATTCCGGCGACAAGACATCATCGATCCCATCAAGCTGATCAAGCGCCTGCTTAACTCGCAATTTCTCAAAAGCGACCATTGTGCTTTTGTACATCATTGAGCGCGCATTACGATTGCGCTTTGCATCGTTATAAAACTCGACCTTATCAATCGACCTAATTAACTTTTTCGCAAGCTTACGATCTTTTTCTCGCTCAAGAGTGGCAATCCATTCCTCGATAATTTGACCGGGCCCCTCAGGATCAGTATCGCCGATCTCTCCACGCCACAGATCCCATTGATCTCGAATTTCCGCCAACATTCGTGTTAAATGCGCCCGAATTTCCACGAAATATGGATCATATTGGATGACAGACTCACGAGCCGAAGTCGCGCGATCAATGTCATCAGAGTCAAGGAAATCCGCATGAACCTCCCCAACAATGTAACTGTTGAAATAACGGGTATCACCTATGTCCGCCAACAGGTCTTCTTGCCAAAGGCGCCCGTTGGCAAAAAGGGATATTTGATTAATACTTTCGCCATCTACGCCCAACTTACTTGGCGTATCAACGGTACCGATGAAACCTCGCAATTGAAGTGCATGTCCATCAACCTGCAGTAAGGCGGATATTTTTTTAGCAGCAACTTTGCCATTAAGCGACTCTGGCTTTGCAAGCATAGCCCCTTGCTTAATAGCCTCTTCTAAAGAGGGATCATCAAAATACCAAATGAATTGAAGATTCTTGTGAATTCCCGCATCAGCTCTTGTAATCTTATTGCCATTCACTTCAACTTCAAAGCCATGTTGCGGCCCGATAATCCCGAACCGACGAGCGAGTCGCGGCACGAGATATCCAACACTGCGCTCTACTGAACGGTTCAACCCCTCAAGCGTGATCCGCGTTCCATGTCCGTTGGGCATACACGGTGCGTCATCGAACAGCTTAGGCAGATAGTCGGCGTTTGCCTTAGCCTTGGCCTCTAGTTCAGAAACGTCTATTTCGAAGCCAATTGGATCCAAGCCGGACATCTGAGTGACAACAGATACCTTAGTTGAAATGGAGAACATCGCAAGCTTTCCGATTCCCTTGCGCCCCATTACTCTTCGCTTCCCGTTATCGGATGTAGCCGAACCTGTAAATTCGCGACGGCTATAACCTACACTAAGAAACCGCTTTTGCAACGCCTCCCTATCCATGCCATGGCCGTTGTCCTCTACAACCAGGGTATCTGCCTGAGCGTCAATAGTAACTGTCACCTTCTCCGCTTCAGCATCCCAACTATTTGCAACCAGCTCAGTCAACACGGAGGGCGCTGAAGCATATAGCTTCATGCCTAGGTGGTGTAGAACATTAAGATGAAGTTGAAAGCGGAGAGGCTCCTCCGATGGTGCAGGAGAAACTTCTATTACCTCCGAATTATCCATCTGAGTTCCCTCTCAATTTTCGATGTGATTTAAGAAATGTTTTCCAACTGCTTCGCCGAGAGGAGGAGGCACAGCATTTCCTATATGCTTCCCAATGCTAATAAATTCAACCGGCGCTCCCGGGCGCACAAACTGATAATTCTCCGGAAACCCTTGCAACATGGCAGCTTCACGCAGAGTAATAGCACGATCTTGCTCAGGGTGACCAAACCTACCGGTACCGAAGTTGTAAGCCTGCGTGGTGATTGTTGGAGATGGCTTATCCCAGCACATGCGGGCATAAACACTTTGAAAACTGGACCCACTTTCTCGTTTATGACAAGGCGCTCGAAGGCTTTCTGGCCAGTCCCGCCACGTACCGCCAGGCTTAGACGCACGAATACGCCTTAGATTGATCTCCGTCAAGGCACGAGCCCTGTGCAACGGATCTACTGAGCACTGTTCTCCTGACGAAATTTTAGGAAGCGCGCCAATCACATCCTTTACCGTCGGAAGAGGAGCATCTTTAGGAATAGCATCTGGGAGCGGCGTGAGATTTCCAAGTCTAGAGGCAATTACAACAAGCCTCCGCCGATGCTGTGCTAGCCCAAATCGGGGCGCATAGCACGAACGATATTGCACACTGTATTTAGCCTGCCTTAGGCCGTCAACAAAACGCTTAAATACATCTGTCGATTGAAGCGGCGCGACGTTCTCCATAGTCACCAGCTCTGGCTTCACTGAACGCACTATACGAAGAAACTCATCTAGCAAGCCCCATTTTTCGTCATTTGAGGTGTCTACACCCCGCATATGCCGCGAGAATGGCTGACAAGGTGCGCAACCCGCTAGCAATCGAATTGAGCCAGCAGGATAATGGGCGGCGATATCCTTTCCCTTTAATGCGCGTATATCAGCCGCAATGAACTTAGCTCCTACATTTGATTCATAAGTCGACTGACAGGTGGCATCTAAGTCATAGCCCGCCACCACCTGAATTCCTGATTTTTTCAGCCCATAAGAAAGGCCGCCGACTCCACAAAAAAGATCAACGGCATAAATATGCGATTTAGACATAGACGTACTCTCTAGATTACCCCTGCTTCAATGACGAGCCCCGGCAAAATTTTGACCATAGCGCTCATCGCAGACAAAGCTAAAAACAGCAGGCAATCTATAAGGCCAAGTGACTGACATCCAACTGGGAAGTGATAATGCACCCCACGTCTGCGCGCCCCGCCTTGAGGCGGAGCAATACCATTTCGCACAGCCTCATCCAATATCGGCGATGCGGAACCTCAGCAAAAATCAGCATATTAAATCCTCCGTGATATAGCTTCATCTTACACTTTCAAATCAACTACAAAAAGCGAGGGCGGCATAGAGCCGCCCTCTACATAATTCACACCCCAACCGGATTAGCCTTCTCCGGATCAATCTTGTACTGCTTGATCGCCCGAGCCACATCCTTGCCGGTCATCTTCCCATCCTTCGCCAACGCCGCAATGGCGGCATGCGCGATGTAGTACCGATCCACCTCGAAGAACCGACGCAGGTTGGCACGCGTATCCGAGCGGCCGAAGCCGTCGGTGCCCAGCACGGTGTAGTGCATCGGCACGAAGGCGCGGATCTGGTCGGCGAAGGCGCGCACGTAGTCGGTGGCGGCGATGGCCGGGCCCTGGCGGCCTTCCAGCAGCTGGGTGACGAACGGCTTGCGCTGTTCGCCCTCCGGGTGCAGGCGGTTCCAGCGCTCGGCGTCGAAGCCGTCGCGGCGCAGTTCGTTGAAGCTGGGGCAGGACCAGATGTCGGCGGTGACGCCGAAGTCCTTGTCCAGCAGCTCGGCGGCGGCGATGGCTTCGCGCAGGATGGTGCCCGAGCCCAGCAGCTGCACGCGCAGTTCGCCCTTCTTGGGCTTGCCGGCGTCCTTGAGCAGGTACATGCCCTTGATGATGCCGTCTTCCGCGCCCGCCGGCATTTCCGGGTGGGCGTAGTTCTCGTTCATCAGGGTGATGTAGTAGTACTCGTCCACCTGCTCCTGCATCATCCGCTGGATGCCGTACTGCATGACCACGGTGACTTCGTAGCCGAAGGTGGGGTCGTAGCTGCGCACGTTGGGGATGGAGCCGGCGATGACCTGGCTGAAGCCGTCTTCGTGCTGCAGGCCTTCACCATTGAGCGTGGTGCGGCCGGCGGTGCCGCCAAGCAGGAAGCCGCGGGTGCGCATGTCCGCCGCCTGCCAGGCGATGTCGCCGACGCGCTGGAAGCCGAACATGGAGTAATAGATGTAGAACGGCAGCATCGGCACGTTGCTGACCGAGTAGCTGGTGCCGGCGGCCATCCACGAGGAGATCGCGCCCGGCTCGCTGATGCCCTGCTGCAGCACCTGGCCGGACTGGTCTTCGCGGTAGAACATCAACTGGTCGGCGTCCACCGGCTTGTACTTCTGGCCGAACGGGGCGTAGATGCCGATCTGCCGGAACATGCCTTCCATGCCGAAGGTGCGGGCTTCGTCGGCCACGATCGGCACGATGCGCGGGCCCAGTTCCTTGTCGCGCAGGGCGATGTTGAGGCTCTGCACGAAGGCCATGGTGGTGGAGTAGGTGCGCTCGCCGCTGTCCTTGAGCAGGCGCTCGAACTTGTCCAGGCCCGGGGCCGGGATGGACAGGTCGGCCTTGCGGCGGCGCTGCGGCAGGTAGCCGCCCATCGCGGCACGGCGCTCCTGCAGGTACTGCACTTCCGGCGAGTCCGGGCCGGGGTGGTAGAACGGCACCTGCTCGGCGTCGGCCAGCTGCTTGTCGCTGAGCGGGATGTTGAAGCGGTCGCGGAACGCGCGCACGGCGTCGTCGTCCAGCTTCTTGGTCTGGTGGGTGGGGTTCAGCGCCTCGCCGGCCGAGCCCATGCCGTAGCCCTTGACGGTCTTGGCCAGGATCACGGTGGGCATGCCGGTGGTGTTCACCGCCTGGTGGTAGGCGGCGTAGACTTTGTGCGGATCGTGGCCGCCACGGTTCAGGCGCCAGATGTCGTCGTCGGACAGGCCGGCGACCATGGCCGCGGTCTCCGGGTACTTGCCGAAGAAGTTGGCGCGGGTATAGGCGCCGCCGAAGGCCTTGCAGTTCTGGTACTCGCCGTCGACGGTTTCCATCATCAGCTTCTTGAGGACGCCGTTGGTGTCCTTGGCCAGCAGGGCGTCCCAGTAGCCGCCCCACAGCAGCTTGATGACGTTCCAGCCGCCGCCACGGAACACGCCTTCCAGCTCCTGGATGATCTTGCCGTTGCCGCGCACCGGGCCGTCCAGGCGCTGCAGGTTGCAGTTGACCACGAAGATGAGGTTGTCCAGGCCTTCGCGGCCGGCCAGGGCGATGGCGCCCAGGGTCTCGGGCTCGTCGCTCTCGCCGTCGCCGATGAAGCACCACACCTTGCGGTCGGACTTCTCGATCAGGCCGCGGTGCTCCAGGTACTTCATGAACTGCGCCTGGTAGATGGCGCTGAGCGGGCCCAGGCCCATCGACACGGTGGGGGTCTGCCAGAAGTCCGGCATCAGCCACGGGTGCGGATAGGAGGAGATGCCCTGCCCGTCCACTTCCATGCGGAAGTTGTTGAGCTGGTCTTCGCTGATGCGGCCTTCCAGGAAGGCGCGGGCGTAGATGCCGGGGGAGCTGTGGCCCTGGATGTACAGCAGGTCGCCGGGGTGCTTGTCCGAGGGCGCGCGCCAGAAGTGGTTGAAGCCCACGTCGTACAGGGTGGCGCTGGAGGCGAAGGAGGCGATGTGGCCGCCCAGGTCGCCCGGCTTGCGGTTGGCGCGGACCACGGTGGCCATGGCGTTCCAGCGGATGATCGAGCGGATCTTCCACTCGATGGCCGCGTCGCCCGGGCTCTTGGCCTCGTTGGCGGGGGCGATGGTGTTGACGTACTCGGTGGTCGGCGAGAACGGCAGGTAGGCGCCGGAACGACGGGTCAGTTCGACCATGTCCTCCAGCAGCTGATGCGCGCGCTCGGGGCCTGCGACATCGATGACGGCCTTGAGCGATTCGATCCACTCCTGGGTCTCAGTGGGGTTCGGATCGTTCTGCAGCACCTCGTTCAACCAGTTCATAACGCTCCCGTAGGTCGCACGCACGCGCGCGATGGCATGTGTTTTCTCGAAGCCTGCAAGTGTAGCGCAACCGCCTCGCAGGACCTCGTACGCCAGCGTATGGAACGGACTGTCACATTGGCCCGGGACACCCCGCGGGACAGCCGCCGCGGCCGCTGTGCCGGGCGGCCGCGGCTGCGCTTATGATCGGGCTCCAGGCCCCCGTGGAGCGCCACCATCGCCCTTGCCTCGTCAGCGCAGGACGCCTCCGCGGTCGCCTGGCGGCACAGCCTGCGCACACGGCTGCTGCTGTGGGGCAGCCTGCTGCAGGTGGCGCTGCTGCTGGGCCTGGCCCTGCTGTTCTACCTGGGCGCGCGCGAGGTGATGGTGCGCAATGCGCGCGAGGAGGTGGCCGGGCTGACCCAGCAGACCGCGCGCAGCCTGGACGCCACCCTGGGCTCGGTGCAGGTGAGCGGGCGCACCCTGGCCGCCACCGCGGCGGGACTGGGCCGGCAGCCGTTCAACCTGCGCACCCTGCTGCAGGCCACGCTGCAGGGCGACCCGGACATCGCCGGCGCCTTGCTGGTGATCGAGCCCGGCGCGCTGAAGGACGACGGCCGCGGCTTCGCCTGGCACCTGCGGCGCACCGCCGGCGGCGTGCAGGAGCAATCGGCGGAGGCGATGGGCTTCGACCTGCACAGCATGCCGTGGTACCGGCGCACGCTGGCCGCGCCGGCGCCGTGGTGGTCCGAGCCGTACAGCGACGCCAGCAGCGGCGGCACCTACCTGACCACCTACAACCTGCCGCTGCGCCTGCCCGGCGACGGCCCGCAGGCGCCGGCGATCGGCATGGTGAGCGTGGACGTGCCGCTGCAGCGCCTGCAGGCCATCGTCGCCGAGCTGCCGGCCAACAGCGGGCTGCAGCCGATGCTGCTGTCGCCGGACGGGCTGTTCGTGCTGCATCCGGACCCGGCGCTGCGCTTCCGCCGCACCCTGGAGGCGCACGTGGCGCGGGCGCGGCCGGACCTGTCGCCGCTGGCGCAGGCGGCCGATACCCACAGGCCGGTGCGCTTCGAGCACACCGCGCCGGACGGCACCCGCTATCTCACGCAGAGCGCGGCGGTGGGCGACACCGGCTGGACCTTCGCGCTGAGCGTGTCGGAGGACTACATCCTGGCCGGGCTGGACCGCATCGTGCTGTGGGGCGCGCTGGCCGGTGCCGCCGCGCTGGCGGTTTGGTTGTGGCTGCTGCATCGCTACACCGTGCGGCTGGTGCGGCCGATCGAGGACCTGACCGACTCGGCGCTGCACTTCAGCCAGGGCGCGTTCGACTACCCGCTGCGGCACGTCGAGCGCGCGGACGAGGTGGGGGTGATGGCGCGTGCCTTCGATAGCGCACGCGGTTCTATCAAGCGCCAACTGGACGAGATCGCCACGCTGGCACAGGCGCGGCAGCGCATGCAGAGCGAATTGTCGATCGCGCGCGACATCCAGCAGGCGATGCTGCCGGGCGGGCGCACCTTCGACAGCGCCCACAAGCACCTGGAGACCTATGCGCTGCTGGAACCGGCGGAGATGGTCGGCGGCGATTTCTACCAGTTCTTCGAGACCGAGCCGGGGCTGCTGTGGTTCGTGGTCGGCGATGTGTCCGACAAGGGCGTGCCGGCGGCGCTGTTCATGGCGCGGGCGATGACGGTGCTGGAGATCGCCGCGCGCCGGCACACGCGCCCGGACGCGATCCTGATCGCGGCCTCGCAGCGGCTGGTGGAAGGCAACGAGCCGTGCATGTTCGCCACCGTGCTGTGCGGGCTGATCGACGTGCACAGCGGCGACTACTGGCTGTCCAGCGCCGGCCACGAGCCGCCGTTGCTGCTCGGCGCCGATGGCCACGCGGCACTGCTGCCGCTGGAATCGGGTCCACCGCTGGGGCTGGAGCCGCAGTCGCGCTATCCGGTGGTGCATGGGCGCCTGGCCGCCGGCGCCACCTTGCTGAGCTACACCGACGGCATCACCGAGGCGATGGATGCGCAGGAACAGGCCTACGGCGAGGCGCGGCTGCTGGCGGCGCTGCAGCCCGGCGCCGATGCGCAGGCGCAATGCGCCGCCGTGCTGGCCGACGTGCAGGCGTTCACCGCGCCGGCACCGCAGTCCGACGACATTACCCTGCTGGCGATCCGGCTGCGCCAGGATCCGGCACGGGAGGCGACACGATGATGCTGCGATGGCAGATGGAACCGGCACTGGACGCACTGGCGCAACTGAGCGACAGCGTGGAGACGGCGCTGCTGCGCCACGGCGTGAGCGGCGAGCAGGTCAGCCGCACCCGGCTGATCGTCGAGGAGCTGGCCTGCAACACCCTGGAGCACGGCCGCCTGCGCCGCGCCCCGCTGCCGGTGGACGTGATCGTGCACCTGCAGCCCGACGCGCTGGTGCTGGAGTTCCACGACAGCGGCCCGGCCTTCGACCCGCGCAGCGCGCCGGTGCCGGACCTGGACGCGGACATCGCCGAACGCCCGATCGGCGGCCTCGGCCTGCACCTGGTGCAGCAACTGGCCGATCGCCTGGAATACCGCCACGACGGCGGCCGCAACGTCGTGCGCATTGTCCTGCTGCAACCCGCCGATCCCTCCCTTCAGGAGTCGCCCGCATGACCACGTTGAGCCTGCAGATCGACCCGGCGCAGGACAAGCGCCAACGCCTCACCCTCAGCGGGCGGCTGGACACGCACACCTACCAGGCGCTGGACGAGGCACTGGCACCGCTGCTGGCCACGCCGATCACCACCCTGGTGCTGGACCTGTCGCACCTGGACTACATCAGCAGCGCCGGCATCCGCTCGATCTTCAAGGCGCGCAAGGTGCTGGCCGCGCGCGACGGGCGGGTGCTGGTGGTCAACCCGCAGCCGCAGATTCGCAAGGTGTTCGACGTGGTCAAGGCGGTGCCGTTGAACGAGATCTTTACCTCGGTGCAGGAGTTGGACAACTACCTGGACGAGATGCAGCGGCGGGTGCTGGAGCAGGAGCGCGGTAGGTGAGGTCAGGCGGCGTCTGTGCGGTACGCCCGCAACCTCTGCCTTGTTGCTCCTACGTGGATGCGCTGGGCATCGTTGTGGGAGGGACTTCAGTCCCGACGGCGGAGGGTGTCAGTCCGCGTACGGCTTCACGTGTCGTGCCCGCATGACAGGGACTCGCCACAAGCGCCACCGCTGGCCGGCAACCTGGCGCCCCCCCTGCATAGACCACACGCGCAGCGAACGCACGCGCACGCTGCCGTCTTGACTGAACCAATCCCCCAGCGCGCCAACGCCCGCCCTCCCAGGCGCTTGCCGGCCACCCCACTTCGATATATCGTTTTCGCACCTGATTCGACATATCGAAATGCCACGACCCCACGCCCCCGGCCCGCACTCCGCGCACCGCCTGTTCGAGGAAGACCGGGCCGGACGCGGCCGTGGCGCACGCGGTCCGCGCCCGCTGGGCCACGGCGACCTGCGGCTGTTGTTGCTGGCGATGATCGAGACCCAGCCGCGCCACGGTTACGAGCTGATCCGCGCGGTCGCCGAACTGTTCCATGGCCTGTACACGCCCAGCGCCGGCACGGTTTACCCGACCCTGGCGCAGTTGGAAGCGCAGGGCCTGGTGCAGGCCGATGCCGACGCCACCCGCAAGCGCTATGCGATCACCGCGGCCGGCCAAGCCTTCGTGCGGGCCGAACGCGCGCAGGTGGACGCGGCGCTGCAGCGCACCCAGCACAGCGCGCGCGCGCTGGTGCGCGCCAACGTGCCGGCGCCGGTGCGCGAGGCGATGCGCCGCATCAAGCATGGCCTGTTGGCGCGGCACGGGCGCTGGGACCCGGACGAGATCGAGCGCGTCGCCGCGTTGTTGCATGCCGCTGCCAACGGCATGGATGGCACGCCCCCCTGATTCCCCTTCCAGCCAGCACGCGGACGCCTGCGATTTCGGCAACCGCGTCGCCAGCCAACCCTCTCCCCACTTTTCGAGGATTCCCATGGCGACTCACGAACACCGCCTGCTGCGCCACCCGCTGCGCCTGCGTCATCTGCAGGTGCTGCGCACGCAACCGCTGACCCCGCACATGCGCCGCATCGTCGTCGGCGGCCCCGAGTTGGATGGCTTCGTCAGCGCTGGGCCGGACGACCACGTCAAGCTGTTCTTCCCCAATCCCGAAGGCGCGTTCGTGCTGCCGACGATGACCGAGCACGGCCCGGTGTATCCGGCCGACGTGCCGCCCTCGCCCGCCCGCGACTACACCCCGCGCCACTACGATGCCGACGCGCAGGAACTGACCCTGGACTTCGTGCTGCATGGCGACGGTCCGGCCTGCCGCTGGGCGGCGCAGGCCGACCCCGGCGATGCGCTGGTGGTCGGCGGGCCGCGCGGCTCGTTCGTGGCAGCCGACGATTTCGACGCCTACGTGCTGATCGGCGACGAGACCGCACTGCCGGCGATCGGCCGTTGGCTGGAGACCCTGCCGGCCGACGCGGAGGTGGACGCACTGATCGAGATCCCCGGCTACGCCGACCGGCAGACGCTGGACTGCGACGCCGAGCTGCGCGTCACCTGGCTGGAGCGCAATGGCGTGGATCCACGCGGCAGCCAGTTGCTGGAAGGCGCGCTGCGCGACTTCGACCCGCCCGATGGCGATGCGTTCTACTGGATCGCCTGCGAATCGGCCCGCGCGCGGATGATGCGCAAGTTCGTCGAAGGCCACCTGGGCGTACCCAAGGAGTGGATTCGCGCGACCGGGTATTGGAAGGCGGGCGGGGACCAGGACGAGTAGCACGCCGGCATGCCGCCAGCCGGCGAAGTGCAATTGCAGGTGGGGCGGGCAGCACTCATCCGCACTGTAGACACGCCAAGAAATTGCGAAATAAATCACAATATTTCAGAGACCTGCATTTTACAAAGCCGCCTACCCATCGACGGATCTCGAGAGGCGGCTTGCGCATGGACAAGGCATTTCACGCGATCGATCCCCGCGGCATCACGCTGAACCCGGACGGATCGATCAACTTCGCCAACCATCGATTGCGCGCCGCGGCGATCGCTTCAGCGACGGCAGGGGCGATTCGCCCCATGAGCGAAAATGCCGGAACGTGTACCAACTCCGGCACCTGCTCCTCCACGAATTACACCTGCAACAACACAGGTGACTGTTCCAAAGCGTCCAATGTGGGCTCTTGTCGAGCCGGCGGCCAGCCCTCGCCAAACGGTTGAGGCACGCCGATGCTGAGCGAAGCCGCCATCGCCGAGGCGCTTTCTCCGCGCATCCTGTCTCTCATCCTTTTGCCGACCGAAAAATGTAATTTCCGCTGCACCTATTGCCATGAAGACTTTGCGATAGGACGCATGCACCCGAGCGTGGTCAGCGGCATCAAGGCATTGATCGCCAATCGCGCGCCCCACCTGGATCGACTGAATATCTCCTGGTTCGGCGGGGAACCCCTCCTGGCGCGCGATGTCGTCCTGGAGATCGGCCAACACGCCAATGCGGTCTGCGCGCAACACGACGTCGCCTTCAGCGCCGGCTTTACCACCAACGGCTATCTGCTGGAGCCCGCCCTGCTCCAACGCTTTACGGAACTCCAGCACCGCGAGTTCCAGATCACGCTGGACGGCGACGCAGAATGGCACGACAGAACACGCATCACCACCAGCAAAGGCGCGACGTTCGAGAAAATCTGGTCCAATCTCATCGCCTATCGCTCACTCGCGGCGCGCTTTTCCATCTCGCTGCGGCTGCATCTGCACCAGGACAACATTGAATCGGTGCGGCGCCTCTACGCAAGCCTGCGTCGCCAGTTGCTCGACGATCCACGGTTCTCGGTGTACTTCCACAAAGTCTCGAACTTGAGCGCCGGCAGCACGATAGGGGAAAAGGTGCTGCCGCGAGACCGCTACCTGGACGCCATCGCCTATATCACCGCCTCCACCGATCTTCCGCCCAAGGACGCACGCCCGATTTCGGAAGAGCACCTGGATGGCTATATCTGCTATGCGGCAAAACCGAACTCGCTGATGATTCGCGCCAACGGGAAAATCGGCAAATGCACGGTCGCGCTCAACGATGATCGCAACGATCTCGGGCGCCTCCACGCTGACGGCACCATCGACATCGAAAACGAAAAGCTGCGTCGTTGGATGAGCGGATTCTCCGATCTCTCCGAGCAAACGCTTGGTTGCCCGCTTTCCACCTTGGCAAGCACCTGAGATGAATCCCGATGCCCATCCGCATAGACCCAGACAAGATATCGCTAGGCAAGAATGCCGAAGTGCTGTTCGACGGCTCGGAAGCGTCCACCGCTGCTGCAGTGGAAGCATTGGCAACGCGGCGCTTCGGCACACGCGCCACCAACGAAGTCTGCAATGGCACCAACCCCGCGTGCACGAATACGAAAGACTGCTCGTTAGGGAGCAACACCAACTGCACCAACAAAGGTTCCTGCATCACCCCCAACCCAGGCCCAGGCCAGGGCTGACGTGCAACCACCAGGTGGATCGCCATGACAACGCATACGAACGATAGCCGCCGCAACTTCCTCTTCGGTACCGCTGCGACTGCAATTGCCGCGATGATTCCTGCCGCCGCGGCATCTGCCGCGGCAACCGGTGCCAGCGCTCCACAGACCGCGCCCCCCGTCGGCCGCGCCCTCCCCGAGACGCAGACCTTCGCGGTGCAAGTCCTGGGCGACCTGCGCCAGCCATCGACCGACCTGCAACTGATCCCGGGTCAGCTCTCCGAACCACTGGCGCTCAAGGGCAACGGCACCTACCGGGTGAAGATCAGCCCCACCGACATCACCACGCGTTTCGGGCCGATCTACCGGCTGACCCTGGCCGATGCGCAGGGCACGCCCCTGGAGGAAATGAACATCGGCAGCGACACCACCGCCACCTTCAGCCGTTATGGCGTGCAGGTCTACGCGCTGTCGATCGAACAGGCGATGTAGGCGCATGTCAGATACGTGCTTTGCCGGGGCTCAGCGCGACCTGCCGTTGTGCTGTCGTAGGGGCGGCTTCAGCCGCGACAGGCACGTCGGCCCCACGCGTCGCGGCTGAAGCCGCTCCTACCGTGCGCGTTTCGTCGCGATTGAAGCTCGCGACACACCGCGCGACCCCGAAAACACAAACGCCCGCCGAATGGCGGGCGTTTGCATTGCAGCGGGCGGTAGCGCGCGAAGCGCCACCGCCGCACGCGCAGGCCGGCTTACTTGGCCGCGTTCAAGGTCGCTTCGGTGGTGATGCGGATCTTGACCTCGTCGCTGACGTTGGGCACGTAGGCGCCCAGGCCGAAGTCGCTGCGCTTGATCGTGGTGGTGGCGTCGAAGCCCAGCGCCGGCACCTTCTTCATCGGGTGCGGACCGGCACCGTTGAGGGTCACCGCCAGCACCACCGGCTTGGTCGTGCCCTTGATGGTGAGGTCGCCGGCGACGGTCAGCTTGTTGGCGCCGGCCGAGGTCACCTTGGTGCTCTTGAAGGTGGCGGTCGGGAACTTGGCGGCGTCGAAGAAGTCGGCGCTCTTCAGGTGCTCGTCGAACTTGGCGGTGAAGCTGTTGAGGCCGGACAGCGGCAGGGTCACGTTGACGCTGGACTTGCTCACGTCCTGGGCGTTGTAGACCAGGGTGCCGTCGACGTCGCCGAAGTGCGCGGACGGGTTGGAGAAGCCGAAGTGGCTCCACTGCACCAGCACGTCGGTGTGGGCCGGGTCGAGGGTGTAGGTGCCGGACACGCCCTTGGCGGGGGCAGCGGCGGCGGCCGGCGCGGCGAAGGCGCTGGTGGCGGGCTGGGCGACGACGACGGCCAGGGCCATGGCGAGCGGGAGCAGCAGTTTGCGGGTCTTGGTCATGGTGGAACTCCTTGGAGGGGTGATGGGACGAAACTGCGGCAGGCGCGGGCCTGCGGTGGGACAGGGAAGCGAAACGCGCGCGCTCACTCGATGCGCGCGGCCTCGTCGAAACTCAGCCGCGGCAGGCGCGGGAACAGGCCGCTGGGGTCGCCGTAGCCGAGGTTGACCAGGAAGTTGGATTTGATCGCAGTGCCTGCGAAGAACGCGGCATCGACCTTGGCGTTGTCGAAGCCGGACATGGGACCGGCATCCAGGCCCAGCGCACGCGCGGCCAGGATCAGGTAGGCGCCCTGCAGCGAGCCGTTGCGGAACGCGCCTTCGCTGCGGCCTTCGCGCGGGCCGTCGAACCAGCTCTTGGCATCGGTGTGCGGGAACAGGTACGGCAGCTTCTCGTGGAAGTCTTCGTCGTGGGCGACGATCACCGTGACCGGTGCGGCCAGGGTCTTGGCCAGGTTGCCCTCGGACAGCGCCGGCTTGAGCTTTTCCTTGGCCTCGGGCGAGGTCACGAAGACGAAGCGCGCCGGGCTGCCGTTGGCCGCGGTCGGGCCCCACTTCACCAGGTCGTACAGCGCGTGCAGGGTGTCTTCGCCGACCGGCTTGTCCAGGAACGCGTTCTGGGTGCGGGCGGTGCGGAACAATTGGTCGAGGGCGGCGTCGTGCAAGGCGTCGGACATGCGGGGAAGTTCCTTGATCGAGGGAAGCGCCAGGATGCCGGTGGGGCCGTCCCGATGCGAGGCGGCCAGTGTAGAGTGGCACGATTGCCGCAACACCCGGCCGCGATGCAACGGATTACTACCAAACGTGAAACGATCGGACGCGACCTGGGCGATTAGCGATGGCCGCGCCGGCAATGCCCGCCAGGCCGAGGCGCTGGCCGCCGCGTTGGCGCTTCCGACAACAACACCGATCCAGCCGCAGTTGCTGCAGCCGCACATGCCCTGGCGCTGGCTGGCGCCGCGCTGGCTGCCCGGCGCGCAGCATGCCTACGGCGCCGCCTTCGCCGATTCGCTGCGGCAGCCGCCACGACTCGCCGTGGGCTGCGGCCGCCAGGCGGCACTGGCGACGCGGTTGCTGCGCGCGCGCGGCAGCCAGGTGGTGCAGATCCTGGACCCGCGGCTGGATCCGCGGCACTGGGACATGGTGGTGGTGCCGGAACACGACCGCCTGCGCGGCGCCAACGTGCTGACCCTGCTCGGCAGCCTGCATCCGATCGACGATGCCTGGCTGGCCGCCGGGCGCGCGGCGTTTCCTGCACTGGGCGCGCTGCCGTCGCCGCGCGTCGGTCTGTTGGTGGGCGGCCCATCCGGACTCGCGCCGTGGAGTGAAGCACAGGCACACACGGCCTTCGCCGACATCGCCGCGCAGTTGCGCGCGCACGGCGGCAGCCTCCTCGCCAGCGCATCGCGGCGCACGCCGCCCGCGGTGGCCGCGGCCCTGCATCGCACGTTCGCCGAGGTGCCGGGCATCGTGTGGTGCGGCGCGGACGATGGCGCCAATCCCTATGCCGGCCTGCTCGGCTGGGCCGAGCGCCTGGTGTGTACGCCGGATTCGGTGAACCTGCTGTCGGAAGCCTGCGCTACGCGCGTGCCGGTGCAGGTGCTGCTGCCGGAGACGGCGCGTGGCCGCGCCCTGGATTTCCACCGCGCCCTGCAGGCACGCGGCCGGCTGCTCCCGGCGGAGGATGCCGGCGACGCGCACGCCGCCGACATCGCACCGCTGCGCGAAACCGCGCGGGTGGCCGCGCTGATCCGCGACCGCCTGGCACTGGCCTGATCGGCTGCCGCACCGGCGTCGCTGCCACGACACCGGCACGGCAACCGGGCCCAACGCGTTACATCACGCTGCGTCAGGGGTTGCTCGGCGAGCGCGGCACGCCCGCCGGCGCCGCATCCAGCGCACCGATCAGCAGCCGCACCACCGGCGTCCCCAGGCCGACGGTGTAGTTGTACTTGCCCTTGATCGGCTGGTTGTTGTCGACCACGCCGTTGTAGCCGGGGATGCCGCGATGCAGCGCCTCCGGGCCATTGGCGGCCAGGCGATACAGGTAGTCGTTGAGATTGCCCTGGCGGCCCTGCTTCTCCACCAGCAGCGCGACCGCGCTGGCGAACTCCGGCGCGGCGACGCTGGTGCCGATCACCGCCTCGATGCCGCCCTTGAAGTAGGTGGCCACCGAGCTATCGCCCTCCCGGCACGGCTGCGTGGCGGTCGTCGGGCAGCCGCCGACCAGCATGCCGATGTCCGGCAGCGTACGCATGGACGTGCGCGTCCCGCCGAGCGCACGCAACTGATAGGCCGGGCGCTGGAACAGGGTGCTGACGCCGCCGCCGGCGCCCCAGTAGCCGCCGGCCAGGTTGGCGCCGAAGCCGTAGTAGTCGGCGGTCTGCAGCGGATCGCCGTAGGCGCTTTCGCTCTTGTAGCCCGACTCCAGGCTGCCCTTCTTGTAGGCGGTGAGCAGGTTGCCGCCGCCGACCGCGGTCACGTGCGGGCTGGCCGCCGGATGCTCCACGCCGGCGACGAAGCGGCCGTCCTTGTGATCGACCGCGTACTGCGTGTCGGCGCAGTCCAGGCCGGCGTTGTCGCCGCTGGAGGCGACGAAGGTGATGCCTTGCGCGTTGCCCTGCTTGAACACCGCATCGTAGGGACGCAGCAGCGAAGTAAAATCCTTGCCGCCGTTGTAGGCCGCGGTGTAGTACAGCTCGCAGACGCCGAACGAGGAGCTGACCACGTCGGCCTGGTTGTCCTGCACGATCTGCCGGTAGCCGGCCAGCACGGAGGCGTCGCTCAGGTCCGGGATCACGTACAGCAGCACGTGCGCGCCGGGCGCGCCGCCGAGCGCCATCTCCACGTCGAGTGCGGCCTCGCCTGCCGCGGCGTCGTTGCCGTCCTGCAGGCCCGGCTTGGCGCCGGCCACGTAATGGCGCGCGTACAGGGCCGGAGTGGCGTGGTTGGCGGCGTAGCGGCTGAAGTTTTCGTGGTCGAACATCGCCTTGATGTCCGAATCCAGCACGTCGCTGCTGATCAGGATGGCGATGGTGCTGCCGGTGCCGTCGAGCCGGCGCTGCTGCCCCGCTGCGCCGGTGGTGGCCTGGTAGGACGGATAGCCGTAGGCCTGCTTGAGGTCGTTGTACCAGTAGGTGGTGCCGCCGGCGCCGTAGCGGTTGGCGGGATTCTTGACGGCCGAGCGCTGCCAGTTGACGTGCATCGCCGGCGCGCCGCGGGTCAGGCCGGTCACCGTCGCCCCGGTGTCGCGCAGCACGGCCGGCAACTGCAACGGCGCGGCCGCGGCGAGGCGGGCCTGGCTGCCCTGCTGCACCTCGGCGGTCAGCGGCACCGCGAACAGCCGCTCGACGTTGTCCGCGCTCGCGCTGACATGC
The DNA here is from genome assembly GCF_040595915.1 of Xanthomonas sp. PPL134. NCBI lineage: Bacteria > Pseudomonadati > Pseudomonadota > Gammaproteobacteria > Lysobacterales > Lysobacteraceae > Xanthomonas > Xanthomonas sp. PPL134. The sequence goes on from NZ_JAMDLL010000005.1 coordinate 204,722, forward strand.
AGGGTGGCGCCCTGCTCGATGACGTTCATGTGCGCGGCCTGCAGCGCGGCGCGCACCTGCGCGACCTGCGCCGGTGCCGGCGCGAAGCGGCGCTGGAATTCGGCCGGCGTCAGCCAGTGGTGGTACTGCGGCGAGAGCGGATCCTGGATGTCGGCCAGCAACGCGTCCAGCCCGGCCTGATCGCGCACCGGCAGGTGCACGTCGAAGGTGACCGGCGCGGCGCGCAGCGTGGCGGTCATCGCCGCGATGGAGGCGTCGGGCGCGGCACTGGCGGTGCCGAGCGCGCACAGCAGGGAAGCGGACAACACGGCAGCCAGCAAGGGCCGACGGCGGATGCGATCAAGCATGGGCGTCTCTCCGGGGGTAGAGCGGGTGGACGAGGCCGTGGTGGCCTCGCGGTGTGAAATCGGTTGGTCCTCCGCGGTTGGGAGAAGAGTTGGAGGTGAGGGTGTGGTGCGCGAAGTGCATGCGGTGATCCGTTGCTGCGGGGCTTCGCCCGGACCCTCATCCGCCCCTTCGGGGCACCTTCTCCCGGTGGGAGAAGGAAAAGCGCTGGCCCCTCTCCCACCGGGAGAGGGGTTGGGGTGAGGGTGCGGCGCGCGAAGCGTGCGCGGTGATCCGGCGCTGCGGGCTGCGCTCGTACCCTCATCCGCCCCTGCGGGGCACCTTCTCCCGAGGGGAGAAGGAAAGGGCAATTGCCCCTCTCCCTCCGGGAGAGGGGTTGGGGTGAGGGTACGGAGCAGGCAAATGCGCGTGCCGCGCTGCAGGGATCCAGCACCGCACTCGGACGACGATCCAATCGGCACGAATGCACCGCGCTTCCTGCTCATGTCTGCACGCATCGGCACGTCGTCGTGGCTTGGGCGAGCGGTGATGATTGAAGAGGAATGCACCACAAAACTTTGACGGCCGACTCCGTTTTCGACTTTGGAAACAGCGGTTTTCGCGGGGTTTTCGACACATCCGCCTACATGTGTCCAGCGCCCGTCATGCGTGGCAAATGACGACACTCTGTATCGTATTGATGTCGATGCACGCGGTGCCTCGCCACGTCTTTCTTCCTGGCATCCGATGGCCTGCGTGGCGCCACGCCGCAGGACCGCTGCATGACAACCGCAACGCGGGTGACGCCAACCTGCAACGTCGCTGTCGCATCGTGTGCGCACTTCCTTTACGAATCCCCCTTGCGCATGCCTCTCCATTCCCTGCTGAGCACGGCGATCCTCGCCGCCCTGTTGTCGCCCTTCGCCGCCACCGCCGCGGAGCCTGCCACCGCCGATGGCGCCGCGTCCGACGTGCAGCAACTCGACGCGGTGTCGGTGATCGGCCAGGGCGAGACCCGCCAGGTGCAGCGCATCACCGCCCAGGACGTGGCGGTGCTGCCGCCGGGCACCAGCATCCAGAAGCTGCTCAACCGCATCCCCGGCGTCAACGTGCAGTCCAACGACGCCTTCGGCGCCAACGAGGAATCGCAGACCATCAGCCTGCGCGGCTTCAACGGCACGCGCCTGGGCTACACCCTGGACGGCCTGCCGCTGGGCGACAACGCCTACGGCAACTACAACGGCCTGAACATCAGCCGCGCGCTGATCGCTGAGAACTTCGGCGGCGTGGAACTGGCCTCGGGCATCGGCAGCCTGGGCACCGCCTCCACCAGCAACCTCGGCGGCACGGTGCAGTACTACTCCGACGATCCGTCCACCGAGGTCGGCGTGCGCCTGGCGCAGACCGTGGGCTCGGACAACAACCGCCGCACCTACCTGCGCCTGGACACCGGCGAGCACAATGGCTTCTCCGCCTACCTGTCCGGCATCTACGCCGACGCCGACATGTGGGCCAAGCCGGAATCGCCGACCCATACCGCGCAGTTCAACGGCAAGGGCGTGTACCAATTCGAGGGCGGCAAGCTCACCGCCTTCGTCGACACCTCGCGCACCTCGCAGGCCGACTACGCCTACCTGTCCAAGAGCGGCCTGCACCGCGGCCTGGGCTGGGACTGGAACCTGTACGCGCCGGACTGGCAGCGCGCGCTGGCCGCAGCCTACTGCGCGCCGGCCACGTTCGATGCCAGCCGCTGCGGCTACAGCGGCGGCGTGGACAACATCAACGACGCCTACTACCAGAGCCGCGCGCTGCGCAACGACGACCTGTACTACTTGGCCGGCGACTTCCAGCCGTCCGACGCGGTCAGCGTGCACACCCAGGTCTACCACCACGAGAACGAAGGCCAGGGCCACTGGTGGTCGCCGGGCCAGCCCTCCTACCCGGGCACGCCGCAGGCGCTGCCGATCTCGATCCGCAGCACCAACTACACCATCAACCGCACCGGCGGCATCGCCTCGCTGGGCTGGGACATCGGCCCGCACCACCTGGAGGCGGGCATGTGGTACGAGCGCAACAAGCACCACGTGGAGCGCAACTTCTACTGGATCGACGGCCCGATCGACGACGACGTGTTCCTGAGCAACCCGAACCGCCGGCTGTTCTCGCAGGACTACGTCATCACCACCAAGCAGGCCTACGTGCAGGGCACCTTCAAGCTGCTCGACGAGCGCCTGACCCTGGACATCGGCGCCAAGAGCCCGCACACCACGATGACCGCGCGCGAGACGCCGGGGATCGCGGTGGAATCGCCGGTGGCCAACGGCGAACTCAAGGCCAGCAAGGTGCTGCTGCCGCAGGCCGGCCTGAGCTACCGCCTGGGCGAGGGCCAGGAAGTGTTCGGCTCCTACGCCGAGAACATCGCCGCGTTCCAGGGCGGCGGCGCCGGCGGCCCGCTGCTGGTGACCCAGGCCTCGTTCGACGCCAGCGTCGGCGCGCTGCAGCCGGAGAAGTCCAAGACCTTCGAAGCCGGCTACCGCCTGGTGCGCGACCAGTTCGAAGCCTCGCTGGTCGGCTACGACGTCACCTTCGACAACCGCCTGCTCTCGCTCAACCCCTGCGCGAGCATCCAGCAGGGCACCAGCCCGGCCTGCACCACGCGCTTCTTCAACGTCGGCTCGGTGAGCAGCCGCGGCGGCGAGCTGACCTTCATCTGGAAGCCGAACGCGCACCTGCAGTGGTACAACTCGGCCTCGATCAACCGCTCCACCTACGACGACAACTACGTGCAGAACGGCGCGGTGATCCCCACCGCCGGCAAGTACACCGTGGACACGCCCAAGCGCATGTTCGCCAGCGAGATCAGCTGGACCTGGAACGGCTGGAACGCCAACCTGCGCGGCAAGTACACCGGCCAGCGCTACTACACCTACACCAACGACCAGGGCTTCGGCGGCTACACCTCCTTCGACGCCGGCGCCGGCTACGACTTCGGGGCGGTGTCGTTCCTGCAGGACCTGAAGCTGTCGTTGAACGTCACCAACCTGACCGACAAGCGCTACGCCTCCAACCTCACGTCCTTCAGCAACACCGATCCGAGCGGCCGCGCGCAGGCCTTCCACGCCAGTGCGCCGCGGCAGGCGTTCCTGACCCTGGACGCGCGCTTCTGAGCGCGTCCATCCTGTCCGCCCGCCGCCGAACCGGAACGCATGCGATGATCCGATCCACCTCCTGGTTATTGGGATGCGCGATGGCCGTGTTGGCGACCACCGCGGCGGCCGCACCGGCCGCCGCACCGGGCGAGCACAAGCCGCTGGTGATCGGCCACCGCGGCGCCAGCGCGCTGCGCCCCGAGCACACCCTGGCCTCCTACGCCAAGGCCATCGCCGACGGCGCCGACTTCATCGAGCCGGACCTGGTCTCGACCAAGGACGGCGTGCTGGTGGCCCGCCACGAGAACGAGATCGGCGGCACCACCGACGTGGCCGCACATCCGGAGTTCGCCGCGCGCAAGACCGTCAAGCAGATCGACGGGCAGCGCGTGGAAGGCTGGTTCACCGAAGACTTCACCCTGGCCGAACTGAAGACCCTGCGCGCGCGCGAGCGCCTGCCGCAACTGCGCGGCACTGCCTTCGACGGGCAGTTCCAGGTGCCGACCCTGGACGAGATCATCGACTTCACCGCGGCCGAGTCGACCACGCGCGGGCGCCAGATCGGGCTGATTCCCGAGATCAAGCACGGCACCTATTTCCACGGGCTCGGCCTGGCGATGGAAGACAAACTGGTCGCCACGCTCGATGCACACGCCTATACGCGCAAGGCGCCGGTGGTGATCCAGTCGTTCGAGATCGGCAACCTGGAATATCTGCACGGCAAGCTTGGCAGCACCCATCCGAACTTGCGCCTGGTGCAGTTGCTGGGCGATCCCAAGGACCGCCCGGGCGATCAGTTGCGCGACGGCCCGACCTACGCGCAGATGGGCAGCGCGCAGGGCCTGCGCGCGATCGCCAAGTACGCGCAGCTGGTCAGCCCGAACCTGCGCGCGATCGTGCCGGTGACCGCCGACGGCGCGCTGGCCGCGCCCACCGCCTTCGTCGCCGACGCGCATGCGGCCGGCATGCAGGTGATTCCGTACACGTTCCGGCCCGAGAACTACTTCCTGCCCAAGCAGTTGCAGGACGCGCGCGGCCCGGCCGCGGTGAACGCCGCCGGCAGCATCACCGAGATGCGCGCGCTGCTCGATGCCGGCATCGATGGCTTCTTCACCGACGACCCGGCGGTGGGCCGTGCGGCGGTGGATGGGACGCCGCCGCCGGTGCGGTGAGGCCGGGGTTGGGAATGGGGAATCGCAAAAGCGGTCCCCAGCGCGGAGTTCCATTGTAGGAGCGGCTTCAGCCGCGACGCGTGGAGCTTGGGGACACGTCGTGCGAAACGGACGCATCGTCAGGTCGGGACTGAAGTCCCTCCCACAATGCAGCTTCCGACAGGGCCGGTGCCGCAAGAGTGGGAGCCGCCTCAGCCGCGATGAGGTCGGGATTGGGGATCAGGGCATGGAGAATCGCAATTGCGGTTCCCATCGCGGGATTCCTCTTGTAGGAGCGGCTTCAGCCGCGACGCGTGGAGCTTGGGGACACGCCGTGCGAAGCGGAGGCATCGTCGGGTCGGGACTGAAGTCCCTCCCACAGTGCAGCCCTCCGACAATGTCGGTACCGCAAGGGCGGGAGCGGCTTCAGCCGCGACAGGACGTTTCCGATTTCGCGTGGTCGCGGCTGAAGCCGCTCCTACGAAGAGCGTGTCCGCGCCCCGGCATTGGCCATGGCGCGACGGGGCCGCGATAATGCGCGCCCGCCGTCCCTGCCCCGATCGCCGTGCCTTCCGTCGTCGCCCCCTCGCCTACCTTTGCCGCGCTGACCCCGCGCGCGCTGCTGCTGTCCGTGCTGGCGATGGGCGCGGTGGTGCTGCTGTCGAACGTGCTGGTGCAGTTCCCGATCAACGACTGGCTGACTTGGGGCGCCTTCAGCTATCCGGTGGCGTTCCTGGTCAGCAACCTGATCAATCGCCGCTTCGGCCCGCGCGCGGCGCGGCGGGTGGCCTGGTGCGGCTTCGCGCTGGCGGTGCTGTTGTCCATCTGGATCGCCACCCCGCGCATCGCCGCGGCCTCGTGCCTGGCCTTCATCGCCGCGCAGCTGCTGGACATCACCGTGTTCGACCGGCTGCGCCGCGGGCGCTGGTGGCGCGCGCCGATCGTCGCCACCACCTGCAGCGCGACGTTGGACACCACGATCTTCTGGTCGATCGCCTTCGCCGGCTCGACGCTGCCCTGGCTGAGCTGGGCCGCCGGCGACCTGGCGGTGAAGCTGGGCATCGGCGTGTGCCTGCTGGCGCCGTTCCGCGCGCTGCTGTGGCGGATGGCGCCGACACGCTAGCTGGGTCGCCTCATCGCCACATGCAGCACTCTCCTGCTCCGCGCGTCGCGGCTGAAGCCGCTCCTACAACGGCAGCGTCGGCACTGCCGGGCACTGCATTGTGGGGGGGGACTTCAGTCCCGACCCGACGATGCATCCGCTTCGCACGGCGTGTCCGCGACCTCCGCGCGTCGCGGCTGAAGCCGCTCCTACAGTGGTAGCGTCGGCACTGCCGGGCACTGCAATGTGGGAGAGACTTCAGTCCCGACGCGCCGAATCGGGAAGCACTCTTCCGCCTCCGCGCGTCGCGGCTGAAGCCGCTCCTACAACGGCAGCATCAGCACTGCCGGGCACTGCATTGTGGGAGGAACTTCAGTCCCGACGCGCCGAATCGGGAAGCACTCTTCCGCCTTCGCGCGTCGCGGCTGAAGCCGCTCCTACAACGGCAGCATCAGCACTGTCAGGCACTGCAGTGTGGGAGGGACTTCAGTCCCGACGCGCGATGTCGAACGCGATCCCGTGCGTGGCGCCGATCGCAGCGCATGCCCCCATGCGGTGCAGAGCGGCGTCTCCACCTGCTGTCGCGATCCCGGCCATGGCTTCCCGCACATGCCATGCACCGCACAGCATCGACAGCACGCTCCCGACCCAGCGCTCCCGCCGCGCGTCAGTGCACCGCCTCATCGCCCGCACGCCCTTCCACGAACACCAGGTCCAGGGCCGCCGCGGCGGCACGAATCGCCGCACGCGCCGCGGCGATCTCGGCCGTCGGCGCGGTCAGGCGCGGACGCCGGTCCAGCGTGCAGGCCAGACCGGCCTCCACCAGCGTGGCGTGGGCGGCATGCAGACTCGCCGCGATGGAGGGCGGCAGCCAGCCGCTGTGCGCCAGCGCATCGAGCAGCGCCGGCGTGTCACGCGGCGCCAGCAGCGCCGGCTGCTGCGCGGCGCCGAGCAGGACGCCGGCCTGCACCAGGAATTCCAGGTCGACCAGGCCGCCGGCGCCCTGCTTGAGGTCGAAGCGCGCGGCATCGCTGCGGTCCAGTTCGGCACGCATGCGCGCGCGCATCTTGCGCACTTCCTCACGCAGGGACGCGGCCTCGCGCGGACGCGCCAGGGTCTGCGCGCGCACCCGCTCGAACTGCTGCAGCAGCGGCGCATCGCCGGCCACGCCGCGCGCGCGCACCAGGGCCTGGTGCTCCCAGGTCCAGGCGCGCTCGCGCTGGTACTCGCGGTAGCTGGCCAGCGACGACACCAGCGCGCCCTTGCCGCCGTCCGGGCGCAGACGCACGTCGATGTCGTACAGGCGGCCACCGCCGGTGACCGCACCGAGCAAGGCGATCACCTTCTGCGCCAGCCGCGCGAACCAGCGCCCGCTCTCCAGCGGCCGCGGCCCGGCCGAGGCCTCCACGCCGGGCGGATGGTCGTACAGGAACACCAGGTCCAGGTCCGACCCGATGCCCAGTTCCATGCCGCCGAGGCTGCCGTAGCCGATGATGGCGAAACTGCCGCCGGGCACCTCGCCATGCGCCGCGACCAGATCGGCACGCGCCAGGCGCAGCACGGTCCGCACCACCGCCTCGGCCAGTTGCGCCAGTTGGCGGGCGCTGTCGAGCGCGGGCTGGCGCCGGTCCAGCGTGGCCAGGGCGATGCGGAAACTCAGCGCCTGGCGCGCCTCGTTGAGGCCGCGCAAGGCCGCTTCCGGATCGTCGCCGGCAGCGGCGACCGCGGCATCGCACAGCCGCTGCATCGCCGCCTGGTCCGGCATCGGGCCGTCGACGCGGCTGTCGAGCAGTTCGTCCAGCAGTAGTGGGTGCGCGGCCAGCCGCTCGGACAGGAACGCGCTGCGCGCCAGCACGTCGACCAGCCGCGCCAGCGCGCTGGGCTGTTCGTCGAGCAGGGCCAGATAGCTGGCCCGGCGCAGGATCGCCTGCAGCAGGCCGAGCACGCGGTGCAACGCGGCATCGGCCTGCGCCGAGCGCGCCGCGGCATGCAGGAGCGCAGGCAGCACCCGGTCCAGGCGCGCGCGCGCGGCATCGGACAGGCTGCGCACGCCCAGCGACTGCACGAAGCCGCGCAAGGCCTGGTCGGCGCCCTCGGCGTCGGCGAAGCCGGCGGCGCGCAACACCTGCGCCTGGCCGGCATCGGGCAGGCCGCGCCAGTAGTCGGCCAGCGCATCGGGCGCCAGCGCGCGCTCGCGCGGCGCCAGCAGTTCGGCGAACTCGGCGGCGACGCGGTCGCGCTGCACCTGCAGCGCCGCGTGCAGTGCGGCCCAGTCGGCATAGCCGAGGCCGAAGGCGATGCGCGTCCGATCCAGCGGATCCTCCGGCAGCGCATGGGTCTGCGCATCGCGCAGCATCTGCAGGCGGTTCTCCACCTGGCGCAGGAAGCGATAGGCCTGCGCCAGCGCCGCGCCGTCCTCGACGGCGACCTGGCCGGCAGCGACCAGCGCGCGCAGCGCCGGCAACAGGCGGCGCTCGCGCAAGGCGGCTTCGCGGCCACCACGAATCAACTGTAGCGACTGCACCAGGAACTCGATCTCGCGGATGCCGCCGGCGCCACGCTTGATGTCGTCCAGGCGGTCGTGGCGCGCGACTTCGGCGGTGATCGCCGCCTTCATCTCGCGCAGGCCGTCCAGCGCGGTGTAGTCGAGATAGCGCCGGTACACGAACGGGCGCAGCGCCTGCAGCCACGCCTCGCCGGCGGCGATGTCGCCGGCCACCGCGCGCGCCTTGAGCCAGGCGTAGCGTTCCCAGTCGCGGCCTTCGCGCTGGAAGTACTGGTCCATGCCGGCGAACGACAGCGCCACCCGGCCCGCGGTGCCGAACGGGCGCAGGCGCAGATCCACGCGGTGCACGAAGCCATCGGCGGTGGTCTCGTCGAGCAGCCGCGCCAGGCGCTGGCCGAGCCGCGCGAAGTATTCCTCGGCGGCCAGCGCCCGCGCGCCGTCGGACTCGCCGCCCTGCGGATAGGCGTAGACCAGGTCCACGTCGGAGGAGAAATTCAGTTCGCCGCCGCCGAGCTTGCCCAGGCCGAACACCACCAGCCGCTGCACGCTGCCGTCGGCGGCACGCACCACGCCATGGCGCGCAGCGAACTCGACTTCCAGCGCCTGCAGCGCCAGGGCCAGGCAGTCCTCGGCCAACTGCGTGCTGCCGGCCAGGGTCGCATCGACCTCGTCCAGGCCCAGCACGTCGCGCCACACCAGGCGCGCCGAGGCGGCGGCGCGGTAGCGGCGCAACTGCGCCGGCCACGCTGCCGGTTGCGCCGGATCCAGTTGCGGCAGCGGCAGGGGCGGCGGGTCCGGCTGCGCCAGGTGCGCGAGCAAGGGCGGCTGCCGGCACAGCGTGTCGAGCAGGAAATCGCTGGCCAGCAACGCGCGCGTCAGCGCGGGCTCGAAACCGGGGGAAGGCGGCCATGGCTGCGTAGACACGGCCTGGCGCAGACGCGCCAGATGACGGTCGAGCGTGGGCTGCAGGGCATCGGGAACGGCGGTGGTAGCGCTGGACATCGGGCGATTCTGGCATCCCGGGCGTTCAGGCACATCCAACAGCGCATGCTTTTCGCGGCTCGTCAGAAGCGCCGTTGCGTTGTAGGAGCGGCTTCAGCCGCGACGGACATTCCCGGGACAGCCCGTCGCGGCTGAAGCCGCTCCTAGGGGGAGCTCCTGCCTTTCGCCATGCAAACGCTCGGCCTCGCTCCCCATTGCAACTGCGATCCGGCAAAAGCCACACATCGCCATCTGCGCGCACGCAGACCCACGCGCCAGGCGCGTCTGCGGGCAATGTCCGCCGCGTGCGGGCCGCGCGCTGTTGAGACGTCGCAAACACCACGCCGCATGCGCTACGCATCCCTGCACATCGCCGCAATACGCAGCGTTTCACATCACGTTCGCCGCGTTTCGCGGACCATGCCGGCCGGCCGAATCGGGCGATGGTGTATCATGTGCCCCTCGACGGAGCCCCCGCGCCATGACGCGCCGCCCGCTCCGTCTCTTCGATCCCGCGGCGTCGTGGTGTTGACGCGGCCATCCGGGATCGTGCCCCCGCAGACCAGTGCGGCGCCTGCGCGCCATTCCGTCTTGCTTTGCCCTGCGATGTGCGGGCCGGGGGTCATGACCTCACCGTTCCAGGACAGGAGAAAACATGTCGGAGTTCCACGCCCATTTCGGATGGTTCAAGCGCCGCCGCCAACTGCGGGTGGAAGAAGTCACCGTCGTCGACAAACCGATGCTCAAGCGGGCGGTCGGCGCGGCGGCGCTGGGCAACGCGATGGAATGGTTCGACTTCGGCGTGTACGGCTACCTCGCCGTGACCCTGGGCCACGTGTTCTTCCCGAGCACCAACCCGACCGCGCAGCTGATCGCCACGTTCGCGACCTTCACCGTGGCCTTCCTGGTGCGCCCACTGGGCGGGCTGGTGTTCGGCCCACTGGGCGATCGCTACGGCCGGCAGAAAGTGCTGGCTGCGACCATGATCCTGATGGCGCTGGGTACGTTCTCGATCGGCCTGATTCCCTCCTACGAGCGCATCGGCATCTGGGCGCCGATCCTGCTGCTGGTGGCGCGACTGGTGCAGGGCTTTTCCACCGGCGGCGAATACGGCGGCGCGGCCACCTTCATCGCCGAGTACTCCACCGACCGCAACCGCGGCTTCATGAGCAGCTGGCTGGAGTTCGGCACGCTGGGCGGCTACATCGCCGGCGCGGCCACGGTGACCGCGCTGCACTTCGCGTTGAGCGATGCGCAGATGCTCGACTGGGGCTGGCGCGTGCCGTTCCTGGTCGCCGGCCCGCTGGGCCTGCTCGGCCTGTACATGCGCATGAAGCTGGAGGAAACCCCGGCGTTCCAGGCCTATGCCCAAGAAGCGGAGAAGCGCGAGCACGACGCGCCGGGCCTGGGCGCGCTGTTCCGCATCCACTGGCCGCAGTTGCTCAAGTGCGTGGGCCTGGTGCTGGTGTTCAACGTCACCGACTACATGTTGCTGACCTACATGCCCAGCTACCTCAGCGTCACCATGGGCTACGCCGAGAGCAAGGGCCTGCTGCTGATCATCATCGTGATGCTTGTGATGATGCCGCTCAACGTGCTCGGCGGATTGTTCAGCGATCGCCTGGGCCGCCGGCCGATGGTGATCGGCGCGTGCATCGCGCTGCTGGTGCTGGCGGTACCGTGCCTGCTGCTGGTCGGCACCGGCAACGACTGGCTGATCTTCCTCGGCCTGATGCTGCTGGGCGTGGCCCTGGTGTGCTTCACCAGCTCGATGCCGTCGACCTTGCCGGCGCTGTTCTACACCCCGGTGCGCTACAGCGCGCTGTCGATCGCCTTCAACGTCTCGGTGTCGCTGTTCGGCGGCACCACGCCACTGGTCACCGCTTGGCTGGTGGAGCGCACCGGCGATCCGCTGGTGCCGGCGTACTACCTGATGGGTGCGGCGGTGGTGGGCATCGCGACCATGGTCTTTGTGCGCGAAACCGCGGGCCTGCCGCTGCGCGGCTCGCCGCCGGCGGTGGCCAGCGAAGCCGAGGCGCATGCGCTGCTGCGCAGCGACGAGCCATTGACCGTGGATCCGACCCGACCGGAACTGCCGCCGTCGCCGGAACCGCCGTCGCAGGCCATGCCGACCTGACGCGAGCGCGAGAGCTGCACGCTGGCCGTCCCCACGGTACGGCCAGCGTCGGTACCTCCTAAACGCGGCGCATCGGTGCCACTGCGCCCGATGATGGGATCGGCATCCCACACTCGCACTCGCACCGTGTCCCACGCTCACCCAGGACCAGGAAACAGGCAATAAAAAAGCCCGCTTGCAGCGAACTGCCAGCGGGCTTTGCTCCCTCCCCCACGTCGGGATGCAGGGCGATCTTGGGCGCTTTTTTGAGACATTGCACGCTGCAGTGCAAAACGATACTGGGCAGTACATTCTGCGGCATTGGGGGAATGGAGAAACGGGAATCGGGAAAAGCGGACGGATGTGCGCCTTACGCCTACGCACGAACACGGCGCATGCCGAGACGCGTTCGCTGGCGTCAGGGCGATGCCGCCGGCGCCGGTGCTTCCGGCAGCCACGCCGGTTGCCGGTCGTACCACTCGCGCGCGCCCAGCAGATGCCATTGCCGTTGCTCGCCGCGCAAGGCCACGCCCACGCCGAGCACGCCCCAGCGCGCGTACAGATCGCCCTGGGTGCCGGCGTCGCCGACGCGCAGGCGCGCGCGCAAGGCCACCCGTTCGTTCTCGGCGGCGACCCGGTCCAGCCATAGCGCATCCTTGCGCCAGCGCAGCTGTCCGCTGGCCTGCAGTTGCCCGGCGTCGGCCAGCTTCAGCAACCACGCCGGCGCATCGCTGTGCTGCGCGAACACCGCCAGCACCGGGCCGGCGTCGCGCATCTGCATTTGTACCTGCGCGTCGGCCTGCACCGGCGCCGCCGCGGCGATGCGGCCCTGTGGAATGCGCAGCGTCGCCCACCAGTCGCCCTGCTTGGGCTGGGTGCCGTAGCGCACGCCCTGCAGGCGCAGCGTGCTGCCGCTCAGGTCGAAGCGCTTGTCCTGCAGTTCGGCGCGGCGCAGCCGCGCGTCCAGGTCGAGATTGCCGGCCAGTTCCAGGCCTGCGGTCTGCAGCCGCGCCTGACGGCCGAGCACGCGCAATGTCCCCTGGCCGACCTGGCCGGACGCGTCCAGCTGCAGGTCGCCGCTGAGCCGGCCATCGCCGCCGAGCACGCGCACCTGCGCCGCCGGCAGGTAGCGGTTGTAGGCGCGCAGATCCGGCACGCGCGCGTCGGCGAAGCGCAACCGCGCCTGCAAGGAATCGCGCAGGGTGGCCAGCGCGCCATCGCCCTGCAAGTCCAGTTGCAGGTTCTCGCCTTCGACGAAGCTGGCCTTGGGATCGTCCAGCGGCGCCAGCGCGAAACGGCGCATGCGCACGTCCAGTTGCGTGCGTGGCTGTTCGGCAGTGCCGACGATGCGGCCGACCGCCTGCGCCTTGCCGCTCAGGCGCACGCGCATGATCTCCGCCACCGCCTGCACGTCGGGCACGTCGAGACGGCTGCCCGGCTGCAGCGCGCCCTGCCGCAGTTGCAGATCGGCGGCGACGTCGCCGCCGCCGTCGAGTTGGAACCAGGGCTTGCGCACCAGCAGGTCGCTGATCCAGTTCAACGATTCGAAATGCCAGCGCCCCTGCACGCGGCCGGAGGTACGCGGCAGCAGCGCCGCCAGGTCGGCGAACGGTATCTGGCGCCCGGCGATGCGCAGGTCGGCATCGAGCATGCTGCGCGGATCGACCTGGCCGGGCAGGCGCGCGCGGGCGCGGAGGGTGTCGCCCTCCACGTCCAGCAGCAGTGCCAGCACGCCGCGATCGGTGGCGCCGACGCCGGCATGCAGCGGCACCCGCCAGTTGAGCGTGCTGCCCGGCTGCAGCGCGCCACGCAGCAGGTGCAGGTCGGCCTGGATGTGACCGAGCCCGGGTTCGGTGCTCAGCTTGGTGGTGTCGCCGGCGGTGTCGATGCGCAGGGCCACGCTGCGCCCGTGCACGCGCAGCGCCAGGTCGGTGATGTCCAGCTTGCGCAACCCCGGCGCCTGCGCGCGGTAGTGGCGCGGGAACGAGAAGCGCGCATCCAGCGTGGCCTGGTCGGCGATCTGGCGCTTGCCGTAGCGCACACTGGCGTCCTCGAACACGATCTGCGAGCGGAACAGTTCCGACGGGCCGCCGCGCAACTGCTTGAGGAAGCCGACGGTGCCGTGGCCCTTGCCCTCGATCGCCAGCTCGCCGAAGCGTGCGCGGCGCAGCGTGCCGCTGTGGATCGCATCGAAGCGCAGCGTCCAGCCCTGGTCGCTGGGCGGCGGTGGTGGGATCATCTCGTCGACGCGGTCCATCTCGCCGATCACGTTCACCGCTTCCATCCACGGCAGGCGCACCTCGCGATGCAGCAGCGGCAGCAGCGCGATGCGTGCGCTGGCGCGGTCGGCACGCACCTGCCAGACGTTGCGCTGCACGTGGCCGCGCATGCGCACGTTCCAGGCGGTGATGAAGCCGGGCAGCACGGTGACTGCCGGCCCGGTGTGCATGCGGAACTTCTCCGGCTTGCGGTTGGTGGCCAGGTCGAACAGCGGCGTGTTGAGGAACACGTTGCCGGCCAGCAGGTACAGCAGGTAGGCGATCAGCAGGCCGCGCAGGAGCAGGCGCCAGCCGCGCGGCAGACGCCGGTAGCGTGCTTGGACAGCCGTCAGGGGGCGGGCGAGGAGCGGCACCGCCGCACTATCGCCGCGGCGTGGCGTGGAAGGCGTGAAAGCCACCGTGGCACATGCCCAGCGTTGTGTGGCACTGCACGCTGGCCGCCAGATCGCCGCCGTTGCGCCGGCTGCATGCGCGCTGCATCCCGCCGTCCTGACAGGAGAAGGGAGAAGCCAGAACCCCTCTCCCACCAGGAGACGGGTTGGGGTGAGGGGCCGGCGCGCGAAGCGCCGTAATCATTGCGCAGACCGTGGCATGCGTGCGTTGCGTGGCGCCCGCCTGCATGGCCGTGCGACAGGCGCAGAAAGTGGGGACGCGCCCCAGCGCGGGCATCGGCCCGATCCGCGATAATTGCGGTCCCCTTCCCACGCCATGGTCGCCGCATGTCCGCCGAACGCATCCTCCATCCCCGCCTGCGCGAACGCATCGTCAGCGCCGAGGCCGCGGCGGCGTTGATCCAGCCCGGCGAGACGGTGGCGATGAGCGGCTTCACCGGCTCGGGCTATCCCAAGGCGGTGCCGATGGCGCTGGCGCAGCGCATCGAGGCGGCGCACCTGCAGGGCCAATCCTTCAAGATCCAGCTGATGACCGGCGCCTCCACCGCGCCGGAGCTGGACGGCGCGCTGGCCAAGGCCGATGGCATCGCCCTGCGCATGCCGTTCCAGTCCGATCCGGACGCGCGCCAGCGCATCAACGCCGGCAGCCTGGACTACATCGACATCCACCTCAGCCACGTCGCCCAGCACGTGTGGTTCGGTTTCTACGGCGAGATCGACACCGCGGTGGTGGAAGTGGCTGGCATCCGCGAAGACGGCAGCCTGATCCCGTCGACCTCGGTCGGCAACAACAAGACCTGGCTGGACCTGGCGAAGAAGGTGATCGTCGAGGTCAACGACTGGCAGCCGGCCGGCATCGACGGCATGCACGACGTGTACTACGGCACCGCGCTGCCACCACAGCGCAAGCCGATCCCGCTGCTGCATGCCGACGACCGCATCGGCGAGCCATCGCTGCGCTGCGACCCGGACAAGATCGTGGCGGTGGTGCGCACCCACGGCCCCGACCGCAACAGCCCGTTCACCCCGGCCGACGCCACCAGCCAGCGTATCGCCGAACACCTGATCGCGTTCTTCCAGCACGAGGTCAGCAAGGGCCGGCTGCCGCCGAACCTGTTGCCGCTGCAGTCGGGCGTGGGCAACATCCCCAACGCGGTGCTGGCGGGGCTGGCCAAGAGCGGCTTCCGCGATCTCAGCGCGTTCACCGAAGTGATCCAGGACGGCATGCTCGACCTGCTGCGCAGCGGCGTGCTCAAGGTCGCCTCGTGCACCGGCTTCGCACTGAGTCCGGAGGCCAACGAGGAATTCAAGCGCAACATCGACTTCTATCGCGAGCGCATCATCCTGCGCACGCAGGAGATCTCCAACCATCCGGAGCTGGTGCGGCGGCTGGGCTGCATCGGCATGAACGGCATGATCGAGGCCGACCTGTACGGCAACGTCAACTCCACCCACGTGATGGGCAGCCGCATCATGAACGGCATCGGCGGCTCCGGCGACTTCGCGCGCAACGGCTTCCTGTCGATCTTCCTCAGCCCGAGCACCGCGAAGAACGGCAGCATCTCCTCGATCGTGCCGATGGTCAGCCACGTCGACCACACCGAGCACGACGTGTCCATCATCGTCACCGAGCACGGCCTGGCCGACCTGCGCGGCCTGCCGCCGCGGCAGCGCGCGCAGCAGCTGCTCGCGCACTGCGTGGACCCGAGCTACCGCGCGCAGCTGCAGGACTATTTCGACCGCGCCCTGCACGCCAGCTACGGCAAGCACACCCCGCACCTGCTGCCCGAGGCGCTGTCCTGGCACCAGCGCTGGCTGGACACCGGCACGATGCACGCCGGCGGCTGAGCGGCGCGCCGGTGAAAGCGCTCCTACAACCGTTGGAGGCTCACTGAGTAACTGCAGGACCGCGCGTCGGGACTGAAGTCCCTCCCACAGTGCGGCCCTCTTTCATCCGACATCTGCACCGATGTCGGCGCCGTTGTGGGAGCGGCTTCAGCCGCGACGCGTCTGTCCCGGGGTCGAGCTTGAAAGCGCTCCTACAACTGTTGGCGATGGTTCTGCCGGAGGCTCGGTGAGCAACTGCAGGACCGCGGGTCGGGACTGAAGTCCCTCCCACAATGCAGCCCTCTTTTCATCCGACATCTGCGCCGATGTCGGCGCCGTCGTAGGAGCGGCTTCAGCCGCGACACGTCTGTCCCGGGGTCGCGCTTGAAAGTGCTCCTACAACTGTTGGCGATGGTTCTGCCGGAGGCTCGGTGAGCAACTGCAGGACCGCGGGTCGGGACTGAAGTCC
>NZ_JAMDLL010000006.1:0-213266 GCF_040595915.1 Xanthomonas sp. PPL134
GGCACCACCAACACCTACACCGTCTACGACGAAGCCGGCCACTGGATGGGCGACTACGACACCAACGGCAAGGCGCTGCAGCAGGCGATCTGGCTAGATGGCCTGCCGGTGGGCGTGCTGGTGGGGGCCGCGCTGAACTACGTGCAGCCGGACCATCTGGGTGCGCCACGGGCGGTGATCGACCCGGCGCGCGACGTCGCAGTCTGGACCTGGGACATCAAGGGCGAAGCGTTCGGCAACACGCCGCCGGACCAAGATGCGGATCGCGACGGCGCGGCGTTCGTGTTCGGGATGCGTTTTCCGGGGCAGCGGTATGACAGCGCTACGGGGCTCAACCAGAACTACTTCCGGGACTATGACACGAGCACTGGACGATATGCGCAGAGTGATCCGATCGGCCTGAGTGGCGGCGCCAGCACTTGGGCATATGTTGAATCCAGCCCATTGATGTTTTCTGATCATATGGGGCTTGAGAAGGACCAAGCGTGCGTGGCTAGCTATACGACTACTGGTGCTATCTGCGGAGGGGTTGTTGGTTACTACGGCAGCGGTGTAGCTGGGGCGATTGGCGGTGGATTTGTATGTGCACCAGCAGGTCCTGGCGCCGCGGCATGTGCAGCAGGTGGAGCAATGGCCGTTAGTCCTGCTGGAGGAGCACTTGGCTCCATCGTTGGTGGTGTCACCGGGCATGCCATCGGCAATGCAATGTGTCCGGATGAACCCGAGGATAGAGAAAACGTTTGTGAAGAAAATCTGCAGCGAGATCTGGTGACGTGCAAAGCTCTCGGACGACGCGGAGGAAGGTCCTCCTATGCAGTATGTGAACGCCAAGCAATGCTTCGCTATGGAAACTGCTTAAGCGGGCGCGACGAGGGGATTGACGCACCTTTGCCACCTTGGAGAATGTAATGGATAATTCAAATAATGTTAAAAAACGTCGTGCGTTATTGATTTCAATTTTTGATAATGATGACTCCCTTCGCGTGGATTTGGATGATGTTGTAAGTGACGGAACATTCGGTGAGATTTGGAAGAAAAAAGAGCATGTGACGAACAAGGATATTTCCGTCGGTGAGTTCGATAGCCTGTCTTTTGACGAAAAGGAGTTGGCTGATTTCGGATATTTCGTGATGGCGCGATTGTATGCATATAGGTCTCGTGGTGAGAACTAGTCGTCACATCATTGCTGTCGTTTTGCTTTTTTGGTGACTGTAAAGAAACGAGGTCGATTCGCTGGTGGGAGTGGTTTGGGCTCGCGGGGTTTTCCGACAAAGTGGCTAAGAAAACAGAATTTCAGCGGGCCGCGGGCAAGCTTATCTCTGCCATTCAAAAGGAATGGGGCGAGGAGCTTGGTGAGAAAAATGCGGATTTCTCGGAAGATGTTATGAATGCTGCGCACGACATCCTGCAATGTAGGAGCTCTGAAAGATTAAGAGACATGTTGGGTGGGAAGAACGTTAGACAGCATCTGGGGGATGTTTGGGTGCAGCGGCATCCCAGTGTGAAGCCCGCCATTGCGGAATTGGAACGAGTCGTTGCTGCTGACTTGGGGGCATAACAGGGCGGGGGGCTGACACTGCGATGGGTGCGCTTACCGCCCGGCAAGCTGCTGGTCACGGGCGATCATCGCGGCGACAGTTTCGATGGCCGCTATTTCGGCTTCGTCGATGCCGACAGCGTCTATGGCAAGGCGCTGGCGGTGTTTTACCGCCGCGGTGAGGGATTCGAGTGGGCGCGGCTGTAGGGCGCGGCTAACGACGAGGGAACATGCTCCGTAGGAGCGGCTTCAGCCGCGACGGGCATTCCTTATAACGCCTGTCGCGGCTGAAGCCGCTCCTACGAAGGCGCCCTTGTGCAGTCAGAACGCCACGCCCGCCAGCGTGCACGCCACCTCCCACAAACGCGCGGCCACCTGCGGGTCGCGCGCCTGCCGGGCGATCCTGGCCGGGGCCGGGTCGCCTTTCAGCTCGAACGGGCCGTCGGGCCCGTAGTACCCGCCGGGCTGGGCGTTTGGCGAGGTGGCGGCGTAGAGGGTGGGCAGGGCGCCGGCGGCGGCGGAATGGCTGATCCACGGTGCGAGCCACTGGGTCGCTGCGCCGATCGCGGTGCGGCGACCGCCGACCGCCGGGCCATTGGCGATCAGCGCGGTCTGCGCAATGCCGGGATGCGCGGCGAGCGCGCGCACGCCCCAGCCCTGCGCGTCGCTGCGCCGCTGCAGTTCCAGCGAAAACATCAGCATCGCCAGCTTGGATTGCCCATAGGCCTTCCACGGCCGGTAGGGACGTTCGCACTGCAGGTCGTCGAAGTCGATGCGGCCTTGGCGATGCGCCAGGCTCGAGAGGTTCACCACGCGTGCTTCCGGCGCGGCGCGCAGCAGCGGCAACAGGCGCGCGGTCAGCGCGAAGTGGCCGAGGTAGTTGCTGCCGAACTGCAGTTCCAGGCCGTCGGCCGTGGTCTGCCGCTGCGGCGGCGCCATCACCCCGGCGTTGTTGATCAGCAGATCCAGCCGCGGGTCGCGCGCCGCGATGCGCGCGGCGAAGGCGGCCACCGATGCGAGCTGTGCCAGGTCCAGGGCTTCCACGCGCACGTCGGCCGCCGGATGTGCGGCCAGGATCGCCTGCCGCGCAGTCTCGGCCTTGCCCGGGTTACGCGCCGCCAGCACCACGCTGGCGCCCGCGTCGGCCAGCGCCAGCGCGGTCTCGTAGCCCAGTCCGCCGGGGCTGGCGCCGGTGACGATGGCAATCCTGTCGCGCTGCGACGGCAGGTCGGCGAGGGTCCAGCGGCTCACGGCGCCACCGCCTGCGCCAGTGCGCGCCACCAGCGCTCGCCGCTTGCCGGCTGCGTCAGGTCCACGCGCTCGCCCATGCGCGGCGTGGCCAGCGCCACACCAGCGGCATCGGCCAGCGCCGCGAGGCGTTCGAAGGGTTCGTGCCAGGCATGCATCGCCAGGTCGAAGGTGCCGTTGTGGATCGGCAGCAGCGTGCGTCCACCGATGTCCAGGTGCGCCTGCAGGGTCTGCTCCGGCTGCATGTGCACGTGCGGCCAGTCCACGTCGTAGGCGCCGTTTTCGATCAGGCTCACGTCGAAGGGCCCCAGCCGCTCGCCGATCGCCTTGAAGCCGTCGGAGTAGCCGCCGTCGCCGCTGAAGAACAGCTTCAGCTCGGGCGTCTCGATCGCCCACGAGCACCACAGCCGGCGCCCGCGGTCGAACATGCCGCGGCCGGAGAAGTGCTGCGCCGGGGTGGCGGTCAGCGTCATCCCGTCCACCGTGGTCGACTGCCACCAGTCCAGTTGCCGGATCCTGTCCGCGGCCACGCCCCAGCGCTGCAGCAAGTCGCCCACGCCCAGCGGCGTCACGAAGGTCCCGACACGCTCGGCCAGGCGGCGGATGCTGGCGCGGTCCAGGTGGTCGTAGTGATCGTGCGAGAGGATCACCCCGGCGATCGGCGGCAACGCGTCCAGCGCGATCGGCGGGGCGTGGAAGCGGCGTGGGCCGGCGAACGGAAACGGCGAGGCGCGTTCGGAGAACACCGGGTCGGTCAGCCACAAGCGCTCGCGCAGCTTGAGCAGCACCGTGGAATGGCCGAGCCGGTACAGGCTGCGGTCGGGCGCCGCCAGCAACTGCTCGGCGGTCAGCGGCAGCACCGGCAGCGGCTGCGCGGGCACCGCCTCGGGCGACTTGCGGGTCAGCAGATGCCACAGGATGCGCAGGGTTCCGGCCAGGCCGGGCGCGCCGCTGGTGCCCGGGGTGGCGTTGCGGAAGCGGCCGTGGCGGTACTGCGGCGACGCCTGATGCGCGGGCGGAACAGGGGACAGCGAGGAAGCGGACGCAGACATGGCGGCAATCCTTGGAAGACGATCTGGCACGAGAATTACACTACACAGTGTAGTTTCCTTTTCGTGCAAGTAAACTGCGCGGTGTAACATTCGCCCATGGCTTCTCTTTCCACGCCCGCATCGGCACGGCTGACCGAGCGCAAGCGCCAGGCGATCCTGGAGGCGGCGATCGCCGAGTTCCGTGGTCATGGCTTCGAGGCCACCAGCATGGACCGCATCGCGGCCAGCGCCGGCGTGTCCAAGCGCACCGTCTACAACCATTTCCCCAGCAAGGACGCGCTGTTCGACGAGATCCTGGTGCAGCTCTGGCAGCGCAGCCTGGACACCGTCGGCGTGCCGTACGACCCGCAGCAGCCGCTGCGAGGGCAGTTGCTGCAGTTGCTGCAGCAGAAGCTGCAGATGTTCGACGATCCCGCCTTTCTCGGCCTGTCGCGGATGGCGATGGTGGAAGGCCTGCGCGCGCCCGAGCGTGCGCGCGATCTGGTCGCGCGCCTGGGCAGCAAGGAGGAGGGCACGCTGGTGTGGTTGCGCGCGGCCCTGGCCGATGGGCGGCTCAAGCCGCTGCAGCCCGAGTTCGCCGCGCAGCAGTTGCATGCGTTGATCAAGGGCTTCGCGTTCTGGCCGCAGTTGAGCATGGGCCAGCCGCCGCTCAGCCCTGAGCAGCAGGCCCAGGTCGCCGCGTCGGCGACGGACATGTTCCTGGGGCATTACGCGCGGGATGCGGACTAGCCCGTCCGCGTCACCGCGCTTGCGCCGCGGGCATCAGTCCTCGCACCACACCGCCAGTTCGTAGCCGTCGCGGTCGGCGAAGTGGAAGCGGCGCCCGCCGGGGAAGGCGAACACCGGGCGCACGATGCGGCCGCCGCCGGCTTCGACGCGCGCCTGGGTCGCGGCCAGGTCGTTGGAGTACAACACCACCAGCGCGCCGCCGGGGTGCGGCGTGCCGTGGAAGAAGCCGCCGCTCAGGCGGCCGTCGCGGAACTCGCAGTAGTCCGGGCCGTAGTCCTGGAAGGTCCAGTCGAAGGCCTGGCCGTAGAAGGCCTTGGCCGCGGCGATCGAGGCGACGGCGAATTCCAGATAGTCGATGCGGTGATGCTGCTCGGCGCGGGACATGGGCGGCTCCTGTGGAAGAGCGGGCAGTGTCCTTCATCCGGGCGGCGCCGGCTTGGCGAAAACGGTCAACTCAGCGTGCGTGCCGCTGCACAAGTTCGCGCGGGCTGAGCCCGGTCAGTTGTCGGCTGTCGCGCACCAGATGCGGCGCGTCGCCATAGCCGGCCTCGAGCGCCGCCGCGGTCAGGCTGGGATGCTGGCGGGCCAGGCCCAGGAAGCGCTGAAGGCGCAGGATGCGCTCCAGGGTCTTGGTGCCGTAGCCGAATGCCTCGTGGCTGCGCCGGCGCAGCGTGCGTTCGCTGATGCCCAGTGTGCCGGTCAGCACGGCCAGCCGCGGCGGCGTCGCGCCGGCGAGTTGCGCGAACAGCCAGGCCATCGCGTGGTCGCGGTGCAGCGGCCGGCTCGCGCAGAGGGCGTGCAAGGTCGCCAGTGAGTCGGCGGCATCCTCCAGCCGCGCCTGCCAGTCGCGGCCGCGGACGCCCCACAGCGCGTCCAGCGGCACGCGCTGGTCGGCGACGGCATGCAGCGGCACGCCGAGCAGGCTGGCGCCGGCCCCGGCCGCGAGGCGTACACCGGTCAGCACCATGCCCGGCGCCAGCGTGGCGTCGCTGGCGCGGCGGTCCGGCCCGGCCACGAACAAGGCGCGGCCGTTCCAGATCAGGTCGACGCAGCCATCGGGCAGCACCTGCGTCGGCGCTGCCTCTGCTGCGCCCTGGCGGAACCGCCAACTGCAGCGCACCCGGTCGCGCAGCGCCGCTGGCGCATCGCATTCGGCATAGCGGGAGGGCAGGGACATGCGGCGGCAAGTCGACGGGAGCAGCCGCCACGGTAGCAGGCCGCGTCGTCGCGCAGGCATGGCCGTGCCGGCGCGACGCGCGCTGCACCAGCACCGCCGCCGCGCCGGCGGATCAGACGCCGCTGCGTGGCGTCGGCGCCAGGTGCGCGACGAACCAGTCGCGTGCGGCGCCGCTGGAGACCTCGAACTGTTCGACGTACGGCACGAAGTGGCCGCCGCGCAGCATCAGTAACTGCTTCGGTTCCAGCGCCTGCGCGTAGGCTTGCAGTTGGAAGTCGGTGCCGGAGATGTAGTCGCGGTCGGCGACGATCATCAGCAACGGCGTCGGGCTGATCGCCGCGGCGAAGATCGCCGGCTCGTAGCCGCGGCTCCACTCCGCCGAGCGCAGGGTGGTCCAGTTGTGCCAGTTCGGTGCGATCGCGCCGGCGCCCTCGAAGAAGGCGCGCGCGTCGTCGCTGGGAAAGAGCGCGTCGGTGGCACCGACCACGGCCTTGCGTGCCGGCTCGCCACCACGCAGCACCGCCAGGCGATCCGCGGCGAACGCGGCCTGCAGGGCCTCGGCGCGCTCGTAGCTGCCGCGGCGCAGCCCGTTGCGATAGCCGGCCAGGCCGGGCACCTGCGCGACCACCGCCTTGACCCGCCGATCGGTGGCCGCGACCTGCATGGCGTGCGCGCCGCTGTAGCTGGTGCCCCACACGCCGAGGCGCATCGGGTCGATGCCGTCCAGGTTGCCGGCATAGGTGATGGCGTGGCGGCAATCCTCGATCTGGCGCCAGGGATCGATCTCCTGCCGCGGGGTGCCGTCGCTGTCGCCGAAGCCGCGGTGGTCGTACACCAGCACGGCCAGGCCGGCGGCGGCGAACACCTCGGCATAGCGATCCAGGTACGCCTCCTTGACCAGCGACCAGCCGTGCGCCATCACCACGATCGGCGCGGGCGTGGCGGTGGTTGGTGTGGGCCGGTACAGCCAGCCGCGCAGGGTGACGCCGTCGGCGTCGAAGGCGATGTCGGCGCGGGAATGGGAATGCATGGGACAGGCTCCTGTGCAGGGCCGCGGTGCCGCGGCGGGGCACTCACCATGCACGCGCACCGCTGCAATCCGGCATTGCGTAAACTGCAACGATGCACGATTTCGAACGGATGTTCGGCCAGTTGCAGGCGTTCCTGGACGTGGTCGAGGCGGGCAGCCTGTCGGCCGCGGCGCGTCATCGCGGCGTCGCCACGTCCTCGCTCAGCCGCAACCTGGATGCGCTGGAAAAGGCGCTGGGCACGCAGGTACTGATCCGTTCCAGCCGCAGCCTGAGCCTTACCGAGGCCGGACGCGTGCTGCAGGCGCGTGCCGCCGCGCTGCTCGGCGGCCTGGCCGAGACGCGCGCGGAACTGGCGCAGCTGCAGGGCGAGGTGGCAGGCACCTTGCGCCTGAGCTGCCTGCCGTCGTTCGGCCGCACGCAACTGATGCCGTTGCTGGCGGCGCTGTCGCGGCGGCACCCGCAGTTGCACGTCGACCTGGACCTGGTGGAGCGGTTCGATATCCCGCTGCGCCGGCGCCTGGATGCGGTGATCCGGCTCGGCCCGGATCCGGCGCCGGCCGGCGCGCTGCGGCTGGCTCCGTTGCGGCGGGTGGTCTGCGCCAGTCCCGCCTACCTGCATGGCGCCGGGCCGGTCGACCGCTTGCCGGCGCTGGCCACGCATGCATTGCTGGACAAGCGCCACGACGACACGGTCATCAGTTGGCGGCATGTGCTCGGCGCGGACGTGGCGCTGCCGCCGCGACGGCTGCGCTGCGACGATCTGGAAACCCTGCGCCTGGCCGCGCTGGATGGCCTGGGCGTGGCCTGCCTGCCGACCTGGCTGGTCGGCGAGGACCTGCGCCGGCATCGTCTGCGTGCGCTGTTCCACGAGGCGGCGTTGCCGTGCGGGCCGCAGCAATGGCTGTGGCTGGTGCCGAGCCAGACGCCGCTGCCGGCGCGGGTGGCGCGCCTGGCGCATGTGCTGCGGCAGGCGATCGGGCAGCCGCCGCAGTGGGATCGCCCCGGCTGAGCGGCGCGATGTCGGCGACAGCGTGCGCCGCCGCGCTCAGCGCTCCGACGGCCCGCTCTCGTCGTAGCCGCGCGGGGTGAACAGGTCCGGCTGGATCAGTTCGATGAAGGCGCGCGCCTGCGGCGACAGGTACTTGCCCTTGCGCACCACCACGCCGTAGCTGCGCGCCGGGAAATAGTCGCCCAGCGCGCGGGTGGCCAGGCGCGCGCGGTCGGCGTCGGTGAGGCAGATCGAGCTGACGATGGACACGCCCATGCCCATCGCCACGTACTGCTTGATCACCTCCCAGCCCCCCACTTCCAGGGCGACGGTGTAGGGCACGCGCGCCTGCTGGAACACCAGGTCGACCAGGCGGTAGGTGACCTGGCGCCGCGGCGGCAGGATCAGCGGGTACGGCGACAGGTCTTCCAGGGTCAGCATCGGCTTGCGTGCCAACGGATGGTCGTGTGGGGCGATCAGCAGCTGTTCGAACCGGTACACCGGGGCGTAGCTGAGGTCGGCCGGCACGTCGAGCATGGAGCCGACCGCCAGGTCCACCGCGTCCTCGCGCAGCAGGTCGGTGCCGTCGGCGCTGATCGCGTTGTGCAGGGTCAGCCGCACCTGCGGGTGGCGGGCACGGAAGGCCTCCACGATCTTCGGCAGCAGATAGAGGATGGTGGAACTGTTGGCGGCCACGTTGAGCTCGCCGGCGTCCAGCCCGCGCGCCTTCTCGCGGAAGTCCGCCTCCAGCCGATCCAGGCTCTCCACCAGCGGCTGCGCCATCTCGTACAGCAACTGGCCCTCGCGGCTGGGCACCAGGCGGCGGCCGCTGCGCTCGAACAGCACCACCCCCAGCTCCCGTTCCAGCGCCTGCAACTGCAGGGTCACCGCCGGCTGGCTGACGAACAAGGCCTCCGCGGCGCGCGATACCGCGCCCAGGCGCACCGTCTGGCAGAACGCGCGCAGCGGTTTGAGCCGGTCGGATTTGTAGGGAAATCGCGGGGTTGCAGCGCTGCCCGTGGCCATGACGTGACGGATATAAGTCTGACTTATATAAAGCATTGACAAAACTGCTTTGTCAAATACATGCCGTGGAAGCACGGTGGAGCCCCGGAAACATCGAGGAATCCCCACATGTCCGCCCCCGCTTTCGCTGCCGTTCCCGACCCGTCCACGCGTTCCACGCCGGGCATCGCGCTCACCGCCTCGCTGGCCGGCCAGGACGCCTTGCTGCCGCCGCCGCTGCTGGGCCTGCTGGTGTCGCTGCACCGAGCGATCGAGCCGGAGCGCCAGGCGCGGCTGGCGGCGCGGCGCGAGCGCCAGGCCTTCTTCGACGCTGGCGGCCTGCCGGACTTCCGCGACGACACCCGCGCGATCCGCGAGGGCGACTGGCAGGTGGCGTCGCTGCCCGAGGCGCTGCAGGACCGCCGGGTCGAGATCACCGGCCCGACCGATCCGAAGATGGTCATCAACGCGCTGAACTCCGGCGCCAAGGTGTACATGGCCGACTTCGAGGACTCGACCGCGCCGACCTGGCGCAACCTGGTCGCCGGCCAGCGCGCCCTGGCCGAGGCGGTCGCCGGGACCCTGACCTTCACCGCGCCGGCTGCGCGCGACGGCACCCCGGGCAAGCGCTACGCGCTGCGCCCCTATGAGGAACAGGCGGTGCTGATCGTGCGCCCGCGCGGCTGGCACCTGGACGAGAAGCACGTGCTGGTCGACGGGCAGCCGCTGGCCGGCGGCCTGTTCGACGCGGCGCTGTTCGCCTTCCACAACGGCCGCGCGCTGCAGGCCAAGGACCGCGGCCCGTACCTGTACCTGCCCAAGCTGCAGTCGATGGAGGAAGCGGCGCTGTGGGAAACCGCGCTGGCCCACATCGAGGACATGCTCGGCCTGCCGCAGGGCCAGATCAAGGTCACCGTGCTGATCGAGACGCTGCCGGCGGTGTTCGAGATGGACGAGATCCTGCACGCGCTGCGTGCGCGCATCGTCGGTCTGAACTGCGGCCGCTGGGACTACATCTTTTCCTACCTGAAGACCTTCCGCCGGCATCCGGACCGGGTGCTGCCCGAGCGCGGCCAGGTGACCATGACCCAGCCGTTCCTGAAGGCCTACTCGGAACTGCTGATCCGCACCTGCCACCGCCGCGGCGCGCACGCGATGGGCGGCATGGCCGCGCAGATCCCGATCAGCCACGACGAGGCGGCCAACGAGCAGGCGATGGCGCGGGTGCGCGCGGACAAGCTGCGCGAAGTCACCGCCGGCCACGACGGCACCTGGGTGGCGCACCCGGCATTGATCCCGATCGCCCGCGCGGTGTTCGACGAGCACATGCGCACGCCGAACCAGCACGCGGTGCGCCGCGAGGACGTGCAGGCCGACCGCGACACGTTGATCGCACCGTCCGCCGGCACCATCACCCGCGCCGGCTTCGAGGGCAACATCGAAGTGTGCGTGCGCTACCTGGCGGCGTGGCTGGACGGCAACGGCTGCGTGCCGATCCACCACCTGATGGAGGACGCCGCCACCGCCGAGATCAGCCGCAGCCAGCTGTGGCAGTGGCTGCACGTGGGCGGCCTGCACCTGGACGACGGCACCGCCATCGACTTCGCCCTGTTCGACGCCTGCCTGCGGCAGCTGCCGGCACGGCTGGGCGAGCGCGCGCTGCTGCCGGGCGGGGCGCGCGTGGACGAGGCCATCGCGCTGCTCGACCGGCTGACGCGCGACGAAGAACTGGCCGACTTCCTGACCTTGCCGGCCTATCAGTTGATTGATTGATGTGACGCCGGGAATGGGGAATCGTGGAAGCGATGTCCCTGCGCCTGACTCCTTCCATGCCGGCCAAACCCTAAATCCAGCCACACCCCCACCGTTTCATCGCTGCATCCATTTTCGAGGAGAACGCCAGATGAGCACCACGCTGCAGACCGCCGAACAGATTCAGCGCGACTGGGACACCGATCCGCGCTGGGCCGGGATCACCCGCAACTACACCGCCGCCGACGTGGTGCGCCTGCGCGGCACGGTGCACGTGGAGCATTCGCTGGCCCGGCTCGGCGCCGAGAAACTGTGGAAATACCTGCACGAGAAGGACTTCGTCAACGCGCTGGGCGCGCTGACCGGCAACCAGGCGATGCAGCAGGTCAAGGCCGGGCTCAACGCCATCTACCTGTCCGGCTGGCAGGTGGCCGCCGACGCCAACCTGGCCGGGCAGATGTACCCGGACCAGTCGCTGTACCCGGCCGACTCGGTGCCGGCGGTGGTCAAGCGCATCAACAACACGCTGCTGCGCGCCGACCAGCTGCACCACGCCGAGGGCAAGGACGAGATCGACTTCCTGCAGCCGATCGTGGCCGACGCCGAGGCCGGTTTCGGCGGTGTGCTCAACGCCTTCGAGCTGATGAAGGCGATGATCGAGGCCGGCGCCGCCGGCGTGCACTTCGAGGACCAGTTGGCCTCGGTCAAGAAGTGCGGGCACATGGGCGGCAAGGTGCTGGTGCCGACCCGCGAGGCGATCGAGAAGTTGAACGCCGCGCGTTTGGCCGCCGACGTGATGGGCGTGCCGACCCTGCTGGTGGCGCGCACCGATGCCGAGGCCGCCGACCTGGTGACCAGCGACATCGACCCCAACGACCGCCCGTTCACCACCGGCGAGCGCACCGTCGAAGGCTTCTTCCGCACCCGCAAGGGCCTGGACCAGGCGATCAGCCGCGGCCTGGCCTACGCGCCCTACGCCGACCTGATCTGGTGCGAGACCGGCAAGCCGGACCTGGAGTTCGCGCGCAAGTTCGCCGAGGCCATCCATGCCAAGTTCCCCGGCAAGCTGCTGGCCTACAACTGCTCGCCCAGCTTCAACTGGAAGAAGAACCTGGACGACGCCACCATCGCCAAGTTCCAGCGCGAGATCGCCAGCTACGGCTACAAGTTCCAGTTCATCACCCTGGCCGGCTTCCACGCGCTGAACTACTCGATGTTCAACCTGGCGCACGGCTATGCGCGCCGGCAGATGAGCGCCTTCGTCGAACTGCAGGAGGCCGAGTTCGCTGCCGCCGACCGTGGCTTCACCGCGGTCAAGCACCAGCGCGAGGTCGGTACCGGCTATTTCGATGCGGTGACCCAGGCGATCCAGCAGGGCCAGTCCTCGACCACCGCGCTGGCCGGCTCGACCGAGGAAGAACAGTTCCATGGCGAGAAAGCGGCCTGACCTGCAGCCAGCCGCCTTCGATCGCCCCTCCCTGGCAGGAGGTGGGAAGCCCGGGTTCGCCCGGGCTTTTTTTCGCGTTTGGTGCCAAGGGCGAGGCGGTGTCTACCACGTGCGACAGCTTGCGCTGGCGTCTCTCCATGGCGCGAGATTGACTGTGAAACGTATCGTGAGCGCCGCGTGTAGGTGATATGCTCCCCCGACAGGGGCCAGCGACGTCACATGAGGGGGCCGGATGAGCTGCGACAGCGCCGCATCCACCGCACGCGGCACAATTTCCAACGCTGCGGTCTCTCCGAAGCCGAACGAGCTGGCGGTGCTGACCGCGGCGGAATTGCGCCTGTTTTCCGAATTCGGCCGGGCCCGTACGGTGCGTGCCGGCGACGTGCTGTTCCGTCGCGGCGACGGCGGCAGCGCCATGTTCGTGATCACCAGTGGCGTCATCGATCTGGATTTCGGCGAGGACCTGGTGGTGAAGCATCTCGGCCATGGCGAATTCTTCGGCGAACTGGGCCTGTTGATCGGCAACCACATGCGCAGCGCCGATGCCATCGCCGCCAGCGACGGCGCGCTGGTGGAACTGGACCACGACGACTTCCAGCGCCTGGTCGAGCGCGACCCGGGCGTGGTCGCCTACTTCCTCCGCCGCACCATCGTGCGCGTGGTGATGAACGAGCAGACCCTGATCCGCCAGCTGCGCCGGCGCAATCGCGACCTGGAAGCGGCGCTGGACAACCTCTACGCCACCACCCACCAGCTGACCCAGACCGAAGAGCTGGTGCGCACCGACGAACTGACCGGCCTGCACAACCGCCGCGGGCTGATCCTGCGCCTGCAGGAATGCCGCCGCGACGGCCGCTCGCCCGGCCCGGGCCTGCTGCTGATCGACTGCGACCGCTTCAAGCACATCAACGATGCGCACGGCCACCTGGTCGGCGACCGCGTGCTGCAGAACGTCGCCAACATCCTGCGTTCGGTGGCCGGGCCGGACGACATCGCCTGCCGCCTGGGCGGCGACGAGTTCTGCCTGCTGGTGGCCGCCGGCAACGTCGAGGACCTGCGCCGGATCGGCGAGTTCGTGCTCGCCACCGTGCAGAACCTGCTGGGCGTGCCGCACCCGGCGCCGCACATCTGCCCGGTCAGCATCGGCATCAGCCGGGTCGACCCGCATTCGGACTGGAACGACTGGTACGCCAACGCCGATGCGGCGTTGTACGAGGCCAAACGCCAGGGCGGCAACCGGCTGTACTGGCACGACCTCGCCTCCGCCAACTGCTGAGCCACCGCGCCCCCGCCGAGCCGCCGCCATGACCGACGCCCCCGCACCGCCGCCTGAGGTCCCGCAGCTCCGCACCCTGCTGCTGACCGACCTGTGCGACTCGGTGGCGCTGGTGGAAAAGCTCGGCGACGCCAACGCGGCCGAGCTGTTCAAGCGGCACGACTCGCTGGTGCTGGAGCTGCAGCAACGCTGGCGCGGCCGCCTGATCGACCGTTCCGACGGCCTGTTGCTGCTGTTCGAACGGCCCATCGACGGCCTCGGCTTCGCCCTGGACTACAGCCGCGGCCTGCGCGAGCTGGGCGCGCAGCGCAAGCTCGACCTGAAGGTGCGCGCCGGCCTGCACGTCGGCGAGGTGCTGACCTGGCGCAACAGCGACGCCGCGGTGCAGGTGGGCGCCAAGCCGCTGGAAGTGGAAGGCCTGGCCAAGCCGACCGCGGCGCGGCTGATGACCCTGGCCCGGCCCGGGCAGATCCTGCTCTCGGCGGTGGCCGAATCGCTGACCCACCGCGCCGCGCGCGAACTGGGCGAGCGCGGCGAACGCCTGCTGTGGAAGTCGCACGGCCGCTGGCGCTTCAAGGGCGTGCCCACCCCGCTGGAGATCTACGAAGTCGGCGAGATCGGCCACACCCCGCTGCGCGCGCCCAAGCCCACCCCCAAGGCCTGGCGCGACATCCCGCTGTGGCGCCGGCCGGCGGCGCTGGCGGCGGAAGCCGCGCTGATCGCCGCGTTCGCGGTCGGCGCCTGGTTCGTCACCCGCCCGCAGCCGGCCATCGCCTTCGCCGAACGCGACTGGGTGGTGGTGGGGGATTTGCGCAATCTCACTGGCAATCAGGTACTCGACGAATCGCTGGACCAAGCGTTCCGGATCAGCCTTGAACAGTCCCGTTACGTGAATCTGCTGAGTGACCTCAAGGTACGGGACACCTTGGTGCGGATGCAGCGTAGCCCCGACAGTCGCATTGATCGCGCCACCGCGTCGGAAATTGCTCAGCGCGACGGAGCAAAAGCCGTCCTCTTGCCGACGGTCGCTGAGGTAGGGGGGCGATTGAGGGTAAGCGTCGACGTCGTCGATCCTACAAGCGGTGCAACGGTCCTCGCGCTGTCGAAAGACGGAAAAGGGTTGGATTCAGCCTTGGCGTCGATCGACGACGTCACCGCCCAGTTGCGCGACCAGTTGGGCGAAGCCATGGAGTCCATTGCCCAGAGCGCACAGCCCTTGCCGCAGGTCACCACCGCCAGCATCGATGCGCTGCGAGCGTACTCACTGGGTGTCGAGGCCTACGCCCGAAAAGAAAACGACTCGGCGCTTGAATATTTTAATCGGGCTTTGGAGCTGGACAAAGATTTTGCCCTAGCTCATGCCGCTATCATGCGGATATATGTGAGCCGTGCTGCACCCGCGTTAGCCGAATCGCACCTTTCTGCGGCATTGAACCACTTGGAACGGCTCCCAAAGCGAGATCAGCTCTATCTCTTGGCGTGGAAATCTCAATACTTTCCACAGAAGGGAGATGATCCCGCACGCAGGTGGAAGCTCCTGGCGCAGCTGTATCCCGATTATTATGCGGGCGCTGCTAATTACGCCTGGATTTCAATGGAGAATGGCGACTATCCAGAGGCCATTAAATATTTGAAATCGGCTGTCGTGGCAAACAATCCACTACGAGGCTATGCTCTCGATCAATTGGCGAGAGCGGAGCTTGCGCAGGGCAGATACCAAGAGTCCTTCGAGTACTTTCGACAATCAGAGGAGGAGTTCGGCGCATCCCCTGGTCTGGGAAGCGCGCTCGCACTGGCTGCATCCGGCGATCTTCTGGCGGCTCAACGTCTCATCGATCATCGTGTGGAAGGCAACGGGTATCAAGCTAGGCCGGCGGACATCATTACACGCATTGCCGTTCTTGCTCAGAGCGGCAATCTGGTGGAAGCCGCGTCCCTGGCGGATCAGGAGGCCAGGCAGGCCAAGCCAGAGTCTGAACTGCTGTACCATGACTTCAAGTTGATCGCCTTGTCTTTGCGCGCAACGGAAATGCAAGATGCCGATTTGCAGAGTGAGCTTCTAAAGTGCGCGAGCGAGCTATCAAAAAGTGTATCTGCAAAGCCAAGTGTTGAAAGGTCTGACTACGCGGCCTTGGCACTTGCTTCAGTGTATCTGCTGCAACGTGCCGGTCTAAAAAAGCTTCCAAATGAATTGCAAGGCCTCGTTCGCATGGCTGAGCGTTCTAGCAATGCGACAGCCAGTAGAATGGCTGGTCTGATCAGGGCAAAGCAACTGTTGCAAGAGGGAAATCCCCGATTGGCCGTCACTTTGCTTCAATCGCAAATGAATGGAAAAGAGCTGTTCCAGTCCAGGATTGTCATGAGAGATGCATTGGATCGTATTGGAGATTCTGAGGCGGTTCTTGCGCAGGATCGTGCGATCGCGGCCGCCCGTGGGCAGGGGTACGCGGAAGTTGCGGGTAGCTCCATTTTTCAGCCCCTTAATGTCGCAGATGCTGCTGCAGCAATGCGAAGAATTAAGGGGCTGAACCTCGATCGGTCAACTGCTCGTCTTTAGGTAGTTTTCAACCTTGTTTGCTTCGAAGCAATGCGGGTTGTGGAACGCCGTGTCGGAAACGAGGTAGGACAGAAGTTGCTCTCTTGCAGCGATCAGCTCCTCCTTGGATGCCATTATTCCGACTTCCAGGCAGCTTGTGTCGGCATCGGCGTCCAAAATGATGCCGATGGACGCGAGTGCAGCGACAGGGTCGCTTTGGAATGCGGCGCGGAAGGCGTCGTCGTTAATAAGAGCGTCAAGTAGCGCTGCTGCACTAACCGGATCCAGGGGAGAGGGGTGCGGGGGCTGATTATTTGCCATGACCAGTTTGCTCTGATTGTGAGATTAGGGCTTGGATTTGACCAGGTTTGCGGTGCAACGGAGTGCATATCGGCAGAAAGCCGGTAAAGTTTAGCCCCGAGGTTGCAATGAGGATGGTATGAAGCTGCGTCGCTGCGGAGTTGTATTTTTTGAGCCAAGGGAATCGGTTGGCTTCGACTTGATGTCACTGCTTGCTGGCGCAGCTGGCCTTAGTCGTCAAACCCGTTGGCTCGCGCTGGCTCCTCATCTGGACGATGAGGTCGAAGTGGATCAGGGCGAGCGGGAGGTCTTGGGCGCTGTCAGCCCAAGCAACTGGATCGACATGGCATCCGTTGTTGGGTACGGCGTAAGCTTAATTGATGGACTTTTGGAAAAAGGTCTACTGATAGGCGATACAAGCGCGCACAGCGCAATGCGCGAGCGCGATGACACTGTGCGCTCGGCGTATTGGTGGCCTGCAGCGGCGATGCTACACAAGTTTTGTCGCTGGAAGGATCTTGATAGCGTTGCTTCCATGGAGGCCAACAAGTTGACCACGGCGCCTGAGCTGCGCGACAAACTCGGTCCGCCGCCTCCCGAGGTCATCTCAAGATCGCGCTTGGGAGACGATATTGAGCTCCCCAGGCTCGCGGTCGACGAGTACGAAAAGCTGATGGCGTCGAGGACGACGTGCAGAAATTTCGATCAAGAGCGACATCTTCCGGTCGATCTCTTTTCGCGAATGATGCAGCGAGTGGTGATGGCGCAATCCGTTGTCCGCCTACAGGACGATACGGCGTTTCTAAAAAAGAATGTTCCTTCGGCCGGTGGACTGCATCCGACAGAGGTATATCTGGTAGTCCAACGGGTGGAGGGCATTGCGCCCGGTCTCTATCATTATCACCCCGTGAACCATGCCTTGGAACTGATTTCTGTCCCGTCGGCCGGTTTGGCTGACTTGGCGAGGAAGATGTTGGCGGGCCAGCATTGGTTTGCGGATGCGCATGTGCAACTCATTCTGGCCCCGCGCTATGCGCGTAGCTTTTGGAAGTACCGGCTTCATTCGAAAGCCTACCGCGCGGTGACGCTCGACGTCGGCCATATCTCCCAGGCGATTTATTCAAGTGCTACCCAACTCGGGCTCGGTGCTTTTGTCACGTCGGCCATAAACGACGTCAATATTGAGAATGCGTTTGGTCTCGACCCTTTGCTGGAGGGGCCGCTCGCCATCTGCGGCTTTGGTTGGAGGTCGAAATCGATGGTGACGACAGAGTTTGACCCCCTCAATGAGGTGTGGTCGGGCCAACGTTAAGCTTAGCCAGGGCGACCAGTTTGCGGATCTGCCTGCTTCTGCCAATACGTCAGCAACGGCCCCTCCGCCCCGAGCAGCGGATCGCTCTGCGGAAACGGCACGTTGGCGATCCGTTGCAGTCTTTCGGCGCTGGGCGGTTCCCGGCAGATATCCCAGTCCTGCCCGTCGGGATAAGCGCCGACCACCAGGAAGTCGGCGCTCGCCGATAGCCGGCAATGGCCGGTACCGGCCGGCAGCAGCAGGGCGTCGCCGGCCGCGAGCGCAACCTCGATGCCGCCCGGGCCGCCGAGCAGCACGCGGGCGCTGCCGCAGGCGACGCCCAGCACCTCGTGCGCGGTGGAATGGTAGTGGTGATAGTCGTAGATGCCGTCGCGCCATTGCGGCGGCCAGCCGTGCGCCGCGAAGCGGCGTTCGAACCCGTCGGCGTCCAGGGCGCCGGCAGACTGCCGGTAGTGCAGCACCGGCAGGAACGGGTGGTTGGGTACCCAACCGTGTGGCGGCAGTTGCCAGTGGTCCAGTGACATCGGCGGATCTCCTGCATGGCCGTAGCAGTTCGATGCTAATCGGCCGATGTCGTTACCGTGTCACCGTGGGAAGGCGAGCGCGGCGGCGATCGCGCGGTCACCCGCGGATCGCGTTGTGGTCGATGCGCTGCGCGGTGTCGCCGCAGCGTCGACTCTCCCGCCCATGCCTCAGTGCAGAGGCACGTGCTCCACGTCGCCCCGATGATGGGTGCCTAGTCGACCGACCATTGCCGCACTGCCCACGTTCAGTCCCACCACGTGGACCTGGGCGCCGTGGCGGCGGAATTTCAGCACCACCTGATCCAGCGCGCCGATGGCGCTGATGTCCCAGACATGCGCATGGCTCAGATCCACGGTGACCCGCGCTGGCGCATGGGCGAAGTCGAAGGCGCCGGCGAAGCTGCCGGCCGAGGCGAAGAACAACTGGCCGCGGATGCGGTAGGTGTGGCCGCCGTCCGCGTCCTCGCTCCGCTCGATGTCGAGCATGCGCCCGACCTTGCGCGCGAAGAACAGCGCCGACAGCAGCACGCCGGTGAGGACGCCGCGCGCCAGATCGTGGGTGGCCACGGTCACCGCGACGGTGCCGAGCATCACCACGCTGGAGCTGGCCGGGTGGGTGCGCAACTGCGCCAGCGAGCGCCAGCTGAAGGTGCCGACCGAGACCATGATCATCACCGCCACCAGCGCAGCCATCGGGATCTGCCGCACCCAGGCGCCGGCAAACACCACCAGCAGCAACAGCACGCTGCCGGCGACCAGTGCGGACAGGCGGCCGCGCCCGCCGGACTTCACGTTGATCACCGACTGCCCGATCATCGCGCAGCCGGCCATGCCGCCGAACAGGCCGCTGACGATGTTGGCCACGCCCTGGCCCACGCATTCGCGGTTCTTGTCGCTGGGCGTGTCGGTCATGTCGTCGACGATCTGCGCGGTCATCATCGACTCGAGCAGGCCGACCACCGCCATCGTCGCCGCGACCGGGAACACGATCCGCAGCGTCTCCAGCGTCCACGGCACCGCCGGCAACAGCAGGCTGGGCAGGCGGTCGGGCAGTTGCCCCTTGTCGCCGACAGTGGGCACATGGATGCCGAAGTACAGCGCCAGCCCGGTCAGCAGCACGATCGTCACCAACGGTGGCGGCACGGCCACGCCGCGCGTCCAGCGGTGCCCGAGCACCAACGCCAGCGCGCCACCCACGGCCACCGGCAGCAGCGTCCATGGCGCCATGCTGCCCGCGGTCAATGCCGCGCCCAGCACCAGCAGCCACAGGCCGATACCGGGGAAGCTGCGCCGCGACAGCCAGGGCAGGCCGTAGATCAGCAGCAAGCCCAGCGCTACCAACGGATACACCGGCGCCGGCACGCCGATCAGTTCGGGCAGTTGCGCCATGAAGATCAGGATCGCCAGGGCGTTGACGAAACCGGTGATCACCGAGCGCGAAACGAAGCGCATCAGCGCGCCGAGCTTGAACAGCCCGGCCAGGATCTGCAGCACGCCGGTCAGCAGCGTGGCCGCCAGCAGGTAGTGCAGGCCGTGCTGCTTGACCAGGCCGATCATCAGCAACGCCATCGCGCCGGTGGCGGCGGAGATCATGCCGGGGCGTCCACCGGCGAAGGCGATGGTCACGCAGATGCAGAAGGCGGCATAGAGGCCGATCTTGGGGTCGACCCCGGCGATGATCGAGAACGCGATCGCCTCGGGAATCAGCGCCAGTGCCACGACCAGGCCGGCGAGCACGTCGCCACGGAGATTGCCGCACCATGACTGGCGCAGGGAAGAGGAAAACTTCAAGGTAAACGCTCCTGACACCGCCCTGTCGCAGGGCAGTGCTCGCTAGATGCAAGGGAAAACCAGCAACCTGCGGCCTGCCGTCGAGGGCGGACCGATGCATGTCGCGGGTGTCAGGGTGGCGTCATGGGAGAGCGTGGGGAGCAGGCGCGCGCCGGCGGGGCGCGGTGCGCAAGTATACGCGATGCCTCTCCAGGGACCCAGCCGCGTCGCGCGCCGTGTGATTGGGTGCATGTCGAGGCCGCCGCCCGACTCACGTTGCGCTCACTTTCGCCGCGCAGAATGTGCGGATCGCAACGCCGTATGGAGCCGGCCATGCAGGATCTCCGCATCGATCATGTCGATGGCGCCTTGTCCGCCCTGGACCAGGCCGACCCGCAGTACAAGACGGCGTTGTGGCAATGGGCATGCCTGGAAATGCTGCACGAGACGCTCAGCGCCATGCATCAACTCTCGCACCGCGTCGGCGTGGCCGAATTGGTCGCCGATGCCTGGCTGGCGCCGGTCGACGTCATCGCGCCGGAGCAGCCGTTCCTGGAGCGCGCCATGCTGGCCGATCCGCGTGTGCCGGCCTTCGCGCTGGCGCTGAATGCGGCCGCGTCGCGGCAATCGCGCGCCGACTTGTGGCGCAGTGGCTACGCCAGTGCGGTGCAGGCCACCTTGCAGGGGATGCAGGCGCTGGCCGGTAAGCACCGCATCGACGCGCGGCTGCCCGCACATGCCGTGGCGACTGCCTGAGCACTGTGCACAGCGCCCCCTGAGCGCGTTGCTGCGCATCCGGTCGGCAGTGATCCCGCCACGGGCGTTCTGCGCACGCAGTGATGCGTCCCACCGCAAGCGTCGGCCGCGGGCAGCGGACCTTAGTGCCCCTTCGGCTTCGTGATGTCGGTCGTCGCGCATGACGCGCGCACGACATTGCGTTCACCCCCGTGCGACGGTCTGCGCGACAGCCTGGGTCCATGCGCCACGACGACCGCCATCCTGCGGCTCCCCCTTCCGGCTCTGCGCCGCCGCGCCGCCGCGCCCGCGATGCCAGCGGCACCTCCGAAGCCGCGGCCTGGTGGCGGCAATTGCGCGGCAGCCGCTGGCTCGGTGCGATTGCGGTGGTGGTGTTGCTGGCGTTGGTGGTCGTGCTGCTGCTGCGCTGGTACGGGACATGAGCGAGGCGGCGCGTCATCCGGCCCCGCACGGAGCCTCGCGCATGGCCGGACCTGCCGCTTATGCCAATGTGCGCGCCTGCCACGTACGCGACGCGGCGTCCGGCGGCCACGAGGTGGCCACGCATGCCTGGGTCGTCGCGGAAGTGGCGCGGCTGATGCGCCTGCCGCTGCACGAGGATCCTTGCGCCGCCGGGACGTGCGCGTTCTGCGTGCCCGATGACACCCTCACCGCCGCCCAGGCCCAGCGGCTCGGCGTGCACGCGGTGGACGATCTGCTTGGCGGCGTGGTGCCGTATGCCTTCGTCGCCACCAAGGCGATCAGCCATCCGCTGGTCGATGCCAATGCGCAGGCACCGGACGGGTGGCAGCCGGACCTGGGGATGGCGCTGGCGGACATGACGCTGCCCGGCTACACCGCCTTCAGCGCAGGCGACGCGCGGCGCGCGTTTGCGCGCCTGCATGCCGGTGGCCCGGTGCGGCTGAAGCTGCCGCACGGCGTCGGTGGGCTGGGGCAGGTGCTGCTTGGCGACGCGCAGACGCTGGACGCGGCATTGGCGACCCTGCCCGCGCACGAGCTGCGCCAGCATGGCGTGGTGCTGGAACGGCATGTGCACCAGTCGACCACCTTCAGCGTCGGCGAAACCCACTGCGCCGGCGTGACCATCGCCTACTGGGGCACGCAATCGGTCACCCGCGACGGCAGCGGCCGTGAGGCGTATGGCGGCTCGGAACTGCACGTGATCCGCGGCACCCTCGATACCCTGCTGGAGCAACCATTGCCGCCACGCCAGCGCACCGCGGTGATGAAGGCGCGCGACTACGACCGGCTGGTGGCCGCGGCCTATCCCGGGTTCTATGCCTCGCGGCGCAACTACGACGTGATCGAGGGCCTCTTGACGGACGGCAGCGTTGCCTGCGGCGTGCTCGAGCAGTCCTGGCGTGTCGGCGGCGCCACGCCGGCCGAATTGGCCGCGGTCGCCGCGTTCCAGCAATCGCCGACGCTGCAGCGCGTGATCGCCGCCACGGTCGAGCGCTACGGCGCGCACCCGCCGCCGCCGTCCGGGGCGCAGGTCTACTACGTCGGCGAGCAGCCGCGCACCGGCCTGTTGACCAAGTACCGCTACATGCGCAGTGTGGCCTGACCATGGAAGCGGAACTGTCCAGCATCGACATCGCGGTCGACGGCGCGGCGCTCAGCGGCACCTTGCTGACGCCGACCAGCCGGCTGCCCGGCGTGCTGTTCGTGCACGGTTGGGGCGGCAACCAGCACCACAACCTGGTGCGCGCGCGCGAGGCGGCGGGCCTGGGCTGCGTGTGTCTGACCTTCGACCTGCGCGGGCACGAAGGCCTGGCCTCGATGCGCGAGACGGTCACGCGCGCGCAGAACCTGGACGACATCAAGGCCGCCTACGATCGCCTGGCGGCGTCGCCGCAGGTGGATCCGGAGGCGATCGCGGTGGTGGGGCTGAGCTACGGCGGCTACCTGGCCGCGTTGCTGACCCTGGAGCGGCCGGTGGAATGGCTGGCGCTGCGCTCGCCGGCACTGTACAAGGACGCGCACTGGGACGGGCCGAAGGTCGCGCTGAACCGCGATCCGGACCTGATGCCCTATCGCAACCGCGTGGTGGCGCCGGCGGACAACTGCGCCCTGGCGGCCTGCCAGCGTTACCGTGGCGACGTGCTGCTGGTGGAGGCCGAACGCGACGTGATCGTGCCACGGCAGGTGTTGCGCAACTATGCGGCCGCCTTCTCCAACGCGCGCTCGCTGACCACGCGCACGATTGCCGGTGCCGATCATGCGCTGACCGAAAAGGCGCACCAGGCCGCGTACACGCGCTACCTGATCGACTGGCTGACCGACATGGTGATCGGGCGTCGCGTGGCCCTGGCCAGCAGCGTGGTCGAACAGCGCAAGCAGCGGCTCAAGCACAGCGAGGGCGAGGCGGCGACGGCACCGGGCAAGGGCTCGAACGCGTTCCACGGGCGCCTGGAGGCGAAGGAGCGCAGCACATCGCCGCCCACGTCGTCGCGTTGAGCCGCATGCAGCGTGGGGAGCGCGCGACAGCAAACCCGCGGCGCAGCCGCGGTGTGCCATGCACACGATGGGGTGCTGTCCTGTTGTCGCCGCGACGCCGGCATGCGGGCCTTGTGGGCGCCTTCAGTAACGACTGAAGCCGCTCCTGCGCGGGCAACGACGAGATGCCCCGCTGCGCAAGGTGCTCCTCAGTGACAACGCGCCGAATGCGCCAGGTGCTGCCACGCATGCCGCACCAGCCAGCGCGCCTCGTCCCATGGCACCGACAGCATCGGCGCGCACTGGTGATAGGCGTCCTGCAGGACCCGGTAGAGTTGCGCCTCGCTGGCGCGTGGGTAGGCCAGGTACACGTCGTAGCCGATCTTCAGCAACTGCGCGTAGTCGGCGAAGCCTTGGTGACCGAGGCGGCCCTCGGCATGGGCCTGACGCCAATACGCCATCTCGGCGTCCAGATCGACAGTGCGGTGCGGCTGGACAGGCTGGGCAAGTGCGGAGGCGGTGTGCATGGACATCACTCCGGTGGTGGCGATCCCCTGTGCCGCCGATCCTAGCCGATGAACCAGGGCTGACCGTGAGGGCTCCGTTTGCCGGGCGTGAAGCGCGGCCACGTTGGCCTGCCGCGTGCAGCATATTGGAATCGCCCACACGCCAGATCGCAGAATCGCGTGATTGCAGACGCGGCCCGCGGTGGCCGACGCAGACCTGTCACGGCGCCCGAGCATGCTGCAGTGCAGCTTGCGCCGAAATAATGATGATCTATAACTATTATCAGTACTAAGTGATCCGCTCCTCCCCCCTCCCCATGCAGGCCTATCCATGAGCAGCTACCAAGACCGCTGGCAGACCGTCCAGGTCGAGATCGACGCAGGCATCGCCTGGGTCACCCTGAATCGTCCGGACAAGCGCAACGCGATGAGCCCCACGCTCAACCGCGAGATGATCGACGTGCTGGAAACGCTGGAACTGGACAGCGACGCCGAGGTGCTGGTGCTGACCGGCGCCGGTGAGTCCTGGTCGGCCGGCATGGACCTGAAGGAATACTTCCGCGAGACCGACGGCAAGGAAGAGATCGTGCAGGA
Source organism: Xanthomonas sp. PPL134 (assembly GCF_040595915.1). Lineage (NCBI taxonomy): Bacteria > Pseudomonadati > Pseudomonadota > Gammaproteobacteria > Lysobacterales > Lysobacteraceae > Xanthomonas > Xanthomonas sp. PPL134. Next base: position 23,977 of record NZ_JAMDLL010000006.1, read on the forward strand.
GCGCATGCGCCGCGACTGCTCGCAGTGGCAGTGGCGCCTGCTGCGCTTCTACAGCAAGCCGACCATCGCCGCGGTCAATGGCTGGTGCTTCGGCGGCGCATTCTCGCCGCTGGTGGCCTGCGACCTGGCCATCGCCGCCGACGAGGCGGTATTCGGGCTGTCGGAGATCAACTGGGGCATCCCGCCGGGCAACCTGGTCAGCAAGGCGGTCGCCGACACCATGGGCCACCGCAACGCCATGCTGTACATCATGACCGGGCGTACCTTCACCGGCACCGAGGCGGCGCAGATGGGCCTGGTCAACGCCAGCGTGCCGCGCGCGCAACTGCGCGCCGAAGTGACCAAGCTGGCGCAGGAACTGCAGCAGAAGAACCCGGTGGTGCTGCGCTTCGCCAAGCACGGCTTCAAGCGCTGCCGCGAACTGACTTGGGAGCAGAACGAGGACTACCTGTACGCCAAGGTCGACCAGTCCAATCACCGCGATCCCGAGAAGGGCCGGCAACAAGGCCTGAAGCAATTCCTGGACGACAAAACCATCAAGCCCGGTCTGCAGACCTACAAGCGCTGACCCGTCGCGTCGCCTGCGGCCCGCGGGGGCCGCGGCGGCGCTGCCGCACGCCGTGCCGTCTCTCTCCTCCGGATGGTTCCGATGAATGCCGCTGAGTCCGTTGCCACCGCCGTGCGCTACCGTCCTGTCGGACTGAGCCACGCCGATACCGAGGTCCACCGCGATGCCGACGGCGTGCTGCGCCTGCGCGCACGCGAACCGCTGGCGCCGCTGCCACGGCACCTGCTGCAGCGCCTGCAGCACTGGGCGCTGCATACCCCCGATGCGACCTTCGTGGCGCAGCGCGACGAAGAGGGGCAGTGGCGGCGCCTGAGCTACGCGCAGATGCTCGAGCGCACCCGCCGCATCGCCGCGCACCTGCTGGACATGGGCCTGTCGGCGCAACGGCCGCTGGCGATCCTGTCCGGCAACGATCTGGAACACCTGCAGCTCGCGTTCGCAGCGATGTACGCCGGCATCCCGTACTGCCCGGTGTCGCCGGGCTATGCCCTGCTGTCGCGCGATTACGCCAAGCTGCGGCATGTGGCCGAGGTGCTGCGCCCGGGCCTGTTGTTCGCCAGCGACGGCGACGCGTTCGCCCCGGCGATCGCTGCCGTGTTCCCCACCGATGTGCCGGCAGTGTGCGTGCGCGGCACCCTGCGCGATCGCGCCTGCCTGCGCTTCGAGGAGTTGCTGGCGCCGCGCGCGCTGGACGCCGCCGATGCCGCCTTCGCCGCCTGCGGCCCGGACAGCATCGCCAAGTTCCTGTTCACCTCCGGCTCCACCCTGCTGCCCAAGGCGGTGATCACCACCCAGCGCATGCTGTGCGCGAACCAGCAGATGCTGCTGCAGACCTTCCCGGTGCTTGGGCAGACGCCGGTGCTGGTCGACTGGCTGCCGTGGAACCACACCTTCGGCGGCAGCCACAACATCGGCATCGCCCTGTACAACGGCGGCAGCTTCTATCTGGACGACGGCAAGCCGACCCCGGCGCTGTTCCAGCAGACGCTGCGCAACCTGCGCGAGATCGCGCCCACCGTGTACCTGAGCGTGCCGCGCGGCTGGGAGCAGCTGGCGCAGGCGCTGGAACAGGATGCGGCGCTGCGCGAGACCTTCCTGTCGCGCATGCGCATGTTCTTCTTCGCCGCCGCGGCATTGTCGCAGGAGGTCTGGGACCGCCTGGAGCGCATCGCCGAGGCGCATTGCGGCGAGCGCATCCGCATGCTCGCCGGCCTGGGCATGACCGAGTGCGCGCCCTCGTGCACCTTCACCCACGGTACCAGCAACACGCCTGGCGACGTCGGCGTGCCGGCGCCGGGCTGCGAGGTCAAGCTGGTGCCGGTCGGCGACAAGCTGGAGGCGCGCTTCCGCGGGCCGCACGTGATGCCGGGCTACTGGAACGCGCCGCAGCAGACCGCCGAGGCCTTCGACGAGGAGGGCTTCTACCGCTCCGGCGATGCGCTCAAGCCGATCGATCCGCAGCACCCCGAGCGCGGGCTGTTGTTCGACGGGCGCCTGGCCGAGGATTTCAAGCTGTCCTCCGGCGTGTTCGTCAGCGTCGGCCCGCTGCGCACGCGCGTGCTGATGGAAGGCGCCGCCTACGTGCAGGACGTGGTGGTGACCGGCGCCGACCGCGACGCCATCGGCCTGCTGCTGTTCCCGCGGCTGGACGCGTTGCAGGCGTTGTCGGGGCTGCCGGCGCAAGCCGAGGCGGCGCAGGTGCTGCAGGCGCCGCCGGTGCGCGCCTGGCTGCAGCGCCTGCTCGATACGCTCAACCGCAGCGCCACCGGCAGCGCCAGCCATGTCGCATGCGCGGCCTGGCTGGAACAGCCGCCGAGCCTGGAGACCGGCGAGATCACCGACAAGGGCTCGATCAACCAGCGCAACGTGCTGCGTGCGCGTGCGGCGCTGGTCGAACAGCTCTACGCCGGGACCGCGCCGGGCGCGGTGGCGGCGCCGCCGTCATGACCGGGCCATCCGACCGCGCCACCGGCTAGCCGGATCGCGCTTCTTCGCACCACTGGCTTCGAGACTTGGGAGGGAATCGATGACTGTGCCTCTTGCGCGCGCGCGGCGTGCGCCCCGTGCCGTGTGCCTGGCAATGTTGTGCAGCGTCGGCTGCGGCCAGGCCGATGCAGAAAACAACGGCCCGCAGGGCAAGTTGCTGGCCGATCAGGAAGACTATTCGGCGTTGGCCGCGCAGCCGCGCCAGGGCTGGGAGAAGTGGAAGTACATCCCGCTCGGCGATGGCTGGCTCAGCCTCGGCGGCGAGAGCCGCACGCTGTACGACTATCGCGAGCATGCCGGCTTCGGCCGCTTCGCCACCGATCCGCACGGCTACGCGCAGCAGCGCCTGCGGCTGTGGGCCGACTACCGGCCCTCGGCGTATGTGCGCCTGTTCGGCGAACTGGCCGACAGCCGCGTGGCCGGCCTGCAGACGCGGCCGGCGCAGGCCACCGACCGCAACCCGCTGGACCTGGCGCAGGGTTTCGTCGAACTGTCCGACGGGCAGAAGGAACCCGCCTGGCGCCTGCGCGCCGGCCGCCAGCAGATCGCCTACGGCTGGCAGCGCCTGCTCGATCCGCGCGATCCGGCCAATTCGCGCATGCCGTTCGATGCGGTGCGCCTGTTGACCCGGCAGCCGCGCTGGAGCGGCGGCCTGCTGTGGGGGCGCCCGGTGCTGACCCGTACCGGCAGTTTCGACGACCGCACCAACCGTGACCAGCGCCTGTGGGGCGCACATGCCGAAGTGCCGCTGTCGCCCAGCCAGCCGAAGGCGGCGCTGCTGGAGACGCTGTACCTGGACACCGTGCAGGACGGGCGCCGCTATGGCGGCGTGGTCGGCGAAGAGCATCGGCACACCCTGTCCACGCGCCTGAGCGGCGCGGTGCAGGGCTGGGACTACGACCTGGAACTGATCGGCCAGCGCGGTCATTTCGCCGGCCAGCGCGTGCGCGCCTGGCAGGGCACGCTGTTCGGCGGCTACACCTTCGCCAAGACCGCGTGGACGCCGCGCCTGGGCTGGCGCATGGAGGCGTCCTCCGGCGACCGCGATCCGCGCGATGGCGAACTGAACACCTTCAATGGCCTGTACGCGCGCGCGTCGGTGTTCGACGGCAGCATGATCAGCAGCAACGTGCGCGCCATCGGCCCGGAGCTGGTGCTGCGTCCCAGCGAACGGCTGTGGATCGACATGTACGTGCTCAAGCTGCAACGGCAGAGCCTGCACGACGGCGTGTACGCCGCCGGCTGGCGGGTGCTGCAGCCGGGCGATGCCAACGATGCGCGCGACATCGGCACGCGCTCGGTGCTGTGGGTGAAGTACCGCTTCAACGCCTTCGCCAGCCTGGACGTGTACGCCCACTACACCCAGGCCGGGCCGTTCCTGCGCGAGGGACCGGTCCGCGGCCGCGACTACTTCTACATCGCCCCCTTCCTGACCCTGCGCTTCTGAGCCGGAGCCTTCCCATGCGCGATCCGCTGCCATCGTCTGCGCCGTACCGCCCGCTGTATGCGTGGTACGTCACCATCGTGCTGTTGCTGGCCTACACGCTGTCCTTCGTCGACCGGCAGATCCTGGGACTGCTGGTGCAGCCGATCAAACGCGACCTGCAGTTGTCCGACTCGGCCTTCAGCCTGGTCCACGGTTTCGCCTTCGCGGTGTTCTACACGCTGATCGGGGTGATGCTGGGCCGCGTCGCCGACCGCCGCAACCGCCGCAACCTGATCGTGCTGGGCGTGGTGGTGTGGATCGCGGCGACCGCGGCCGGCGCCTACGTCACCAGCTTCTTCACCCTGTTCCTGGCGCGGGTGTTCGTCGGCGTCGGCGAGGCCTCGCTGTCGCCGGCGGCGTACTCGATGCTGGCCGACTACTTCCCGCCGGAAAAGCGCGCGCGGGCGATGAGCGTGTACACCTCCGGCGTCTACATCGGCTCGGCGGCGGCGTTCATCGTCGGCGGCCTGGTGATCGCGGCCACCAGCAAGGAGAGCACGGTGGTGTTGCCGCTGCTGGGCAGCTTCCGGCCCTGGCAGGCGGCCTTCATCCTGGTCGCGCTGCCCGGCCTGGCGGTGATCGCGCTGATGGCCACGGTGCGCGAACCGGCGCGGCGCGAGCAGGCCGCGGCGGTGCCGAGCGTGCGCCCGGACCTGCGCCACCTGCGCGACAACGCGCGGGTGTACGTGGCGCTGTTCCTGGCCAATGGGGTGATCGCGATGATCACCTTCGGCATCACCGCGTGGCTGCCGGCCACCTTCATCCGCCGCTGGCAATGGACGCCGGGCGAGATCGGCCCGGCCTACGGCATCATCATCCTCACCTTCGGCATCGCCGGCATGCTGTTCAGCGGCTTCCTCGCCGACCGCCTGGCGGCGCGCGGCAGCCGCGACGCGGCGCTGAAGATCTCGCTGGTCGGGGCGGTGCTGCTGGTGGTCAGCAGTGCGCTGTTCGCGGTGGCACCGGGGCCGTGGCTGGCGCTGGCGGCGATCGCGCTGACCACGTTCGTGCTGGGCATGCCGGTGGCGCTGGCGCCGGCGATCCTGCAGGCGGTCACCCCCAATCGCCTGCGCGGCCAGGTCACCTCGATCTACCTGCTGCTGGTCAACCTGATCGGGCTGGGCCTGGGGCCGTACCTGGTGGCGCTGGGCACCGACCACGTGCTCGCCGACGAGCGCCAGGTCGGCCTGTCGCTGGGCGTGGTGTGCATGGGCGCGGCGCTGCTCGGCGCGCTGTGCCTGTGGACTGCGGCCGCGCCGTACCGCGCGCTGCTGCGGCGCGTGGACGCGGCGTTGTGACCATGCGCGGCCATGCCCCTACAATGCAACGGCGACGGTGTTGCCGGCCGGCGCCGATGGATGCGTGCGCATCCGCCGTGACCTGGTCGCAGGATGCCCCATGCAGGAAGCGCCGTGAGTTCGAAACCCAGTCCCGAGATGTCCAGCAGCGCGTTGCCCGCCGATCCGCACACGGCGGACAGCGTGGACCAGCGGCGCCTGACCAGCCTGATCGGCTATCGCATCACCCGCACCGAACTGCAGGTGCGGCGCCTGTTCCAGGAGTGCGTGCGCGCCTTCGAGCTGAAGCCGGTGGAGTATTCGCTGCTGGTGCTGGTGGACGCCAACCCGGGCATCAACCAGCGTCAGTTGGGCGAGGTGCTCAGCGTGTCGCCGCCGAACCTGGCGATCGTGGTCGCGCGCCTGGTCAAGCGCAAACTGCTGCGCCAGGTGCGCGGACGCCAGGATCGGCGCATGCAGCACCTGCATCTGACGGCGCCCGGCACGGCGCTGCTGGCGCAGGCCGAAGCCGAAGTGGTGCGCATGGAGCAGCAGCTCAGCACCGCCCTCGGCGCGACCTCGGCACGCGCGCTGCTGCAGGCGTTGGACCGGCTGGACCGGGTGGACGCGCTCGAGCGTCTGTAGCGGTCCTTGTTGCCGCGGCCGGCCAGCGCCGCCCGCCCGTCTTCCTTGTTGATTCCCGACCCGCCGCCAGCGTCCCGCTGACGGCGCGCGTCGCCGCGTGGCCGTGCCCTGTGCGCGGCGGCGCATGTCCGCGTTCCTTTCCCCCCGCACCCCGTCGTTCTCCTTTCGCTTGGAGTGCTTGCCTGTGACCCGTGTCTGCCACCGTGCTCCCTCGCCGCCGCGTGCCCACGCGCGCGTGTCCCTGCTTGCCTTGCTGACCATCGCCTGCGTCGCCCCGGCGGCCGCGCAATCGGTACCGCAGAGCGCCACCCTGCCGACCGGCATCAACACCGGCGGTACCAGTTTCTTCGACGGTTTCAGCAAACCCGATCCGGGCTGGACGGCGATCCAGTATCTGCGCCGCTACGACTTCGACGCGATCAAGGACGCGCACGGCGACGACGTGCCGGTGTTCCGGGATCCGCACATCGGCTCCTCGGTGTGGGTCACCCAGGTCGCCTACCTCAGCGACTACAAGCTGTTCGGCGGCTCGCTCGGCATCACCGCGCTGGCCGCGCTGGTCGATCTGGACACCTCGTTCGCGTACGACAGCCCGGTGGCGCTGCGCGACAACGGCCTCGGCCTGGGCGACCTGACCATCGGCCCGTACCTGCAGATGGCGCCGGTGATCCGCGACGGCCGCCCGGTGTTCTCGCAGCGCTTCGAACTGGACGTGCTGGCGCCGATCGGCAAGTTCGACCGCAATCGCGACGTCAACCAGGGCTCGGGTTACTGGTCGGTGCTGCCGAACTGGGCCTTCAGCATCCTGCCCACGCCGCGCTGGGAGATCAGCGGGCGCCTGAACTACCTCTACAACTTCCGCGCCGACAAGGCCTCCAACGTGCCGCAGGGCGATGGCTTCGTGTTCCGCAACGGCCAGGCCGGCGACGCCGCCTGGCTCAACTTCGCCAGCTCGCTGGAAGTGGTGAAGGATCTGCACGTGGGCATCAACGGCTACTACCTCAAGCAGTTGCGCGACAACCGCACCAATGGCGAACGCGTCGCCGACAGCAAGCAGACCCAGTTCTATCTCGGCCCCGGCCTGTCGTGGCGGATCGATCGGAAGAACATCTTCAACGCCAATTTCTACATGCCGGTGGAGGTCAAGAACGCGCCTTCCGGCCACAACGTCAACGTCCAGTACGTCCACGTCTTCTGACGCCCAACTCCGCAACGGACACGCGCTGCCATGAACCTGCACAACAAGACCCTCCTCGTCACCGGCGTGGCCTCCGGCATCGGCGCCGAGGTCGCGCGCCTGGCGCGCTTCCACGGCGCCACGGTGATCGGCATCGACCGCCAGCCGGTCAACATGACCCTGCACGGCTTCCACCAGGCCGACCTCGGCAACCCGGCCTCGATCGATGCGCTGGTGGCGCAGTTGCCCGAGCGCATCGACGCGCTGGCCAACATCGCCGGCGTGCCCGGCACCGCGCCGGTGGACGTGGTGGCGAAGGTCAACTACCTGGGCCTGCGCCACCTCAGCCAGGCGCTGCTGCCGCGCATCGTGCCCGGCGGCAGCATCATCAACATCGCCTCCATCCTCGGCGCGGAGTGGCCGCAGCGGCTGGACCTGCACAAGCAACTGGCCGCCGCCGACAGCTACGCTGCCGGCCACGACTGGCTGGCGGCGCATCCGGTGCCGCAGGACACCTGCTACCAGTACTTCAAGGAAGCGCTGATCGTGTGGACGCTGCTGCGCTCGCGCGACTGGTTCGCCACGCATTCGGTGCGCGTCAACAGCGTCGCGCCGGGCCCGGTGTTCACGCCGATCCTGGGCGATTTCGTCACCATGCTCGGGCCCGAGCGGGTCCAGGCCGACGCCGGCAAGATGAAGCGCCCGGCCTATGCCGACGAAGTCGCCGAGGCGGTGGTGTTCCTGGCCTCCGATGCGGCGCGCTGGATCAACGGCGTCAACCTGCCGGTGGACGGCGGCCTGGCGGCCACCGCCCTCTGAACGACTTCTTCTTCCTCTTTCCACGAGAGCACACAGCATGCACAGCACCGAACCCCTGGCCGCCGCGTCCACCTGGAGCGAGCGCATTTTCAATGGCGAGTGGATCGCCGCCCAGGGCGGCGTCCTCGAGGTGATCGAACCGGGCAGCGGCACGCCGCTGCATCGCGTCGGCCAGGCCAACGCCGCCGACGTGACCGCGGCGGTGGTGCAGGCGCGCGCCGCGCAACGCGCCTGGGCCGCCACGCCGCCGCGTGAGCGTGCGGCCGTGTTCCATCGTGCCGCGCAGGTGCTGCAGCAGCATGCGGCGGCGGCCGCGGCGCTGATCGCGCGCGAGACCGGCGGCATCCTGCCCAAGGGCGAGCACGAGGTGCGCGAGGCGATCGTGCTGCTGCAGCAGGCCGCGGCGATGCCGCTGCAGGCGCAGGGCCAGGTGCTGCCGACCGCGCCGGGCCGGCTGAGCCTGGCACGGCGCCTGCCGCTGGGCGTGGTCGGGGTGATCTCGCCGTTCAACTTCCCGCTGGTGTTGTCGCTGCGCTCGGTGGCGCCGGCGCTGGCGGTCGGCAATGCGGTGGTGCTCAAGCCCGATCCGCGCACGCCGTACGCCGGCGGCTTCGTCATCGCCGAGGTGCTGCAGCAGGCCGGCCTGCCGAAGGGCCTGCTGCACGTGCTGCCGGGCGGCGCGGACGCCGGCCAGGCGCTGGTCGAGGCGCCGGGCGTGCCGATGATCGCGTTCACCGGGTCCACCGCGGCCGGTCGCCGCATCGGCGAGCTGGCCGGCAAGCACCTGAAGAAGACCGCGCTGGAACTGGGCGGCAAGAATTCGCTGATCGTGCTCGACGATGCCGACCTGGACAAGGCGGTGTCGGCGATCGCCTTCGGCGCCTACTTCCACCAGGGCCAGATCTGCATGGCCACCGGCCGCGTGCTGGTCCAGCGCCGCATCGCCGCCGAACTGACCCGGCGCCTGGCCGAGAAAGCGCGACACCTTCCGGTCGGCGACCCGGCCACCGCACACGTGGCGCTCGGCCCGATCATCGACCAGCGCCAGCTGCAGCACGTCAAGGAGGTGGTCGATGCCTCGGTGGCGGCGGGTGCCGTGATCGAGGCCGGCGGCACCCACGGTGGCCTGTTCTACGCGGCCACGGTGCTGTCGAACGTGCAGCCGGGCATGCCGGCGTTCGAGGAAGAAGTATTCGGCCCGGTCGCCAACGTGATCGCCTTCGACAGCGACGACGACGCGGTGGCGCTGGCCAACCAGACCGAATACGGCCTGTCGGCCGGCATCCTCTCGGCCTCGGTCGGCCGCGCGATGGCGTTGGGCGAACGCCTCCACACCGGCCTGCTGCACATCAACGACCAGACCGTGGCCGACGAAGTCACCAACCCGTTCGGCGGCACCGGCGCCTCCGGCAACGGCACCAGCATGGGCGGCCCGGCCGACTGGGGCCAGTACACGCACTGGCAGTGGGTGACGATCCAGGACAGCGCGCCGCAGTATCCGTTCTGAGTGTGGTTCGCCGGGCGTCGGTGTGGCGCCCGGCGATGCGTCTTGCCGACCAGCACAGGACTCGCGTGCGGGAGTCGTGCTTGATCCGTTAGCGTGGGGGGTTGGAACATCTTGTCGCGGCTGAAGCCGCTCCTACGACGGACGCGCAGCCCAGTCGTAGGAGCGGCTTCAGCCGCGACGAACGAAGCGGGACTGGTCGATCATCGATCACGCGTCGGGACTGAAGTCCCTCCCACAGGAGAGCGATCGCACCGCGATCGTCGTGCTGGCCGCGGATCCTGTCACTCCTGCGCCCGCTGCCGGAACTGGATCGGCGAACACCCGGCATGCCGGCGGAAGCAGCGGCTGAAGTACGCCGCATCCGCATAGCCCAGCACCGTGGCGAGCTGCTGCACGGTCAACGTGGTGTAGACCAGGCTGCGCCGCGCCTCGAGCATGATCCGGCGCTGTAGCAGTTCCAGCGCCGAGGCACCGGCCAGGCGCCGGCACAGCGTGTTGAGATGGCTGCGGCTCAGCCCGAGCCGGTCGGCATAACGCGCCAGCGGCCAGTGCTCGCGGTAGTGCGCGTCGATCAGCGCGGTGTAGGCGCGCACGTGGCGCGCGCCGCGGTCGGCATCGTGCGGATCGGCATGCGTCTGCGCCAGCGCGCCGCGCGCGGCCCACAGCAAGGCCTGCGTCGCCAGCGCCTGCAGCATCGGTTCGCGGCCGGGGCGGCGCTGCGCGTGTTCGGCGGCGATGGCGGCGAAGCAGGCGTCCAGCATCGGGTGCTGGTCGCCCGCCGGCAGGCAGACCGGCCGCGTCAGCGCCTCCTCCAGGCTCGGCCACTGCGCCACCAGGCGCTGCCGCAGCGGCGCCGACACCGTCACGATGTGGCCACGCACGTTGCGCTGGAAGCGGAAGCCGTGCACGCACAGCGGCGGCAACAGCAGCAGGCACGGCCCGCGCAGGCGCTGCTGCGTTCCGTCCAAGTGCAGGCCGGCGCTGCCGCGCTGCAGATACAGCAATTGCAGCAGGTCGTCGTGGCGGTGCGGGCGGATGTGCCAGTCGTGCAGGCGGCTGCGCGCGGCGATGGATTCCCAGTGCAACAGGTCCGGTGTCTCGCGGTCGCCGGTCTCGCCGTACAGGCGGAAGGCCGGGACCGTGACGGGCGACGTGGCGGCAGCTGAAGCGGTGCGGGGCATCGGCGAAAAGTACCGGAATCGATCGCAATGATCCATGTCCTCGGCACGCCGCAGCCGGAACACTGTGCGTCGGTCCCATCCTTCGGAGGACGCATGCGTACCCAGGTCGCCATCGTCGGCGCCGGCCCGGCCGGGCTGCTGCTCGGACAGTTGCTGCACGGCCACGGCATCGACACCGTCATCGTCGAGCGGCAGACGCCCGAGCACGTGCTGTCGCGGATCCGCGCCGGCGTGCTGGAACAGGGCACCGCCGACCTGCTGTGCGCCGCCGGTGCCGGCGCGCGCATGCAGCGCGAAGGCATCGTCCACCATGGCTTCGAGCTGGCGCTGGAGCAGCGCCGCGAACGCATCGAACTGAGCGCGGCGACCGGCGGCCGTGCGGTCACCGTCTACGGCCAGACCGAAGTGACCCGCGACCTGATGGACGCGCGCCGCGCCGCCGGCGCCACCACCCTCTATTCCGTCGAGGATGTGCAGCTGCACGACATCGACGGGCGGCAGCCCTGGCTGCGCTTCGTGCACGACGGCGCCGCGCAGCGCCTGGACTGCGACTACGTGGTCGGCTGCGACGGCTTCCACGGGGTCAGCCGCCGCGCCATCCCAGCCGAGGTGCTGCGCGTGTACGAGCGGGTCTATCCGTTCGGCTGGCTGGGCGTGCTGGCGGACACCCCGCCGGTGGCCGACGAACTGATCTACGCGCGCAACGCGCGCGGCTTTGCCCTGTGCAGCATGCGCTCGCCCACCCGCACCCGCTACTACGTGCAGGTGCCGGCGGACGAGCGGGTCGAGGACTGGTCGGACGAGCGTTTCTGGGACGAATTGCGCCGCCGCCTGCCCGACGACGTGGCGCAGGCGCTGGTCACCGGCCCCTCGCTGGAGAAGAGCATCGCGCCGCTGCGCAGCTACGTCGCCGAGCCGATGCAGTACGGCCGCCTGTTCCTGGCCGGCGATGCCGCGCACATCGTGCCGCCGACCGGCGCCAAGGGCCTGAACTTGGCCGCCGGCGACGTCGGTCTGCTCGCGCAGCTGTTCGCGCAAGCGCAGCAAGAGCACAGCGACGCGCCGCTGCAGCGCTATTCGGAACTGGCCTTGCAACGCGTGTGGAAGGCCGAGCGCTTCTCCTGGTGGATGACCACGATGCTGCATCGCTTCCCGGACGAGGATGCGTTCAGCCGCCGCCTGCACGATGCGGAACTGGACTACCTGCTCGGCAGCGCGGCCGGCCGCGCGACCATCGCCGAGAACTACGCGGGACTGCCGTTGGCGGTTTAGAGCGGGGATTGGGGAGTCGGGATCGGGGATTTGCCACGCGGCGTCCCAGTCCCTCTTCGCATGTTGATCGCGCCCGTCTCCGCCTTCTTCCAATCCCCAATCCCGAATCCCCGCTCTCGACAGAAGAGTCGTCGAGCATCGCAATCGATGATGGCGATCAAACGAGCCGGTGGATGATGGTGCGGACCGCCAACGCGTCGCTGCGCCATGCGCTGCATACGCACATTTAGGTGCGTGTTACTTCGCCATTTCTGAGGTCGAGGTAATTGTGGCGATTCTCCCAGACCAGTAAAAAAGCCGGTAAATCCGCGTGTTTTTCGCGGTTTCCTGCGTTGCGCAGGCCGTGCGCGTTGCTACGCTGCAGCCGCGCCGGTGCCATCGCTGCCGCGCATCGCGGCAGCGCGTCGTCATCGCGCATCCCCCTGTTCCCCCATCGGAGAGTCTTCCATGAAGATCCGTTTTCAGGCCTGCCTGCTGGCGCTGCTGCTTGCGCTCCCCGCCGCGTCCGCGTTCGCGCAGACCGCGGTCACCGCCAATCCCAACCACGCGCAGCTGCTGCACGGCGAGGACTGGCGCACCACCGCCAACAAGCGCCTGGTCTACGATTTCTGGCGCATCGTGTTCGAAGCGGGGCACACCGAATATGCGCCGCTGTACATGGCCAAGGACTACATCCAACACAACCCCAACGTGGCCAACGGCCGCGATGCGTTCCTGGCGTTCCTGACCTCCTTCGTCAAGCCGACGCCGATCCAGCCGCGCGTGCAGTTGCCGCTGGTGGCGATCCTGGCCGAGGGCGACTACGTGACCCTGGTGTCGGTGCGCACGCTGCCCGATCCCAAGGACGCCAGCAAGACCTACACCACCACCTGGTTCGACATGTTCCGCATCCAGAACGGCAAGATCCAGGAGCATTGGGACGCGGCGACCAAGTGATCCCCCACGGATGATGTTGAAAACCCGCAGGCGCCACCCGCTGCGGCGGACGGCGCCTGCGGTGTGTGGGGGTGGCGCCGCGCCTGCGCGTCAGAACGCGTCGGCGCGGTAGCCGGTGTCGATGCTGAGGCTGCCGCCGAGCGCGCGCGAGACGCAGGCGCACAGCTTGCGGTTGCTGTGGCGCTGCTCGTCGCTGAGGAACACGTCGCGATGGTCCAGCGGCGCGGCGGCTTCCAGCACCTCGACCACGCACAGGCCGCATTCGCCGCGGCGGCAGTCGGCCATGACTTCCACGCCGGCCGCGCTCAGCGCATCCAGCAGCGACTCGTTCTCGGCGACCTGCACGGTCTTGCCCAGCGCCGGCACCTGCACCACGAACGGCTGCGCCGGTGCGTTGCCGCTGTTGCCGAAGGTCTCGAAATGCAGGCGCGCGCGGGCGCGCCCGTCGTCGCGCCAGCGTTGCCGCAGTTCGTCCAGCAACGGCAGCGGGCCGCAGGCGTAGACGTCGGCGTTGCGCGGCCATTGCGCGATCTGCGCGGCCAGCTCGAGTTGGCCCAGATGCTCCGGGCAGAACAGCTGCAGGCGCTCGCCAAGCAGCTCCTGCAGATGCTCCAGGTAGGCCATGCTGGCGCGGCTGCGGCCGGCGTAGAGCAGTTGGAACGGGATGCGCCCGCGCGCCAGCCGTTGCGCCATGCCCAGGATCGGGGTGATGCCGATGCCGCCGGCGACCAGCACGAGGTGCTCGGCGGTCTCGTCCAGGGCGAAATGGTTGTTGGGCGAGGAGATCTCCAATTGCGCACCCGGCGCCAGCGCCCACATCGCGCGCGAACCGCCGCGGCTGTCGGGAACCGCGCGCACGGCGATGCGGTAGTGGCCATCGGCGGCAGGCTCGCCGACCAGCGAATAGGAGCGCTCGTGCCAGGCGTCACCGATGCGCACGCGCACGTCGAGATGGCTGCCCACGGTGAAGGGGCGGCTGGCGCGGCCCGGATCGAGCACGATCTCGCGCACGTCCTGGCACGGCGTGGCAACGGCGACGACGCGGGCGGTGGTCCACTGGGTGTCTTTGCGCATGGCGGGGTCCGGCAGGCGGGAAGGGGAGGCGGGTACGACGTGCGCCGCGATCAGGCGGGTGGGCGGCGCCGCAGCAGGCGGCTGCCGGGGATCTGGCCCAGCGCGTTCTGGTCGTGCAGCGCGTGGTGGGCGTTGCGCTGCGCCAGCCGCGCGTGTTCGCGCATCAGCGCTTCGGCGCGCGCGCCTTCGCGGCGCACGATCGCGTCCAGCACCTGGCGATGCTGGTCCTGCGCGATCGACAGCACGGTGGCGGCCTGGCCGCGCTCGAGCACGAAACTGCTCGGCGAGGCGAACGGCAACTGCGTCACCCGCGCGAACTCGCGCGACAACAGCGCGCTGCCGGCCATCTCGAACAGCAGTGCGTGCAGCTGCGCGTTGCAGTCAACATAGTGGGCGAAGGCCTGCTCGCTCAGCGGACGCGCCGCCAGCACGGTGTCGATCTGCGCCAGCAGCGCCTGTGCCCGTGCCAGCAGTGCCGGGTCGGCACCGCGCTCGGCGGCGCGCCGCGCCGCCAGGCCTTCCAGGGTGCCGCGCAGTTCGATGGCATCGTCCACGTCGGCTTCGTCGAATGCCTGCACCGCGTAGCCGCCGCCACGCAGCGGCTGCACCAGCCCCTCTTCGGCCAGCCGCTGCAGCGCGGCGCGCACCGGTGTGCGCGAGGCACCCAGGCGTTCCACCAGGGCGACCTCGGACAGGCGCTCGCCGGCGGCCAGGGCGCCGGCCAGGATCAACTCGCGCAATTCGAGCAGCGCGCGGGTGGTCTGTGCGGCGCTGGAGCGGAACGGATGCGCGGCGGACATGGCGGGTTCCTGTGCGACAGGGCGGGGCGGGCTCAGCCGACCATGCGCAGCTGCAGGTCCTGGTTGCGCTGCTCGGCGGCGACCATGCGCTCGATCAGGCGCCGCGCCCACATGCCGCCGGCATCGACGTTGAGGTTGTAGAACACGTGGTCCGGATGCGCGTCGATGGCACGCTGCTGCGCTTCCAGCACCAGTTCGTCCTCGCCGAACACGCCGCTGACGCCGTCGCGCAAACGGGTGGTGATCGACTGCTCGTGCAGCGAATGGTTGCGCGCGAATGCCCAGAAGTAGTGGCAGGTGCGGTCGGTTTCCGGGGTGATGGTGTTGAGCACGTAGCCGTTGACGCCGCGCGAGCGGTCGCCCTGTGGCGCGCCGCTGCCGGCCACCGCCACGCCGACATCGATGGCGATGGTGCACGGCGCCTCGAAACGGATGATCTGCCAGCGGTCGACCTTGCCGCGGTAGCCGTGCGCGTGTTCGATCTGCCAGGCCCAGAACGGCGGCGGGTCGATGTCGAGCATCCAGCGCGAGACCACCGTGCTGCGTTCGCCGTGGACCACGTCGAACGGCGCCTCGGCGACCTCGTCCTGGCCGATGCTGGAGCCGTGCACGAAGGTCTCGTGGGTCAGGTCCATCAGGTTGTCCAGCACCAGCCGGTAGTCGCATTTGACGTGGATGGTGCGGCCGTCGCCGGCCCAGGCCGGGTCGTCGTTCCAGTGCAGGTCCGGTACCAGCGCCGGATCGGCCAGCGCCGCATCGCCCGGCCACACCCAGACGTAGCGGTGCCGTTCCACGGTGGGGAAGCGGCGCACGCAGGCGGATGGGTTGATGGTGTCCTGCGAGGGCATGTGCACGCAGCGCCCGTTCGCGTCGTAGACCAGGCCGTGGTAGCCGCAGACCACGTCGTCGCCGCGCAGCCGGCCCATCGACAACGGCACCAGGCGATGCCAGCAGGCGTCCTCGAGCGCGGCGACGCGGCCGCTGCTGGTGCGGTACAGCACGATGTCCAGATTGCACACCTTGCGCGGCAGCAGCGCGTGCTTGACCTCGTGATCCCAGGCGATGGCGTACCAGGCATTGAGCGGAAATGCCGGAGCGGACGACTGCATGGCGGCGACCTCGATTGTGTATACAACAGGCTGGGGAAAGATCCTTGCGTGTTGCGGGCGAATGGCGGGCTTGCGGTGCCATCGCGCCGTCGCCCGATGCGGGGGCGACGGTCGAATGTATACAACAGGGGCAAGAGGGCGCGCCGTTGTCGTCGCGTTAAATTGTTCGTTTATCGAACTATGCATCCGATAATCGGATTGACCGCCCGCCGGAGCGGGCCTAACGTGGCCTCCCGAAGCGACCTGGAGGAGGATGTCGTGGCACACCCCGTAATGCGCCTGCGCCCCTGTGCGCTGCGCCCCCGGCCGGCGACGGCGGAGCGGCGCCGATGATCGACAAGACCATGGCCTCGTGCGCCGCCGCGGTGGCCGACATCCACGATGGCGCCACGGTGATGATCGGCGGCTTCGGCACCGCGGGCATGCCCGATGCGCTGATCGACGCGCTGATCGCGCAGGGCGCGCGCGAACTCACCATCGTCAACAACAATGCCGGCAACGGCGAGACCGGGCTGGCCGCGCTGATCAAGCACAAGCGTGTGCGCAAGATCGTGTGCTCGTTCCCGCGGCAGAGCGATTCGCAGCACTTCGACGCGGCCTACCGCGCCGGCGAGCTGGAGCTGGAACTGGTGCCGCAGGGCAATCTGGCCGCGCGCATCCACGCCGCCGGCAACGGCCTGGGCGCGATCTTCACCCCCACCGGCTACGGTACCGAACTGGCCGCCGGCAAGGAGACCCGCGAGATCGACGGCCGCCACTACGTGCTGGAGTATCCGATCCGCGCCGATTTCGCGCTGATCAAGGCCTACCGCGGTGATCGCTGGGGCAACCTGGTGTACCGCAAGACCGCGCGCAACTTCGGCCCGCTGATGGCGATGGCCGCGACCTGCGCGATCGTGCAGGTGGACACGGTGGTGGAGCTGGGCGCGCTGGATCCGGAAGCGGTGGTGACCCCGGGCATCTTCGTGCAACGGCTGGTGGCGGTGAGCGCCACGCAGGAGGACGCATGCACGCATTGAGCAGCCGCGGCATCGACCGCAATGCACTGGCCGCGCGGGTGGCGCGCGACATCCCCGAGGGCGCCTACGTCAACCTGGGCATCGGCCTGCCGACCGCGGTGGCCAACTTCCTGCCGGCGGACAAGGAAATCTTCCTGCACAGCGAGAACGGCCTGCTCGGCATGGGGCCGGCGCCGCCGCCGGGGCAGGAGGATCTGGACCTGATCAACGCCGGCAAGCAACCGGTGACGCTGCTGACCGGCGGCTGTTATTTCCACCACGCCGACTCGTTCGCGATGATGCGCAGCGGCCGCCTGGACGTGTGCGTGCTCGGCGCGTTCCAGGTGTCGGTGCACGGCGACCTGGCCAACTGGAGCACCGGCGCGGCCGATGCGATCCCCGCGGTCGGCGGCGCGATGGACCTGGCGATCGGCGCCAAGCAGGTCTACGTGATGATGGAACTGCTGACCAAGCGCGGCGAACCGAAGCTGGTGAACGCCTGCAGTTATCCGTTGACCGGGCTGCGCTGCGTGTCACGGGTGTATACCGACCTGGGCGTGTTCGCGCTGGGCCCGGACGGCGCGCGCGTGCTCGAACTGGTCGCCGGCGTGAGCCTGGACGACCTGCGCCAGGCCACCGGGCTGGCGCTGACCCTGGCCGATTCCACGGAGGCGGCATGAACGAGGCCTACATCATCGACGGCGTCCGCACGCCGATCGGCCGCTACGGCGGCGCCCTGGCCGGGGTGCGTGCGGACGATCTCGGCGCGGTGCCGCTGCAGGCGCTGCTGGCGCGGCATCCGCAGTTGGATCCGGCGCGCATCGACGACGTCTACCTGGGCTGCGCCAACCAGGCCGGCGAGGACAACCGCAACGTGGCACGCATGAGCCTGCTGCTGGCGGGCCTGCCGTTCAGCGTGCCGGGCAGCACGGTCAACCGCCTGTGCGGCTCGGGCCTGGATGCCATCGGCACCGTCGCGCGCGGCCTTCGCGCCGGCGAGCTGGGCCTGGCCATCGCCGGCGGCGTGGAGTCGATGTCGCGCGCGCCGTGGGTGATGGGCAAGGCGGAGAGCGCCTTCGCCCGCAACCAGCAGCTCGAGGACACCACCATGGGCTGGCGCTTCGTCAATCCGAAGATGCAGCAGCGCTATGGTGTGGAGCTGATGGGCGAGACCGCCGAGAACGTGGCCGCGCGGCACGGCATCTCGCGCGAGGACCAGGACGCGTTCGCGCTGCGCAGCCAACAGCGCACCGCCGCCGCGCAGGCCGCCGGTTTCTTCGACGGCGAGATCGTGCCGGTGACCGCCCCGGGCAGGAAGCGCGGCGAGACCGTCGAGGTCGGTGTCGACGAGCATCCGCGTGCCGACACCACGCTCGAGGCCCTGGCCAAGCTCAAGCCGATCTTCCGCCAGCCCGGCACGGTCACCGCCGGCAATGCCTCGGGCATCAACGACGGCGCCGCCGCGCTGCTGCTGGCCAGCGCCGCGCAGGTGCAGGCGCTGGGCCTGACCCCGCGCGCGCGCGTGCTGGGCTTCGCCAGCGCCGGCGTGGAGCCGGCCTACATGGGCATCGGCCCGGTGCCGGCCACGCGCAAGCTGCTGGCGCGCCTGGGGCTGTCCATCGGCGACTTCGATGCGATCGAACTCAACGAAGCCTTCGCCGCCCAGGGCCTGGCCTGCCTGCGCGAACTCGGCGTCGCCGACGATGCCGCGCACGTCAACGCCAACGGTGGCGCGATCGCGCTCGGCCACCCGCTCGGCATGAGTGGCGCGCGCCTCGCCCTGACCCTGTTGCGCCAGCTCGAGGCCACGGGTGGCCGCCGCGGGCTAGCGACCATGTGCATCGGCGTCGGCCAGGGCGTGGCGCTGGCGATCGAGCGGCTGTAGCCGCTCGCCATCGACGCTGCGCCCCGCACGCCTGCATCATCCTTCCAGCCAACCGGCTCCGCGCGGAGCCAGCGAGACCGCACGATGCGCGACGACACCCCCATCGATCCCCTGCTCGGCTATCGCCGCCCGTACCCCGGGACGCAGCCGGCCTATCTGCATCCGCCCTACGCCTCCACCGGCGCGCGCGGCCCGACCCGCGATCCGATCGCGATCCCGCTGACTCTGTCCGAGGCCACCGGCCCGACCCTGGACCGCACCACCCTGGGCGCGCATGCCGCCGATCTCACCGCCGGCTTCCCCGGCGCGCCGCTGGGCGAGCGCATCATCGTCAGCGGCCGCCTGCTCGACGAGAACGGCAAGCCGGTGCGCCACAGCGTGGTCGAGGTCTGGCAGTGCAACGCCGCCGGCCGCTACCTGCACGCCGGCGACCAGCACGATGCGCCGCTGGATCCCAACTTCACCGGCACCGGCCAGGTGCTGACCGACGACCACGGCCGCT
The DNA here is from genome assembly GCF_040595915.1 of Xanthomonas sp. PPL134. Classification (NCBI taxonomy): domain Bacteria; kingdom Pseudomonadati; phylum Pseudomonadota; class Gammaproteobacteria; order Lysobacterales; family Lysobacteraceae; genus Xanthomonas; species Xanthomonas sp. PPL134. The sequence continues at coordinate 43,199 of NZ_JAMDLL010000006.1, forward strand.
ACCGCTTCACCACCATCAAGCCGGGCGCGTATCCGTGGCGCAACCACTACAACGCCTGGCGCCCGGCGCACATCCATTTCTCGCTGCACGGCGACGGCATGGGCCAGCGCCTGGTCACGCAGATGTACTTCCCCGGCGATCCGCTGCTGGCGTTCGACCCGATCTTCAACTGCGTGGAGGATCCCAAGGCGCGCGAGCGCATGGTCTCCACGTTCGACTGGGAGAACACCGCCAACGAATTCGCGCTGGGCTACCGTTTCGACATCGTCCTGCGCGGACGCAAGCAGACCCCTTGGGAGTGAGGCGATGAGTTTCCAGGCAACCCCTTCGCAGACGGTCGGCCCCTACTACCGGATCGGGCTGGAGCCGCTGTACCGCACCGAGATCGCGCCGGCGCAGGCGCAGGGCACGCATGTGGAGATCGCCGGCAGCGTGTTCGACGGCCATGGCGTGCCGGTCGGCGATGCGCTGCTGGAGATCTGGCAGGCCGATGCCGCCGGCATCTACGACCATGCCGCCGATCCGCGCCGCGGCGACCACGATCCCGCCTTCCACGGCTGGGGCCGGGTGCCGACCGACGCGCAGGGCCGCTTCGCCTTCCGCACGGTCAAGCCCGGGCGCGTCGCTGGGCCCAAGGGCCTGCAGGCGCCGCACCTGGTGGTGCTGGTGTTCATGCGCGGCTTGCTGCGCGCCGCGCCGACGCGGCTGTACTTCGGCGACGACGACCTGGACGGCGATGCGATCCTGGCGCAGGTGCCGGCCGAGCGCCGCGCCACCCTGATCGCGCAACCGCTGGCGGCGCACCGCTACCAGTGGGACGTGCGCATGCAGGGCGAGCACGAGACCGTGTTCTTCCGCTACTGAGCGCGGCGACATCCCGCACAGGCCGCAGCGGTTACGCTGCATGATCTCTCCACCGCATACGAACCGATGAGCGTGTCCGACTCCCTGTTGCGTCCATTGTTCGGCGATCCGGCCGTCGATGCGCTGTTCGACGACCGCGCGCGTCTGCAGGCCATGCTCGACGTGGAAGCGGCGCTGGCGCGCGCGCAGGCGCGTTGCGGGGTGATCCCGGCCAGTGCGGCGGCGCCGATCGCCGCGGCCTGCGATGCCGCGCGCTACGACGTGCCCGCGCTCGCCGCCGCCACCGCGCTGGCCGGCAATCCGGCGATCCCGCTGGTCAAGGCGCTCACCGCGCAGGTCGCCGCCGCCGATGAAAACGCCGCGCGCTGGGTGCACTGGGGCGCGACCAGCCAGGACATCATCGACAGCGGTGCGGTGCTGCAACTGCGTGCCGCGCTCGACCATGTGGAGGTGCAACTGGACGCGCTGTGCGCGGCGCTGGCGGCACTGGCGCAGCGCGAGCGCGACACCGGCCTGCCCGGACGCACCCTGCTGCAGCAGGCGGTGCCGGTGACCTTCGGGCTGAAGGCCGCCGGCTGGCTGGACGCATTGCAGCGCAGTCGTCGGCGCCTGCAGGCGCTGCGCGAGGATGCGCTGGTGCTGCAGTTCGGCGGCGCCGCCGGCACCCTGGCCGCGTTGCAGTCGCAGGGCCTGGCCGTGGCCGAGGTGCTGGCGGCGGAACTGCGCCTGCCGCTGCCGGCGCTGCCCTGGCATGCGGCGCGCGACCGCATCGGCGAGATCGGCGCAGCGTTCGCGCTGCTGGCCGGCAGCCTCGGCAAGATCGGCCGCGACGTCGCCCTGCTGATGCAGTCGGAAGTGGCCGAGGCCTTCGAACCTGCCGCGGCGGGCAAGGGTGGTTCCTCGGCGATGCCGCACAAGCGCAATCCGGTGGGCTGCGTGGTCGCGATCGCCGCGGCCACGCGCGCGCCGGGCCTGCTCGCGACCCTGTGCGCGGCGCTGCCGCAGGAACACGAGCGCGCGGTCGGTGGTTGGCATGCCGAATGGGAGACCCTGCCGGAACTGGTGCGCCTGAGCGCCGGCAGCCTGGCCCAGGTGCGGGTGCTGGCCGAGGGCCTGGAACTGGACCGCGCGCGCATGGCCGCGCATCTGGACAGCCACGGCGGCCTGCTCTACGCCGAGGCGGTGGCGGTGACTCTCGCCGCCCATCTGGGCAAGGCTGCCGCGCACGCGCTGGTGGAAACGGCGGTGCGTCGTGCGCTGGCCACGCAGCAGCACCTGCGCGCGGTGCTGGCCGAGGAGCCGCAGGTGACCGCGGTGCTGGCGCCGGCGGATCTGGATGCGCTGTTCGCCAGCGACAGCTGGCGCGGCATGGCCGCGGTGTGGATCGCGCGCGTGCTCGCTGCGCAGGCGCGCGGGTGAGCGGCGCCGTGCCTGTCTGCCGCAGCGCCGGCGCCACGTTCTAGACTTGCCGGTGCCGCGCGGTTTGCTGCGCGACGGCCCATTCCCCTCTCCAAGCGAGCGCCGACCATGCCGATCCTCGACCTGCCCACGCATCGTCTGCATTACCGCATCGACGGCAGCGAAGGCCGTCCGTGGCTGACCCTGTGCAATTCGCTCGGCACCGACCTGCACATGTGGGATGCGCAGATCGCGGCGCTGGCGCCGCATTTCCGCGTGCTGCGCTACGACCGTCGCGGCCACGGCGCCTCCACCGCCGCGCCCGCGCCGTACGCCATGGCCGATCTCGGCGGCGACGTGCTGGCGCTCTGGGATGCGCTGTCGATCGAACGCAGCCACTTCTGCGGCCTGTCGATCGGCGGGCTGACCGGGCAGTGGCTGGGGCTGCACGCCGGCGAGCGCCTGCTCAGCCTCACCCTGTGCGCCACCGCGGCCAGGATCGGCAGCGCCGAAAGCTGGCAGGCGCGCATTGATCAGGTCCGCGCCGAGGGCCTGGCGCCGCTGTGCGAAGGCACCCGCACGCGCTGGTTCACCCCGGCCTTCGCCGAGGCGCAGCCGGGTACCGTCGAGGCGATCCTGGAGAGTTTCCGCGCCACCGACGCGCAGGCCTACATCGGCTGCTGCCAGGCGCTGGCCGAGGCCGACTTCCGCGCGCGCCTGGGTGAGATCCGCGTGCCGGTGCTGGCCGTGGCCGGCCATGACGACCCGGTATGCCCGCCGGCCGATCTGCAGGCCATCGCCGCGCAGGTGGCACAGGGCGACGACGCCGAGGTGCACGGCCGCCACCTGTGCAACGTGGAGTCGCCGCACGCCTTCAACGATGCGCTGCTGCGCTTCCTGCTGCAGTAGATCGCGCCCGCCTTTTCCCCACGTTGCAGGAGTTGCCCCGATGCACGAGAACGAACGCTATGCCGCCGGCCTGCAGGTGCGCCGTGCGGTGCTCGGCGATGCCCACGTCGACCGCTCGCTGGCCGCACGCACGCCGTTCACCGAGGAATTCCAGGAGTTCATCACCCGCACCGCCTGGGGCACAGTGTGGACCCGCGAGGGCCTGCCGCGGCACACGCGCTCGCTGCTGACCCTGGCGATGATGGTGGCGCGCGGCCACGACGAAGAGTTCAAGCTGCACGTGCGCGCCGCGCGCAACAACGGCGTCAGCGCCGACGAGATCAAGGAAGTGCTGCTGCAGGCCGCGATCTATTGCGGCGTGCCCGCGGCCAACCACGCCTTCGCCCTGGCCGCACCGATCCTGGCCGAGCAGGCCGCCGAGGGCGACGCCTAGCGCGTGCAGCGCTCCGCTCAGCGCACCTTCCGCACGACGGTGACCGCCGGGCTCAGCCGCGTGCCGTCGGCGGCGCGCGGCAGCATGCGCGCGACCGGCTTGCCGGTGCGCGTGTCGATCAGCACCGAGTGGCGCTCGCCGTGGTCGAACAGATGCCGTTCGCCCCATTGCCGCAGCGCCAGCACCACCGCGAACAGGTCCTCGCCCTTGGCGCTCAGCGCGTACTCGCGGTAGGCGCTGCCGTCGGAGGCCTCGCGCGTCTCCAGGATGCCGGCCTCGACCAGCTTGCGCAGCCGGTCGGCCAGGATGTTGCGGGCCATGCCCAGGCTGCGCTGGAAGTCGCCGAAGCGGCGTATGCCATCGAAGGCATCGCGCACGATCAGCAGTGACCAGCGGTCGCCGATCAGGTCGGCGCTGCGCGCCACCGGGCAGGGCGACGCGGGTAGGGCAGGGCGGGACGGCATCGGCGTTCCTGGTCGGCGCTCGGCGGCAGTGGTTGCATTTTAAAACCTATCGACCTAGCCTGGAGCAAGTTTCGTTTTGAAACTGGAACCGGCAAGTCTTCGATCATGCAATCCGTCACCGCTGCGCCCTCCATGCCGCGTCGCCTGGTCTGGCTGTTCGCCATCGCCAGCGGCCTGAGCGTGGCCAACGTCTATTACGCGCAGCCGCTGCTGGATGCGCTGGCAGCGGATTTCCGCATCGGCCCGGCAGCGGTGGGCGGCGTGGTCAGCGCCGCCCAGGTCGGCTGTGCGCTGGCCCTGCTGTTGCTGGTGCCGCTGGGCGACCTGGTGGAGCGTCGGCGTCTGATGGCAGCGCAGGCGCTGGGACTGGTCGTGACGCTGGTCGCGGTGAGCCTGGCGCGGTCGGCGCCGGTGTTGCTGGCCGGCATGCTCGCCGTCGGCATGCTGGGCACGGCGATGACCCAGGGGTTGATCGCCTATGCCGCCAGCGCCGCGGCGCCGCAGGAGCAGGGGCGGGTGGTCGGTGCGGCGCAGGGCGGTGTGTTCATCGGCCTGTTGTTGGCGCGGGTGTTCGCCGGCGGCATCAGCGACCTGGCCGGCTGGCGCGCGGTCTATGCCGGCGCCGCGGCGCTGATGCTGGCGCTCGCGCTGCCGCTGTGGCGCTGGTTGCCGGCGCTCCCGGTGGCGCCGCAGCCACTGCGCTATCTGCGCCTGATCGCGTCCATGCTGACGCTGCTGCGGCAGGAGCGTGTGTTGCAGGTGCGCGGCGTGTTGGCGCTGTTGATGTTCGCGGCGTTCAACATCTTCTGGAGCGCGCTGGTGCTGCCGTTGCGCGCACCACCGTACGCGTTCTCGCACACCGCCATCGGCGCCTTCGGTCTGGTCGGCGCGGTCGGTGCGCTGGCGGCCGCGCGGGCCGGACACTGGGCCGACCGCGGCCATGCCCAGCGCACCAGCGCCGCGGCGCTGGTGGTGTTGGTGCTGGCCTGGTGGCCGCTGTCGTGGCTGCCGCAGTCGCTCGCCGCGCTGGTGCTCGGCATCGTCCTGCTCGACCTGGCCGGGCAGGCCTTGCACGTCACCAGCCAGAGCATGATCCTGCGCGACCGGCCGCACGCGCACGGTCGGCTGATCGGCCTGTACATGCTGTTCTACGCAGTGGGCAGCGGACTGGGCGCGATCGGCACGACCGCGACCTATGCCCAGGCAGGTTGGACCGGCGTGTGTCGCCTGGGGGCGGCGGTCAGCCTGCTGGCGCTGCTGTTCTGGTGGGCGACGCGACGGCTCGGCGCGGCCCCGGCGGCGCTCAGTCCAGCACCCGGCTCAGGCGCTGTGCCGCCTGCCGCAGTGCCGGCAACACCGTGCTCTGCAGGCTGCCCAGGGTCATCCGCGCTACCGAGCTGCCGACATTGAGCGCGGCCACCACGCGGTCCTGGCGGTTGCGCACTGGCACCGCCACCGAGCGCAGGCCGATCTCCAGTTCCTGGTCGACAACGGCATGGCCGTCGCGCTGCACGCGTTCGAGCAGCGCCTGGAACTGCGCACGGTCGGTGACGGTACGTTCGGTGCGCGGGCGCAGCGGATTGCGGTCCAGGTAGCTATTCAAGGTGTCGCCCGGCTGCGCGGCCAGCAGCACCCGGCCCATCGAGGTGCAGTAGGCGGGCAGGCGGCTGCCCGCACGCAGGCCGATCGACATGATCCGCACGGTTTCCGCGCGCGCCACGTACAGCAGGTCGTCGCCGTCGAGCACGCCCAGCGAGCAGGACTCGTGCAGGTCGTCGCGCAGCGCATCCAGCACCGGCTGCGCCGCCACCGACAGGGCGGCGGTGGACAGGTAGCCGCTGCCGATGCCCAGCGCACGCGGCAGCAGCACGTAGCCGCGGCCGTGGGTGCCGGCGTAGCCCAGCTTCTCCAGCGTGTACAGCACGCGCCGCACCGCCGCGCGCGGGATGCCGGTGTCGGCGCTGAGCTGGGCCATGCTGACGTCGCGGCTGTGCTGGCCGAAGGCGCTGAGCACGGCCAGACCGCGCGCCAGCGAGGTCATGAAGTTCGGGTCGCCTTCGCACTCGCCGATGCGCCGCATCAGCTCCGCGGCCAGGCCACGCTCGGGCGGGGTGGGGGCGGTGGCGGCACGCGCGGTGCGGCGTGCACGAGGGGGACGCGGGGAATCGGACATGGAAGCGGCGGCGGCGGCAATGCGTCCGATGGTAGTGGCTGCATCCGCGGGCGTCGATGCCGCGGTGTGCGCGAGTATCGTCATCCACCAGGTGGCGGATGAAGATCCTCGATCCTTGTAAGAGCGGCTTCAGCCGCGACCGGGCGTTCCCGGGGACGCCCGGTCGCGGCTGTAGCCGCTCCTACGAGGGGTTCGAGTTTCGGTCCCCGGCCTCAGTCGCCCAACCGCACCACCAGCTTGCCGAAGTTGCCGCCGCTGAGCATGTCGATGAAGGCCTGCGGGGCGTTCTCCAGCCCGTCCACCACGTGTTCGCGATAGCGCACGCGGCCCTCGGCCAGCCACGCGCCCATCTCGCGCAGGAACTCCGGGTACAGCTTGACGAAGTCGCCGACGATGAAGCCGCGCAAGGTCAGGCGCTGGCGCAGTACCTGGCCCATCAGCGCCGGGAGCCGGTCCGGCCCCGGCGGCAGGGCGCCGTTGGCGTTGTAGGTGGCGATGGTGCCGCACACCGGCACCCGCGCGAAGTCGTTGAGCAGCGGCAGCACCGCATCGAACACGTGGCCGCCGACGTTCTCGAAGTACACGTCGATGCCGTCGGTCGCGGCGGCGCGCAACTGCTCGGCGAAGTCCTTGGCGCGGTGGTCCAGGGCCACGTCCACACCCAGTTCCTCGCGCAGGTAGCGGCATTTCTCCGCGCCGCCGGCGATGGCGATCACCTTCGCCCCACGCAGCTTGGCGATCTGCGCCACCGTGGCGCCGACCGGGCCGGTGGCCGCGGCCACCGCGACGGTCTCGCCGGGCTGCGGCTTGCCGATCTCGTGCAGGCCGGCATAGGCGGTGAAGCCGGGCATGCCGTACACGCCGAGCGCGGTGCTCGGCGGCAGCGGCGAGCCGCGGTCGAGCTTGCGCCGCAGGCTGGCGCCGTCGATGACCAGATGGGTCTGCCAGCCGCCGTTCTGCACCAGCACCAGATCGCCCGGCGCGTGGTCGGGGGAATTGGATTGCAGCACCTCGGCCACGGTGCTGCCGACCATGGTCTCGCCCAACTGCACCGGCGGCGCGTAGGACGGCGCATCGCTCATGCGCCCGCGCATGTACGGATCCAGCGACAGCCAGCGGTTGCGCAGCAGCACCTGGCCGGGGCCGGGTGGCGCAAGCGGCGCCTGCTCGGTGCGGAAGTTGTCGGTGCCCGGCGCGCCTTGCGGGCGCGAGGCGAGCACGATGCGGGTGGTCTGGGTGGGGGCGGTCATGCGGTTTCCTCACTTGCGGTATTCAATTGCGCGATGTCTTCGGCCGACAGCTGCAGGCGCGCGGCGGCGAGCAGGTCCTGCAACTGTTTCAGGCTGGTCGCGCTGGCGATCGGCGCGACGATGCCGGGCCGCGCCATCAACCAGGCCAGCGCCACCTGCGTGGGCGTGGCGGCATGCTTGCCGGCGATGTCGTCGAGCGCGGCGAGGATGCGCAGGCCGCGCGCGTTGAGATAACGCGCGACCACGCTGGCGCCGCGCGCCTGGCTCTTGCCGGCGTCTTCGGCGCGGCGGTACTTGCCGCTGAGAAATCCGCTGGCCAGCGCGTAGTAGCACAGCACGCCCAGGCCCTGTTCGCGCACGAGCGGCTCCAGCTCGGCCTCGTAGCCGGCGCGGTCGTACAGGTTGTACTCCGGCTGCAGCGTCTCGTAGCGGGGCAGGCCGTACTGCGCGGAGACGTTCAGGGCCTCGCGCAGGCGCGCGGCGTTGTAGTTGGAGGCGCCGATCGCGCGCACCTTGCCTTGTTCGATCAGCCGCCCGAACGCCGCCAGGGTGGCTTCCAGCGGTACCGAATCGTCGTCTTCGTGCGCCTGGTACAGATCGATGACGTCGGTCTGCAGGCGCTGCAGCGAGTCCTCTGCGGCAGCGGCGATGTTGTCGGCGGACAGACCCGGGCGCTCGGCCCACTTTCCGACCTTGGTCGCGATCAGCACCTTGTCGCGCTTGCCGCTGCGCTTGAGCCACTGCCCGATCAGCGTTTCCGATTCGCCGCCGCGGTTGCCGGGCACCCAGGCCGAGTAGATGTCGGCGGTGTCGATGAGGTTGCAGCCGGCCTCGACGAAGGCGTCGAGCAGGGCGAAGGAGGTCTTGGCGTCGGCGCTCCAGCCGAACACGTTGCCGCCGAACGCCAACGGTGCCGCATGCAGGCCGGAGCGGCCGAGTTCGCGCGTGTGCAGCATGGAAAACGCTCCACTGTGGGGGAAGGCGACAGGATAGTCGCCAGGGGTTTGGCAACCGTCAAATGCTCGCGAAAACAGCGTTCCGCCAGCGTGATCCGCGCTAACGGGAGTGCAACATTCGGCCTTGCCGGGTCGCGTGCTAGGCTCGCGCCACCTCTCTTGCGGATGCCTGCCATGACGCTTCGAACCTCGCTCGCCTGCGCCTGCACCCTGGCCGTCGCCACCGCCTTGCTCGCTCCCGCGGCGCAGGCGATCAAGCCCGCCGACACCGCGACGCTGCCGGCGCCGGACGCATCGCTGCAGGCGGCGATCAACGGCAGCTGGCGCGACCGCGCCAACGTCGCCCGCGACGCCTATCGCCACCCCGGGCAGACGCTGGCGTTCTTCGGCATCAAGCCGACCCAGACGGTCATCGAGGTCACCCCGGGCAGCGGCTGGTATTCCGAGATCCTGGCGCCGTACCTGCGCGAGCATGGTCAGTACATCGCCGCGGTGGTGGATCCGGCAGCCGTGCCGGAAGGGCGCGGCCGCGACTACCAGCAGAAGGCGCGCGCCGGCCTGGAACAGAAGTTCGCCGCGGCGCCGGCCCAGTACGACCGCGCGCGCATCGTCGCGTATGCGCCGAACGCGCCGGTGTTCGGCCCGCCCGGCTCGGCCGACCTGGTGCTGACCTTCCGCAACGTGCACAACTGGCGCATGGCCGGGCAGGCCGAGGGCATGTTCAAGGGTTTCTACCAGGTGCTCAAGCCCGGCGGCGTGCTCGGCGTGGTCGAGCACCGCGCCAAGGCCGACGTGCCGGCCGACGACAAGAGCGGCTATGTCGGCCAGGCGCAGGTGATCGCCATGGCCGAGGCGGCCGGCTTCAAGCTGGCCGGCAAGAGCGAGCTCAACGCCAATCCGCGCGACAGCAAGGACTACCCGGGCGGCGTGTGGACGCTGCCGCCGAGCAACCAGCACGAGGCCGCCGACGACGCCAAGTACCAGGCGATCGGCGAGAGCGACCGGATGACCCTGAAGTTCGTCAAGCGCTGAGCCGGCGCGCGGGCGACGCGGCGCAGGTGCATGGGACAATGCCTGCGCCGCGCCGTGCGGCGCAGGCCCGCCGCCGTTCCCGCCGATGCTGATCGCCTTCAACAAGCCCTTCAACGTGCTGTGCCAGTTCACCGACCGCAGTACGCCGCCGCGGCGGACCCTGGCCGAGTTCGGCCTGCCTGCCGACGTGTATGCGGCCGGACGCCTGGACTACGACAGCGAAGGCCTGCTGCTGCTGACCGATGACGGCGCGCTGGCACATCGCCTCACCGATCCACGGCACAAGCAGCCCAAGACCTACTGGGTGCAGGTGGAGGGCGCGCCACAACCAGAACAATTGCAGCGCCTGCGCGACGGCGTGCTGTTGAACGATGGCCCGACCGCGTTGGCGCAGGTGGCATTGCTGGAGGCACCGCCAGCGCTGTGGCCGCGCGATCCGCCGGTACGCTTTCGCAAGAGCGTGCCCGATGCCTGGCTGCAGATCGTGCTGCGCGAAGGCCGCAACCGCCAGGTGCGGCGGATGACCGCGGCGGTCGGCCTGCCGACGCTGCGGCTGGTGCGCGCGGCGATGGGCGCGCACCGGGTGGACGGGTTGGCGCCGGGCGCGTGGCGTGCGTTGTAGTGCGTGTTGTGCCGAGTCACGCCTAGGAGCGGCTTCAGCCGCGACATGAGGATCTCGTAACCCTTCCGGTCGCGGCTGAAGCCGCTCCTACGTTGGAAGAGCGGGGGCGCAGCGAACCCATAAAAAAGCGACCGGGATCTCTCCCGGTCGCTGTGTGCGCCGCTGCGGCGGCCCTCAGGCCGCTCGCGCAACCTCACTCTTCGGTCGCGGCGTCCTGCGTGGCTGCAGCGCGGCGCGAGTTGCGGGTGCTGGCGGCGCTGCGGCGGGCGCCGGTATTGCCGCGCTTGCTGGCGGCTTCGATGCGCTGCGCATTGCCTTCGATCGGCGCGCCCTTGTCGCGCTGGCGCTTGCGGTAGATGGCGTAGCCGAGCAGGCCGACGCCCACCGCGGCGGCGGCGATGGCCACGGCCGGGTTGCGGCGCACTGCGGTGCGCGCGACCTTGGTGCCGGTCTTCACCGCACCCAGTGCGGCACCGGCCTTGAGCGCGCTCACCGCCTTGCCCGACTGCAGCCACTTGTTCGCCTGCGGGCCGAGATGCTTGAGGCTGTCGCCGGCGTGGCTGGCGAGATCCAGGGCGCGGTCGGTGATGATGGTCAGCTTGCTCATGGGCGTCCCCTACTGGCAGGAATGAAGGCCTGCAGTGTCGCCCCCGTGCCGTATACGGGGCGTTAGCGCAGCGCCGCGGATTCGTCTGCCGGCTGAATGCGGGGACGTGGGTGGCAACGCGCGATCCGCCCCGGCGTGCGCCGCGTGGGCCTGCGACGCGCTGCCGGTGGTGCGTCGCGCGGCGCCTGGCTTGTCGTCGGTTCCAGCGGCACGACGTTGGCCTTGCGCCTGCCTATTCGGTCCGATCGACCACGTTGTGTGCGTCCGTGTCGTCCACGGGCATGGACTGGCGTCCACTTCCTCCCGCTCCCCTTGCACAACTCCGCGCCATCGTGGCGAGCGTGCTCAAGCGATCAATGGTGGCCTAGGTACCGCGCGGCTTGGCGCGATGGCTGGCGGTGGCGGTCCAGGGGTCGTCCGGCCAGGGGTGGCGCGGGTAGCGTCCCTTCATTTCCTTCTTCACTTCCGGATAGGTGCTGGACCAGAAATTGCGCAGGTCCTGGGTGACCTGCAGCGGCCGGCCACCGGGCGAGAGCAGGTGCAGCAGCAGCGGCACGCGGCCGTCGGCGATGCGCGGGGTGTCGGCCAGGCCGAACAGCTCCTGCAGCTTGACCGCCAGCACCGGCGGCTGCGGCTGTCCGGCGTGGTCCACGCTGTAGTCGATGCGCCGTTCCATGCCCGAGGGCACGGCGATGCGCACCGGGGCATAACGGTCGATGGCCTGGCGCCGGTCCCACGGCAGCCGCGCCTTCAGCGCCTCGCCCAGCTCGTCCTCGCCGAGCGCGTCGAGCCGGGTCTTGCCGGCGAAGGCCGGGCGCAGCCAGTCGTCGAGGCTGTCCAGCAGCGCGGCATCGCCCAGGTCCGGCAGCTCCAGTTCCGGCATCCACTGGCGCAGCCCGGCCACCCGCGCGCGCCACTGCGCCAGGCCCTCGCTCCAGGGCAGCGCCTGCAGCCCCAGTTCGCGGACCGCCTCGGTGAGCGCTGCGGCCGCCTGCGCCGGCGCGACGCGGCCGGCGGGGCGGCTGTCGAGCACGATGCGATCGAAGCGGGTCTCGCGTAGCGCGCTCAGCGCGCGCCGTTCGGGATCCCAACGCACCACGTCCTCTTGCGCGAAGCGCTGCGGGAATTGCGCGCGCAGATAGGTCTCGTCCACCGGCGCGGCGCGCAGCAGCAACGCGTCCTTGGCCTCGTGACGCAACTCGGTGGCGACCAGCCAGGGCTCGCCGCGCAGGTCGCTGTTGTCGAACAGGCGCGCGCTGCGGCCGTTGGCCAGCAGGTAGCGCAGCGGATCGTTCGGGTGGCGGGTGCCGATGCGGTCGGGAAAGGCATGCGCCAGCAGATCGCCGAGTTCATGCGCCTCCACGCTGTCCGGCGCCGCGGCGTCGCTGCGCAGGCGCCGCCGCCACTGCTTGGCGGCCGCGTCGATCGCCGCCAGCGCACCGCGGTTGGCGTCGTGCGGCACGCGGCCGCGTCGGAACGCGGCCAGGGCGCGCCAGCGCGCGGCCAGCGCATCGCCACCCTGGCGCAGCGGGTCGCGTGCTTCGATCAGGGCGGCGAGGTCGCAGGCCAGCGCCTGCGCGCGCGCATCGCCGGCGGCCAGCAGCATCGCCGCCAGGCGGGGATGGGTGCCCAGCGCGAGCATGCGCCGGCCGCTGGCAGTGATGGTGCCGTTCGCGCCGAGCGCGCCCAGCCGCTGCAGCAATTCGCGGGCGGCGGCCAGCGCGCCGGGCGGCGGCGGATCGACGAAGCGCAGGCCATCGCTGCCCCAGGCGGCCAGTTCCAGCGCCAGCCCGGCCAGTTCCACCTGCAGGATCTCGGCGCGGCGCTGCGCCTCCAGGCGCTGCGACTGCGGCCACAGCCGGTAGGCCCAGCCGCTGGCGACACGGCCGGCGCGGCCGGCGCGCTGGTCGGCCGAGGCCTGGGCGATGGCGGTCACGTCCAGCCGCGAGAAGCCGCTGTTGGGATCGTAGTGCGGCTCGCGGGCCAGCCCGGCGTCGATCACCACGCGCACCCCGGACAGCGTCACCGAGGACTCGGCGACGTTGGTCGCCAGCACCACGCGCCGCCGGCCCTGCGGATCGGGCTGCAGCACTTTGCTCTGCTGCTCCACCGGCAACTCGCCGTGCAACGGCAACACCTCGACCCCGCCTTCTTCTCCCTCCGGGAGAAGGTGGCGCGCAGCGCCGGATGAGGGGGCGCCGGAAGTGGTGTCTGCTGGGGCAACGCTCGACGCGGCGGCGGATGCCCCCTCGACGCCAACCCCCACCGCCGCCAGCGCCGCCTGCACCCGCCCGATCTCGCGCTGCCCGGGCAGGAACACCAGCACGTCGCCCGGATGCTGCTGCAGCGCATGCTCCACCGCACGCCGGGCCTGCGCTTCCAGCGATTCCTCGCGTCGCGCCGGGAAGTGCGCGATCTCCACCGGGAAACTGCGCCCGGCGCTGGACAGTCGCGGCGCGTCGAGGAACTGCGCCAGGCGCTCGCCGTCCAGCGTGGCCGACATCACCACGATGCGCAGGTCCTCGCGTACCTGCGCCTGCACGTCCAGGGCCAGCGCCAGGCCCAGGTCCGCGGCCAGGTGGCGCTCGTGGAATTCGTCGAACAGCAGCGCGCCGACGCCCTCAAGCATCGGGTCGTCCTGCAGCATGCGGGTCAGGATGCCCTCGGTGACCACCTCGATGCGGGTGCGGGCGGAGACCTTGTTCTCGAAGCGGATGCGGTAGCCCACGGTCTCGCCCGGCGCTTCGTCGCGCTGCCGGGCCATGAAGGTGGCGGCACTGCGCGCGGCAACCCGGCGCGGTTCCAGCATGACGATGCGCCGGCCCTGCAGCCAGGGCGCATCGAGCAGCGCCGGCGGCACCTGGGTGGTCTTGCCGGCGCCGGGCGGGGCTTCCAGCACCAGGCGCGGATGGGCGGCAAGGCTGTCGCGGATCTGCGGCAGCAGCGGATCGATCGGAAACACGGCGGACGTCATCGGCCAAGGATACGGGGCCGCCGCGCCGCTGTAGAGCGGCGTTCTGGGCCGGACCCGTACAATCGGCGCCTTTCCCGGCTGATTCCCGCGCAACCGCATGACCCTGATCGACATCGGCGCCAACCTCACCCACGAGTCCTTCGATCGCGACCGCGACGCGGTGCTGCAACGCGCCCGCGCCGCCGGCGTCGCGCAGTTGGTGGTCACCGGCGCCAGCCGCGAACACTCGCCGCTGGCGTTGCAGTTGGCGCAGCAGCACCCGGGCCTGCTGTACGCCACCGCCGGCGTGCATCCGCACCACGCGGTGGAGTACACCGCCGAGTGCGACGCCGAACTGCGCGCGCTGCACACGCACGCCGAGGTGGTGGCGGTGGGCGAGTGCGGCCTGGACTACTTCCGCGACTTCTCGCCGCGGCCGGCACAGCACCGCGCGTTCGAGCGGCAACTGCACTTGGCGGTGGATACCGGCAAGCCGCTGTTCCTGCACCAGCGCGACGCCCATGCCGACTTCATGGCATTGATGCGCCAGTTCGACGGCAAGCTCGGGCCGGCGGTGGTGCACTGCTTCACCGGCAGCCGCGAGGAACTGTTCGACTACCTGGATCGCGACTGGTACATCGGCATCACCGGCTGGCTGTGCGACGAGCGCCGCGGCGCGCACCTGCGCGAGCTGGTGAAGCACATTCCCGCCAACCGGTTGATGATCGAGACCGACGCGCCGTACCTGCTGCCGCGCACGCTCAAGCCCACGCCCAAGGACCGGCGCAACGAACCGGCGTTCCTGGCGCACATCGTCGAGGAGCTGGCACGCGATCGCGGCGAGGACGTGGCGACGGTCGCCGCCGCCAGCACTGCCGCCGCGCGGACGTTCTTCCGTTTGCCGACGCCGGCCTGAGGGCAGGCGCCGGCCGGTAAACAGGTGTAGGAGCGGCTTCAGCCGCGACCGGGCGTTACCGGCAAGGCGTCGTCGCGGCTGAAGCCGCTCCTACGAAAAGCGCAATGCGGCCTGCCGGGCGGCAGCCGCCCGCCTCACTCGACCTGCGCGTCCTCGCGCTTGGCTTCGGCCATGGCTTCCGGCTCCAGTTCCTCGGCGCTGCGGTTGAGCTTGACGAACACGCCCCAGGCGACCAGCAGCAGCGCCGCGCACAGCCCGACCGCGGCGGCGTAGGGCAGCTTGGCCGGGTCGTCGTGCATCAGTTCGAAGATCGACACCAGCGTCTCGATCGCCAGGGCGATGACGATGACCACGAAGAACCGCGACAGATAGCGGCGCACCCGGGTCGGTCCGCTGACCTTGACGTCGCGCTGCACCTCTTCCTCGTAGATGGTCTGGCCCAGCTCCAGGGTCACCAGCGCCACGGTGAGCAACCCGATCGCTTCCAGCACCACGTTGAAGCGGTCGCGCACCACCAGTTCGCCGCCCGGCGTCAGGCCGTACCAGAGCTCGAGCACGGCCATGCAGATCAGCCCGGCCGCGCACAGCAGGAACAGCAGGATGATGAGGAAATGCCCGCCGCGGAACAGTTTTTCCATGCGCGTGCCCGTCGCTTGCCCCTGTGTGGTGGGCGAGCATAGGCGCCAGGCACGTCAGCGGCGCGCGAAGACGCAGCGCCGCCCTCGGGACGGCGCGGGTACGGCATTGCCCGGAGCACCGTGGCCGGCGTGCGCAGGGCAGGAGCGCGTTGCGCGCGGCACTGGTGTCCCGCGGCAAACCTCAGCGCGCGGGAAGGCCGGCCTGGTAGGCCTGCAGGTGGCAGTACGCGGCCATCAGCAGCGGTGCCTCGTGCCCGGCGGCGCGGGCGCGGGCGAGCATGTCGCCGACGATCTGTTGCGCTTCCACCTGCTGCCCGGCTTCCAGGTCGCGCAGCATCGACGCCTTCATTGGCGATCCGGGGTGGGTCAGCAACTGCAGCGCACTGGCCTGCGCCGCCTCGGGCACCGCTTCGCCGGCGGCCGCGGCCACCGCCGTGCACTCGGCATACAGGCCACGCACCAGCGCCACGCCGTCGTCGCTGGCGACGATGCGCCCGATCGGCGCACGCATCAGGCAGGTGGCTGCGGCCAACGCGGTGAGGAAGGTGTACTTGATCCATTGCTCCTGGGCGATCCGCGGCGTGGCCAGGTGATCCACGTCGGCGTGCGCGCATGCATCCGCCAGGGCGCGCACGCGCGCGCTGTCGGCGCCGCGGCCGTCGCGCTCGCCGAAGGTCAGCGAGGCCGGCTTGGCCAGGTGCTGGATCGCGCCATCGGCATCGAGCACCGCACTGATGAAGCACAGCCCGCCGATCACCCGTTCCGCACCGAAGCGCGCATCCAGCGCCCGGTAGTGGCGCAGGCCGTTGAGGATCGGCAACACGCTGGTGCCGTCGTGCACGGCCGGCGCCACCGCGGCCAGCGCACTGTCCAGGTCGTAGGCCTTGCAGCTGAGCAGCACCAGATCGAACGGCCGCGCCTGCGCCGCAGCGGGCAGCGTTTCGGCGGTGAGCGTGTTCACCGCGATCGTCGCATCGCCGCGCGGACTGCGGATGCGCAGACCGTCGCGCTGCAGGCGCGCGGCCCGCGGCGGCCGCACCAGGAAGCTGACATCGACGCCGGCCTGGGCCAGGCGTCCGCCGAAGTAACCGCCGGTCGCGCCGGCACCGAGAATCAGGATACGCATGAGACGTGGATCGTCATGGAGTGGGAGGCGTCCGACTGCGGGAACGCATGCCGGCAAACGAGCGTGTATGCAGCGCGGTCGACGATGCGACGCAATCGGCTATGCCGTTGCGCCGCATCGCGCGCCGCACGCGCCGTCAGCTGACTGCACGTAGCGGCGACCAGTGCGGCTCAGCTCTTCTTCACCAACTCGACGCGGCGGTTCTGCGACTTGCCTTGTTCGGTCGCATTGTCCGCCACCGGATCGGCATCGCCGAAGCCGGCTGCGCTCAGCCGCGACGCATCGATGCCCTGCGCAACCAGGGCCGCGACCACCGCCTTGGCGCGGCCCTCCGACAGCGTCTTGTTGTGCGCGGCATCGCCGGTGCCGTCGGTGTAGCCGTTGACGGCCAGCTTCAACGCGGCGTCCTGCTTGAGCAATTGCACGACCTGCGCGATCTGCGGCTGCGAGTCCGGCAGGATGTCGGTCTTGTCGGTGGCGAAGTTGACGTGCAGCGCCACCTTGCCGGTCTTGTCGATCTGCGTCTTCAGTTCGCTGGCCGGCAGCAGGCTGGCGGTGACTTGCAGCGGCTTGGTTTCGGCGATCAGCAGGCCGCCGCCGAACTGGTAGCTGCACAGATGGATCCAGATATCGCGATCGGCGCGATGCACCACGAACACCTGCGCCGGGTTGTTCCAGACATCGCCCAGGCCGCTGTTGTACTTGGTGGCGACATCGCGTGGCCACTCCTTGATCTTCTGCGTGGCCGCTTCGGGAATCCGGCCATCGAAGATCTTCTTGCCGCCAAGTGCCGTGACGACCGCCTCGATGTTGCGTTCCAGTTCCAGGTCCGAGAAGGTCTTGCCCTGTGCGGCATCGATGTGCGCGGACCAGACCTTGCCCTCGACCGGCTGCAGGCGATCGCCGGTCCAGAACGGCACCTGGTCGAAGTCCGCAACGTCCGGTGTGCTGCTGGTGACATAGCCCGTGGGCAACGCGATGTAGGGGAAGTCTCCCAGCGGGACGTCGGACACCGGCAGGCTGGCCGGGTCGAATGCCGTGCTGGCGGCAGCCTGCTGCGTGGGAGCGTCCTGCGTGCTGCTGGCAGTCGCCGCGGGGGCCGTCGCCTGATCGTCGGGATGCGCGGGCTGCTGCTCATGCTTCTTGCACGCGCTCAGACTTGCGATGACGGCCAGGGCCAAGGTCGCCACTACTGCTCTTTTCACAGAGATACTCCTTGTCGGGGGACGAACCAAACTAGTGTAACGGCGAGATCGATCGATCTTGCCGCAGAACGATGAATCCGCGTCGACCAACGATGGCGACGCGTGCTTGGTCGCAATGGAAACGGGATCAGTGCGCGAGGTCGGGGGGCTGGAACAACGCGTCCGGCTGCGGACCATAGTCGACGCGCTGGATGTCCCATTGCTGCTGCTGTTCCAGCCCGGTCTTGCCGCGATAGGCGAGCACCAGGCCGGTATCGCGATCCAGCCACATGGTGCCCTGCCGGGTCCTGCCAGGACCGTCCGGGTTGGCCAGGCGATAGCGCCATTGCACCGCGGAGCGGCCCGCGTGCAGGCCGCTGTCGCCTCGCTGGCAGTCGGCGAACATGCCCAGGCCCGAACAGGGCTGTTCCGGGTCGAAACGCAGCGGCCAGCGCATGCCGGGAACCGGCATGGCACCGCCCTGCTGGCCGACGATCCAGCCAGTCGGCGCATCCTTCGCGAGGATCAGGGCATACGACCGACCGCTGGCATCCTGGAACTGGATGCGCAGCGCGCCGTCGCGAAAGAACACCGTCGCCGGCTGCGCCGCGCCGCGCGGCTGGATCCGGCTCAGGCCGCCAAGCTCGTTGGTGGTCACCTGCGCTACGCCAGCGAACCCGGCGTCCTTGGCGTGTACCACGCCGGCAAATGCCTGGCACAGCGCCACCACGCACGCCAGCCGTGTCTGTCGACGCATCACTTGTCCAGATTGCCCTGCGTATAGATCGGCGACTGCATGCGCACGATGGCGTAGCTCTCGATCGGCAAGCGCCTGGTGAATGGCTGCAGCGGAGACGATTCGAACGTGCCTGGCTTCAGGTACTGGGATTTTCCCCCCAACACCCAGTCGACAAAAGGAACCACCAGCGGCGCGTCGTAGACCACCTTGATCTTGAGGATGTTGGCGTCCTGCACATTGACGCCGCTGCTGCCGACCGCATCGCTGCGATACGCGAGCGTGTCGTTGGGCAACGCATACTGGCCGTTGTACTGGCGTTCGCGGAAGTTGCTCCACGCGGCGCGCGTCGGATTGATGACCGTGATGCGGCCATGCAGCGTGAGGTCGGCGAACGCCTTGGCGTATGCCACTTCAACCGCGGCTTGACCCGTGTCGTTTGCATACAGCGGCATCATGCCCTTGGCGAAGCCCTTGCGCATCTCCATGCGGTCCACCCCGCTGACCGCGCCCGCGCGCGCCGCCATCAGCGCGGCATAGTCGAGCGTGGACTTCATGCGGTACAGCAGCACGGCCTGGATGACGGCAAGCAACAGGAACAGCAGCACCGGTGTGATGATCACCAGTTCCACCATGGATTGGCCGCGCATGGACGAGCGGCTGCGCAGAGCGCGTACGCGTGCTTTCATGACCGGGCTCCCGAATAGGATGGCACCGGCGCGGTTGCGCGCCAGTGCCAGTGTTCGCCGCGTTGCGGTTGCAAGCGGTCCAGCGCACCGCCATGGAACTCGATGGTGGCCGCGGCGCGCCGGCACATCGCGGTGCGATACGGCCTGACGTTCTCGCGCCACTCCAGCACCACATCATCGTGACCCAGGAACACCAGATCCAGCGGATAGCCCATGCCGATGGTATGCACGCTGGCGCAGGGGCGGATCAGCAAGGCCTCAGAGCCGTCCGTGGCCAGTGCCGGGCGCACCAGCAGCCCGCGCGCGCGCGACCACCAGGTATCGGCCGCCCACACCTGCGGGATCGGGATGCCGGCGCTGCGCTCGATGCATCCGCGCTTCACAGGATGCCCTCCTGCAGCATCTTCAAGTAGATGAAGTAGCCCAGGAAAAGGAAGATCAGCGGGAAGAAGAACATCACCAGCGGCAGCATCATCTTCACCGGTGCTTCCAGTGCCAGCTTCTCGGCACGCAGGAAACGTTCCTCGCGGCGCTGGTTGGCCTGTGCGCGCAAGGTGTCGCTCAAATTGGCGCCGACCTTGTCGGCCTGGATCAGCGCACTGGTGAAGCTGGTGATCTGCGCGATGTCCATGCGCTCGGCCATGCGCCGCAAGGCCTCGGCGCGCGGCAGGCCGGCACGCAGATCGCGCAGCATGCGCGAGAACTCCTGCGACAGCGCCCCTGCGGGTCCCTTGGCGACTGCCTGCTCGATGCCGCCGGTGACGTTCAGGCCGGCCTCGACCGACATGGTGATGAAATCCAGGTAGACCGGCAGATCGCGCACGACGGTCTTCTGCCGGGCCTTGCGCCGCTCGCCCAGCCACAACGCGGGGTACAGCCAGCCCAGCACGCCGCCGAACAGTAGGCACATCAAGCCCGAGCCGATACCCAGATGGCCGAGCATCCCGGTGCACAGCAGGAAAAAAGCGATCACCACCAGCGCGCTGGCCATGCGCAAGCCGTAGAACTCTTCCGGCGTCAGCGTGTAGTCCTGGCCGGCGGCCTGCAACTGGCGATGCGTCTGTTCCAATTGCGCCACGCTCAGGCGCGGCGCGATGCGCCGGGTCAGCACCGTCACCAACGGCCACATCAGTTGCATCAGCCGCGGTAGCGGGTCGTAGTAGGTGCGGTCTTCCAGTTCGACCTCGCGGATCACGCCGCGCGTGCCGATCACCACCAGCGCGACGGCGCCGGCAGCCAGAAGAGCGATGAGGACGAGCATCCAGGTCATACGTCGATCGTCATGATCTTCTTGCAGAGACGGTAGCCCAGGTATTCCATGACCAGGCAGATGGTGATCACCACCCAGCCGTGCCAGCTATGGAACATCGGCTGCATGGTTTCGCTGTACATCAGGCTCAGATAGCCGATCAGGAACACCGGCAGCATCGCCATGACGATGCCCTGCAGGCGGCCCTGTGCGGTCAGCGACTTCACCTTCTTCTCCATGGTCAGGCGTCGACGCAGGGTCTCGGCCAGGGTCGCCAGGGTTTCCGCCAAGTTGCCGCCGACTTCGCGCGAAATGTTGACCGCCGAGACGAACAGTTCGGCATCGGTAATGGGCACGCGCTTGCTGAAGTTCTCCATCGCCTCTTCGGCGCGAAGCCCCATGTGCTGCTCGCGCAGGACCAGCGCCAGTTCCTGCGCCAGCGGCGGTTGCCCGTCGTGGACCAGCACTTCCATCGCCGGCGCGAAGCCAACGCCGGCACGCAGGCTGCTGGACAGCATCTGCAGCGCGTCGGGGAGCTGCTCCTGGATCTTCTCCAGCCTGCGCTTGCGCAGGAATGCGTAGACCTTGCGGGGCGCGAAGATCAGGAAGATCCCGATCAGCACCGCGATGACCAGGCTGCCGGTCAGCATCCAGATCAGCAATGGAATGATCACCATCACGATGGCGCTGATCATGTACACCTGGGCCGGATCCAGGAACAGGAACATGTCCGCGAGGTTCATACGGGCCTGGTCCATGAAGCTTTCGCGGTAGCGCTTCAGGAACTGCTCGCTGGAGCGCGCGATCAGCAGGATGGCCATCGCGGTCCCGGCAAACACCAGCAGGGCGATCAGCCACAGGCCCATCAGCGCGCGCCTCCCTGGTTGCGGAAGATGCCCAGATCCACCGACACGCCGCGCTCGGCGAGTTCCTCGTAGAACTCCGGCACCGCACCGGTCGCCACGAAATTGCCGGCGACCTTGCCGTCGGGGCCGTGGTAGGTGGTGGGCTTGAACAGGAACAGGTCCTGCATCTGGATGGTGCCGCTTTCGATGCCGGTGATTTCGGTGATGTGGCTGACCTTGCGCGAGCCGCAGGGATAACGGCGCTGGTGCACGATCAGGTTGACCGCCGACGCGATCTGTTCGCGCACCACGACCATCGGCAGCTCCATGCCGGCCATCATCACCATCACCTCCAGGCGCGACAGCGTCTCGCGTGGGTTGTTGGCGTGCGCGGTGGTCAGGGAGCCTTCGTGGCCGGTATTCATCGCCTGCAGCATGTCCAGACACTCGCCGCCGCGACACTCGCCGACCACGATCCGATCCGGGCGCATACGCAGCGCGTTCTTGACCAGGTCGCGGATGGTGATCTGGCCCTTGCCCTCCATGTTGGGCGGGCGGGCTTCCAATGCCACCAGGTTGGGCTGCACCAGTTTGAGTTCGGCCGCATCCTCGATGGTGACCACGCGGTCGCCGTCGGGGATGAAGTTCGACAGGATGTTCAGCAGGGTGGTCTTGCCCGAGCCGGTACCGCCGGACACCACGATGTTGCGGCGCTCGCGCACCGCCATGATCAGAAACTCCAGCATCGCCTCGTTCAGCGAGCCGAACTTCAGCAAGTCTTCACCCATCAGCCGACGCGTGGCGAACTTGCGGATGCTGATACTGGGCCCGCGCAGGGCGACCGGCGGGATCACCGCGTTGACGCGCGAGCCGTCCTTCAGGCGTGCGTCGACCAACGGCGAGCTTTCGTCGATGCGCCGCCCCAGGGGCGTGACGATCCGCTCGATCGCCGCCAGGCAGGCGCGTTCGTTGGAGAACACCACGTCGGACTTCTGGATGCGACCGGCACGCTCGATGAAGATGTCGTCATGGGAATTGACCATGATTTCGGTGACGGTCGGATCGTCGATCAGGTCCTCCAGCGGCCCCAGTCCGATCGCCTCGTCCAGCACCTGCTTGGCCAGTCTGCGCGGGCTGATGTCGGCCGGCAGATCGCTGAACTCGCGCTTGAGGATGTCGTCGATCAGGTTGATGGTGCTGTCGCGCAGCGCGCTGTCGTCCATGCTGCGCACGTCCATGCGCCGCAGATCCATCTGCCGCACCAGCGCCATATGCAGCTTGGTGCGCCAGGTGGCGATGTCCGACGGCGGCGGGCCAGCCACCACCATGTCGGTTGCCGCGGGCGCGGTCGGCAGGCGGTCGGCGGCGGCCTCGCTCGCCGCCGCAGGCGCTTCTGCTGCCCTGGTGGCGGCGCCGTCGTTGGCGGCAGGCGTCTGCCGGACGATGCGCGCATCGTCGCCACTGACCTTCAGCATGTACTGGCCGATGCGGATCTCGTCCTTGCCGTCGATCGGCCCCTGCTTGGCCAGCACCACCTTGCCGTTGAGCGTGATCGGCTCGCGCCCGCCCAGGGGCAGGATGAACACGCCCTCGTCCTCGCGCAGCAGGGTGGCGTGTTTGCCGGCAATGTTCCAGCCCTGCAGCATCACCAGATTGGCATCGGCGCGGCCGATGCCGCACTCGCGGTGCATGCATTTGACCTGACGCGTGTCGCCTCCTGGCGTATTGATCAGCACTGTGAACATGGCGGTGAACCTTGCGCTCCGTGGGGTGGATTACTTGATCAACTTGTCTTGGCGGGGGCTGATTTCGTCCTGCAACTCCTTCTCGATCCCCTGGGCGCGCTGCAGGTCCTGGAGGTTCTCCGGCGAGGTGGGGCTGACGATGCGCGGGGTCACGAAGATCACCAGTTCGGTCTTGTTGCCGCGGAAGCCATCGGAGCGGAACAGCTTGCCCAGGATCGGGATGTCGCCCAGCAGCGGCAGCTTGTCCACGGCCTTGGAGGCCTCCCGATCGAGCAGGCCGGAGATGACGATGGTCTGGCCGGCAATGACGTTCAGCTCGGTCTCGACGCGCCGGGTGAGGAAGCCGGGAACGCCCTGCACCGATACCGACGGATCGATCCGGCTGACCTCGGCCATGATCGAGGTATTCACCTGATTGGACGAGTTGACCGACGGGTTGATGTTCAGGCGGATGCCGTACTCCTTGTACTCGATCTGGGTCTGGCCAAGGATCGACGGCACCACGATCGGCACTTCGCCGCCGACCAGGAAGGTCGCGTTGCTGCCGCTCTTGGCGCTCAGCTTGGGTTGCGCCAGCACCCAGGCCTTGCCGCGGCTCATCAGCAGGTTGATCTTCGAGGCGATCGTGGTGGCGATGCCGAAGTAGCCCTGCGGCCCGGGCAGCTTGGTGGGCAGCTGGTCCTTGATGTCCTGGAAGGTCTGGTTGTCCTGCGGCAGTACGCGGAAGTAATTGTTCGTGGTCACGTCGCGGATGAGGCCGCCGATCGGACCATCGATGGTGCTGTCCCAGCGAATGCCCAGATCCTCCACGGCGTTCTTGTTGAACTCCATGATGGACACGTCCATCTGCACCATCGGCCGCATGCCCACCGGGTCGGCCCCGGCGAAGTTCAACACCTGCGGATAGATCTTCTGCAACGCCTGGATTTTTGCCGTGGTGGCCGCGTCGACGTCGTTGCCCGAGATCACCACATTGGAGCCGATGGCCCGCACGGTAACGCCCGGCGTATTGCCCAACAGTTCGCGCACGGTCTCGGCCGCACCTTCGGACTTGCTGCCACCCACCGTCACGTTGACGTCGCGCTGGCTGCCATCGGCCATCCATAGGTGGACGTTGGTCTCACCGGGCTTGGTGCCGATCATGACCAGCTCGGACTTGCCGACCGAGAAGACGCTCAGGACCTCGCCGTCGCCGACCGCGATGCGGCGCAGTGCCCCGGGTACCCGCCGCACCACGGCCTCGCCCGCATAGATGCTTTGCGACGGCTGGATCAGCGGGGCGACCGACGGCTTCTTGTCGCCGGCCAGAGCGACGCCGCCACCGGCTGACGAAGAGCCGCCGTTGCCCAGTTCCTGGATCTGCGATTCCACTGTCTGCTTGAGCTGGTCGACTTGGCGCCCTTGCGCCATCAGTCGCGCCTGTTCCGCCGATGTGGCATCCGCTGCCTGTCCGGCCGCCGGCGCCGGTGACGGCGCCGCAGTGTGCGCGGCTGGCCGTGCGGCTGCGGCGTTGGTGGCGGCCTGTTGTGCCGATGCGTTCCATCCCCCGGTGCCCGCCAGCAGCAAGCCGGCCAACCATGGCGCCGATGTCCCGGCCTTGCTCCTGCGACGGCGTGTTGCTTGCGTCATGCTTAACCCTTTCCGCCAATGATGAACTCAACGCGGCTGCTTCCGCTGCCTGTGTTTGCCGGATCGCCCGATCCCAGCGATCGCAACAACTGACTCTCGCTCATGCCCGTCGCCGCACCCGGCGAGGTGTCCTGTACTTCGCGCAGCAGCACGCGTACCGCGCCCACCTTGGAGGCAACGGCCAGCTGCTTGGCCTGGTACTGGTCCAGCTCAAGGGTGACGCTGGAGAAGCCGGTGGAGGTGTTGGACTCCTCACCTTCCTTCGGCGTCGACGCCTCGCCGATCCGGCTGCCGGCCGCGAGCACCTTGATCTTCTGCAGCAGCGGGAACACCTGTGCACCCGCTCCCTGGCCGCCAGCGCTGCCGGCACCGCCACTGCTGGTGGCGGCGTCCTTGACGAAGAAGATGTCGATCAGGTCGCCCGGCGCGATCATGCCCGAGATCGAATTGTTCTCGTCCACGCTCATCGTGTAGGCGACCTTGCCTTTGGGAATCAGCCGCGAGAACTGGTCGTACAGCGGGACCAGGGCGCTGGCGCTCAGCGGCGCACCGCCACGTGCCGGCGCCCGCAACATTCGGCCTTCGAACTGGGTGTGGTTGTCGGGCGTGACCGCATCGGCGGGAGCGAACTCGGCCGGGACCGTGCGCAGGGCCAGATCGCTGCCCTGCAGGATCGCCCCCTGCGGCAAATCGTTCACCGGTACGGCAACGTCGACCATCGGCCGGTTGTCCTGGGTGCGCTCGGCGACGGTGGTACGGATATAGCTGACTGCGATGAAGGCGGCCAGGCCGGCCATGACCACCGCGATCAGGATGAAAAGGACGTTCTTGCTGAGTTTGGGTTTCTGCATTGAAGAGGCGCCGTCGGGCAGGTCATCGCGAGGAAAGGGGGATCACCCCACCAGCACGTCCGACGCCGAGATGGCGTAGACGAAGGCGGCATAGAGATCTTTCAGGGCTGTCACCACCTCGGTGATCACGTCGGGCTTGGCGATCAGTACGATCACCAGCGCCATGACCACCACGGTGTATTCGATCGTGGACTGACCGCGCTGAAGGCGTCGGTCGGGCAGGGCATGCGCGTTCATTCGACCACCGCGACGATCACGGTACCGGTGTGTCCGCGACTCGAGGTCACGGTGACGCGATCGTCCTGCCGGGTGAAACGGGAAACGCAGTGCGGGCTGTTCGCCGTGCAGGCCGACGAAGACCCGTCGCGCGCATAGCCCTGCCCGGCAAAGTACCGCGCGTAGTACTGCTGGTTCTGCAGCGGCGTGTAGCGGTTGAGCATGCTCAGCGTCCTGACATGACGCGGCGTGTCCATGTAGACGATGTCCTCGGCGACCTGCGTATCGGGCAGCCGGCCGAAGCCCTTGCCGACGCCGTCGGCGGGGAGGTCCTTCTTGGGGACCTCCATGACGCCGATCTGGCCCTGCGTGCGGTTGGCGTCCCCGCTCAGTTCCACCGTGATGTAGTAGCCGCTCTTGGTCATGTGTCCGAGCACGGTCTTGTTGCCCATCGGCGTGGTCACGACGGCGTTGCCCCACTCCTTGCGATAGAACTGCTCGACCTGCTTCGGCGATTCGGCGACCCGGAAGCGGCTGGCCCGCATGGCGATACCGTTGTAGAGCATGTGCTCGGACACGATCTCGCCCGAGGCCTGGTCGGGGACCGGCACCTCCGGCCAGTCCAGCGCATGCGCCTGCTGCGCCGCGGCCGTCGACAAGAGCGCGCCAAGCCCGCCTGCGAGCATGCGGTGGGAAACGCGCGGACTCATGGCTTGCCCGGCTTGACCGGGTAGTTGGCGAGCTTGTCTGCAGGCACGACATCCGGCTCGATCGCCCCCAGCTCGAGATCGCCCAGAGAGCCGACCATGGGCAGGATCGGTGTCAAGGGCTTCAGCAAGTCGAAGACCCCGTCCAGCCCCTCGAAGTAGGAGACCGGCGCCAGTGGGCGTACTGTGGCGATCACGCTGCGCGCACCGCTGCGCGGACCGGAGGCATTCCAGGCATCGGTCAGCAGTGTCTGGTGACGCTTGTCGGCCAGATTGAGGTTGTCCAGCGGCTCGAGAAAGCGCGCGGGTCGGCCGTCTGCGGTCTTCAGGTCGCGATAGTTCAGCGTCACTTCCGCAGTGACGTAGCCGCTCTTGCTGGGCGGAAAGGCATTGTCGAAATAGTTCTTCGGTAGCAACTGGGCTGCTTCGTCGACGTAGCCGGGAGAACCCTTGTTGGCAGTACGCGTGACCGACAGGTCGCGCTTTTCCAGCAGCTTCTGGTTCGAGAAAGTATTGAGCATCTGATCGGAGAACGTCCCGCTGCTGACGCCGGACGTACGGCTGGTGATGGGCGCGTCTGCATCGGCGAAGTTGCGGTCAAGCGCCTTGCTCTGCAGCACGGCGCGGCTGGCCGGCTGATAGTTCTTGGCTACGCTGGCTTCCCAGGCGGCGTTGCGGGCCGCCTGCATCGCCATCTGCTTGCCATGCCCCAGCTTGGCGACGACCGGGATCAACAGGAACAGCGGCACCAGCACAGCGGCGCACACCGCCAACTCCACCATCCCCTGTCCGCGCATCTTGCGCGCTGGTGTAAAGAGCGTCGTCTTCATCCTGTGTCCTCCTAGTTTTCTTCCTTCTCACCTGCCACGTTGGAAGGAATCAGACCGCTGCCGAGACTGAACGACTTGACCTGCAGCACGCAGCCGTTGCCGCCCTGCAGCGGCTTGGCCTCCAGCGGAATGGATTGCAGATACGCACCGGCACCATCGATCGTGCAGCCGGCCGCATCGCCGGGCGACTCGGAAAAGCCCCACTTGCTGCCGCCCGACCACATGCACACTTCCTGCTTGCCGTTCTCCCAACGCGTGCAGGGCTGTCCCTTTACCTGAGCGTCGCCAGCCAGTTTCCAGCCGATGGCCTGCACGGTCTGGCGCTCCTGCGCGCGCGCACTGCTGTCGATGGCCATGTACATGCCGTTCGCGTCTTCGATGGCGTCCTTGTCCGTGTGCTCCTCGAGCTTGACCATGCACGCAGCCTGCGCGCTATCGCCATCGGCGCCGAGGGTCCAACTGACCTGGTGCGCGAACTGCCGATGCGCATCGATCATGATCTCGACCTCGCCGGTTCCCAGCTTGGCTTCGTCCTGCGGCGAAAGCGCACGCGTGGGCATGCCGGAGCCACGGCAGGCTTCCAGCTTCGCCTGGTAGTTCTTGCGTTCCAGGTTTTCGCCCCCCATGCGCGACTCCCAGGTCAGGACGACATGGAGGGCGGGCAGCGACCTGACCCCGCTTTCCGAGGAGGAATCCCCGCCGTTGCCGCCCTCGGTGGCGTCGTGCGACTGGCAGCCGGCGGTGGACGCCAGCGAGGCCATGCAAGCAAGCGCCAGCGCACGGGATCGGTTGGTCAATAACATCATGGAGCGGCCACCAGGAGTGTTCGGTCGGAAAGGGGGGTTTGCACCAGGCGCGCCTGCCAATACGGACTGAACAGGCTGCCTTTTTCGAACTTGCTATCGCCTCTGCCCCATACCGAACGCCGGAAGGCGCTGAGTTCGTAGGGACGATTGAAGTAGACCTGCGCACTGGCCATCGCGCGCAATTGCTCGCCGCGCGCCTGATCCTTCAGCTGCATCCGTCCACTGCCGATCTTCAGCGCCGAGCTGGTGCGCGCCTTGTCGACCCGGGTGCCGACTTCGACGGTGTAGATCGGCCCGGCATTGGCACCCTCGGGCTGCTGCGAGTAGGCGTCCTTGACGTCCCGATAGCGAGGGCTGATGCCGTAACGATAGCTGTTGATGAAAGCTTTGTTGCGTTTGAAGTCCGGCAGGACGGCCGGATCCCCTTCGATGAATGCACCGGCGATGTCGCTGCGTTTGGTGCCGTTGTAAGCCCGATAGGTGCGATTGTTTTCGTAGGGCGACCGCCATCCCCGCCCGTTGTTCATGCCGGGAAAGAAGTTGGGTTTGCGATTGTCGACCGCCTGGGTGCCAGCCCAGCCGATCGGAATCTTGAGGGTGGTGACAAGCAGCGGAAGCTTGAGTTGAAAGGTGTCCACGGCCGACCACCGGTCGTACTCGACCATGTCGGTGCCGCCGTTGTTGTTGAAGATGCCGAACGCCGTGCCGTCGCGTGCACGCGTGAACGTATCGCGCGACGCCATCACCACATTGCGGTAGCGCTCGCCGCCCTTGTTGGTGCTGGTCAGGCCGCGGCGTTCGCCTGGGGTATAGCTTTCCAGCTGATTGCCTGCGGAAAGCACGTTCTTGGCCAGAACGCCCTTGCCGACCACGGTCAAATCGGCATCGGGCACATTGTCCTTGACCACTTTGCTGGCCATGGCGAAGACGTTGGCCTCCGACGTGAGGTCGCCCACCGCCGCCTCGGCGGCCAGCGCGTAGGGATGATCGAGCACTTGATCCAATATGCCGATGGTGGTGTCCGCTGCCCGCAAAAAGGTTTGGCGAAATATCTTGAGCGTTCTGTTGATCACCGTCATCGCGCGATCGACGCCGATCAGGACTTGACCAAGGGCCGGCACCCAGAACAGCAAGACTTCCGCGACCTCTACGACCTTCTCGAAGTGCACCGACGATGAGTGCACCATGGTCAGCCAGGAGTTGAGACTGACGATCTGCGCGACGGCCACCTCGTTGGCGACGCGTCCGCGATTGAGATACGCCGCGAAATTGCGCGCGCGCGCCTGCTCGACGGCGATGCTGTACGCCGCGGCATCGGCGGCATTGGTGAGTTCGACCTTCTTGCCGACCACCTGTCCGGTGTTGAAGGTCACCAGCAAGCCGACGCATAGCACCATCAGGAAGACCAGCACCATCGGCATTGCCTGCCCGCGCATCCTGGCGCGAGCGCAGGTCGGCCCTTGGGCGACCGTCATGGTCGAGGAATCGGCAGCGGCGATGATCACCATACAGCGTCCTTCGGGCAACACCACGCCGAGGGCACGACGCATGCGTCGGACCCGGCTGGTTCCATGGGATTGAGGAGCTAGCTAATGCGCAGAAGCCTGTGGACGGCTCCTGCCGGTACGACCAACGGCAGGCCACCATCTGCCCGTCGTCGGGCAGATGGTGGCAAGAGCGTTACTTGTTGCCGTTGTAAGCGGCCATGCCCTTGTCTTTGTCGGCCTGCGCCTGCGCCTTGCCGGCGTTGGTGCCAGCGCGGTTGATCATCTGGCTGGCATCCTGCTTGCCCGACAGCTCCTGCGCCATACCGGCAACCTGGCTGCGGACGGTGCCGCCGAAGAACGTGAACACGCCGATCGCCGCGATCGCGATCAGGGCCACGATGATGATGTACTCGGTCATACCCTGGCCGTGCTGCTTGCGGCCGAAGCGGATGGGCTTGCGTTGGATCTTCATCTGATTCCTCTCCTTGGCTCGATCGCCCAATTACCGGCAACACACAAGCGTGCCCCGCGGCAACGTGTGGCGAGTGGGTTCATTAAGTGAAGTCGTTCACGGAGACGAAGCTGGTCTCCGGCCCGCGCTTTACGTCCAGTAAAGAGATGGTGTGTAGCGGACGTGTGCACTGTAGCGTCGGCTTATTGCCGTTACAAGAAAACTAGCGTTAATAAATTGGCGCTTAACTAGGTTCGCATCACATTATTGAGTCAAACTTTGGACGCGTGCGATCCCGTATGGAATATACAATTGTGAATTCGGTGCCGTTGCGCCGTGCGCACCGTCAGATTTGGATGTGATGCATGGCAGGTATGTCGGCGTGTGGCGCGTCATGCCATCCGCGCATGCCTCTGCGCTCGCTGCCCTGCGCGGGCGCGGACCGAGTGATCGCAGGCGGTCGGCGACGCAGAACGGGACAGCCGGCGATTTGTATCGACACGGTGCAAGCTGGCGACGCCTGCTTCGGCTAAGCCCGTGAAATCACGACATAGCTGGCAGACGGCGCGACGCCGTCCCAGGTTTGCCGTCAGAGATTCTGAGCCGGGCCGACGCAGGGAGGCGTCCCGGTGGTGCCGCCGCCTGCGGGGCCTGGGACGCGTGAGCCGTCTGCAACTCGGGCGCGGAGGACGCGGAACGTCAGCTCCGCAACCCCACCCCGCGCCGCAGCAACCACAGCGCCAGCGCCGCCAGTACCGCGACGAATCCCAGCATCAGGCTATAGGCCACCCACACCGGCACGTCGCTGCTGCCGAGCAGGCCGTAGCGGAAGGCGTTGACCATGTAGAAGATCGGGTTGGCATGGGTGGCGGCCTCGGCCCAGCCGGGCAGCAGCTTGACCGAGTAGAACACGCCGCCCAGGTAGGTCAGCGGGGTCAGGATGAAGGTCGGCACGATCGCCACGTCGTCGAACTTCTTCGCGTAGACCGCGTTGATGAAGCCGGCCAGGGAGAAGATGGTGGCGCCCAGCAGCACCGTGGTCAGGGTCACCAGCGGGTGCGGGATGCGCACCGGGGTGAAGAACATGGCGATGATCAGCACGATCACGCCGACCATCAGCCCGCGCAGCACGGCGCCGGCGACGTAGCCCCACAGGATCACCCAGTTGGGCATGGGGCTGACCAGCAGTTCCTCGACGTGGCGGCCGAACTTGGCGCCGAAGAAGCTGGAGCTGATGTTGCCGTAGCTGTTCTGGATCACGCTCATCATCACCAGGCCGGGGACGATGAACTGCATGTAGCTGTAGCCGCCCATGTCGCCCACGCGCGAGCCGATCAGGCCGCCGAAGATCAGGAAGTACAGGGTCATGGTGATCGCCGGCGGCACCAGGGTCTGGCCCCAGATGCGCAGGATGCGCTTGACCTCGCGGCGCACGATGGTGCCCAGCGCGATCCAGTTGCGCTGGGCCGGGGTGGCGTCGGAAACGGGAAGGGTGGAATCGGTCGGGGTCGTCATGGTCGTCGCCGTGGGGCATCAGGGAGTGGCGGACGGCGGCGTGGCGCCGGCGCTGGCCGTGGCGGCGTCGCGGTGCTCGCCGGTGAGGCGCACGAACAGTTCTTCCAGGCGATTGCTCTTGGTGCGCATGGAGCGCACGCGGATGCCGGCGTCGCCCAGCGCGGCGAACACGCGGTTGAGATCCATCGCCCGCGGCATGTCCAGGTCCAGGGTATGCGCGTCCTGCGCCAGCAGGGTGGTCCCCTCGATCGCCGGCAGCTGCGCCGGCAGTTCGCCGTCGATGTCCAGCAGGAAGCCTTCCACGTCCAGCTTGGCGAGCAAGGCGCGCATCGGGCCCTGCTCGACGATGCGGCCGCGGTCGATGATCGCCAGGTTGCGGCACAGGCTCTCCGCTTCCTCCAGGTAGTGCGTGGTGAGGATGATGGTGGTGCCGGCGGCGTTGATCTCGCGCAGCACGCGCCACATGTCGCGGCGGATCTCGATGTCCACGCCGGCGGTGGGTTCGTCCAGGATCAGCAGGCGCGGCCGGGTCATCATCGCGCGGGCGATCATCAGCCGCCGCTTCATGCCGCCGGACAGGGTGCGGCTCATCACCTGGGCCTTCTCCCACAGGTGCGCGCGCTTGAGTTCCACTTCGGCCAGGCGCTCGGCCTCGGCGCGCGGCATGCCGTAGAAGCCGGCGTAGTTGACCAGGATGTCGAAGGGTTTCTCGAACAGGTTGAAGTTGATTTCCTGCGGCACCAGGCCGATCAGGCGCATCGCCGCGCTGCGCTGGCTGCTGAGGTCGGTGCCGAACACCTCGACCTGGCCGGCGCTGAGGTTGACCAGCGAGCTGATGATGCCGATCAGGGTGGACTTGCCGGCGCCGTTGGGGCCGAGCAGGGCGAAGAAGTCGCCGGGCAGCACGTCCAGCGACACGCCATGCAGGGCCTGCACGCCGTTGTCGTAGGTCTTGCGCAGGTCGCGCACGCGCAGGGCAGGCGCCAGCGTCTGGGGAGAAGGAGTGGATGCGGGAGTCAAGGCGGGCCTTCGCGCCGCATCGACGGCGCAGGAGAAGTGCAGCCGCTATTATAGAAGACCTCGTGGGGTCGCCCCTGGCCACAGACTGTTGCATCTCCGTGCCTGCCCAATTCCCGCTGAAACTGGTCGATCGCCACATGCTGGCCCCGGCCGTCGGCCACTACCGCTTCGTTCGCGACGACGGCCAACCCCTGCCGTTCGTGCCCGGCCAGTTCGTGCAGGTGCACTTCCACTATGCCGACGGTACCGCGACCAAGCGCAGCTACTCGCTGGCCACCCGCCACGATCCGGCGCAGCCGGCCGATGCCACCGTCGAGATCGCGGTCAGCTTCGTCGCCGGCGGCGCGGCCACGGCGTTGTTCGAGGGGCTGGAGATCGGCGGCCAGGTCTGCGCCAGCGGTCCGTACGGCCGCTTCTGCCTGCAGCCCGGCGACGTCAACCGTCGCTATCTGCTGATCGCCACCGGCACCGGCGTCACTCCGTACCGCTCGATGCTGCCGCTGCTGGAAGCGGCGATGGCCGAGCGTGGCGTGGAGGTGGTGCTGCTGCTGGGTGCGCGGACGCCGGCCGAACTGCTGTACGGCGACGAATTCCGTGCCTTCGCCGATGCGCACCCCGGTTTCCGCTTCGTACCGTGCTTCTCGCGCGAACTGCCGGAGGCGCCGCATGCCGATGTGCGGCATGGCTACGTGCAGCAGTTCCTGGGCGAATTCGCGCCGCAGGCCGAGGGCGACATCGCCTACCTGTGCGGCAATCCGAACATGGTCGACGCCTGCTTCGATGCGCTGAAGGAGGCGGGGCTGCCGGTGCAGCACATCCGCCGCGAGAAGTACGTCAGCAGCAAGTAGCGGCCGCTGTCGGCGCGGCGTCCGCTCGTAGGAGCGGCTTCAGCCGCGACCGCCTCATCGGGAAGGCCTGTGGGGCGAAGCCGCATGCTTCCGAAACGCCGAGCGCGCTGCGCGCGCTTACCCTCACCCCAAGCCCTCTCCCGGCGGGAGAGGGGCTAGTCGCGCCGGCTGGGTTTGTCGTCGTCTCGTCCGGACAGGTCAACAGCCAATGGCGGTTGCCATCGGCGCGGACATCCTGCGTAGGAGCGGCTTCAGCCGCGACCGCCTCATCGGGAAGGTCTGCCGGGGGCGAAGCCGCATGCTCCCGCAGCGCTGGGTGTGCTTCGCGCCCTTACCCTCACCCCAACCCCTCTCCCGGTGGGAGAGGGGCTAGTTGCGCCGGCTGGGTTTGTCGTCGTCTCGTTCGGACAGGTCAACAGCCAATGGCGGTTGCCATCGGCGCGGACATCCTGCGTGGGAGCGGCTTCAGCCGCGACCGCCTCACCGGGAAGGCCTGCCAGGGGCGAAGCCGCATGCTCCCGCAGCGCCGGGTGCGCTTCGCGCCCTTACCCTCACCCCAAGCCCTCCCCCGGTGGGAGAGAGGGGCAGTTGTGCCAGCCCATGATGCTTTCACTCGATCTGTAAAGGACGCTTGACAGTCGTTCCCGCTGCGCGCATTCTCCTGTCAAGCGTGCTTGACAGGGGACAAGGTCGGCACGGCAGGAGCGGCAGCGCAACGGTGCCGGATCGGGGATCGGCTGAGAATCGGGGACAGTGATGGGCAACTGCAGGCGCAACGCGATCGTGATGCTGTGCGTGAGTCTGGCACTGCTGGCGGTGGCCTGGCTGCCGCTCGGCGGCAGCGACTATCTGCGTGGGGTATGCATGGGCGTCGGCATCGGCGGCCTGTTCATGGCGCTGTTGATGTGGTGGTCGCGGGGCAGCCTGGCCGACAGCGCACCGCGGGCGCTGGCGCGGCGCTACTACCGCGAGTTCTTTCCGCCGATGGGCGCCTACGTGGTGGTGATGCTGTTCTGGAAGCGCCTGCTCGACAGCGTCGATGTGCACTGGCTGCGCGTGATGGTCGCGCTGCTGCCGGCATTGACGTTGGCGCTGGTGATCCGCGCGGTGGCGCGTTTCGTGCGCGACTCCGACGAACTGCAGCGGCGCATCGAGCTGGAGTCCATCGCCATCGCTGCCGGCCTGACCTGTGGCGTCTATATGGCCGCCGGCTTCCTGCAGGCGGCGCAGGTGATCGCGGTGCCGGCCTCGAGCGCGATGCTGTGGGTGTTCCCGGCGCTGTGCATGACCTATGGGGTGGTCAAGGTCGCGAACGCGCGCCGCTACCAATGAACAGCCGCATCCGCGAACTGCGCGAGGCGCACGGCTGGTCGCAGGGCGAACTGGGCGAGCGGCTGGGCGTGTCGCGACAGACCATCAATGCGCTGGAGACCGGCAAGTACGATCCGAGCCTGCCGCTGGCGTTCCGTATCGCGCGGCTGTTCGCGCACAGCATCGAGCAGGTGTTCCTGTTCGATGAGGCCGAGTAAGCGCGCACTCCGTTCCATGCCCCACCGGGCACCGACGACGCCATGTTCCGGCATGGCATTCTGCAAGCCATGAACTCAAGGATGCGAACCATGCGACACCCCTCCCGGCCGTTCGCCATCGCGGCGGCGGCCCTGTTGCTCGCCGCCTGTCAGGCGGCCCAGGCACCGACGCCGCAATCGTCCGAACGCAGCTATGGCGCGCTGCGCTTCCACCCGTGCACGCTGACCAATCCGGTGGCCTCCAACAACGTGCCGGCGCAGTGCGCGCGCATGGCGGTGGCGGAAAATCCGGCGGCGCCGAACGGCCGCAAGATCGAACTCAACATCGCCTGGCTGCCGATCACCGGCGAGGGCGGCAGCGACCCGGATCCGGTGTTCTTCCTCGCCGGCGGTCCCGGCCAGGCCGCCACCCAGGTCGCCAGCATCGTCGACATGGCGCTGCGCGAAACCCGCAAGCGCCGCGACGTGTTCCTGATCGACCAGCGCGGTACCGGCCAGTCCAATCCGCTGAGCTGCCTGGGCCCGGACGGCAAGGAGATGCCGCTGGCCGATCCGGCGCGCGCGCCCACCGCGAACGAACTGGTCGACTACGCCCGCCGCTGCGCGCAGTCGCTGCAGGGGCGCGCCGATCCGCGCTACTACACCACCACCCAGGCGATCGGCGATCTGGATGCGGTGCGCGCCGCATTGGGCGTGGACAAGATCAACCTGATCGGCGGTTCCTACGGCACCCGCGTCGCCCAGCAGTACGCGCGCCGCTACGCGCCGCACGTGCGCAGCGTGGTCATCGATGGCGTGGCGCCGAACGATCTGGTGGTCGGCGGCGAGTTCGCCACCACCTTCGAGGATGCCATCGCCCTGCAGGCCGAGCAGTGCAAGGCCGACCCGGCCTGCGCCAAGCGCTTCCCCACCGATACCCGCACGCAGTTGCGCGCGGTGGTGGAGCGGCTGCGGCAGGCGCCGGTGGAGGTGGACTACCGCGATCCGGCCAGCGGCGAGAGCCGCCACGACCGGGTCACCGCCGACACCGTCACCAGCCTGGCGTTCTCGTTCTCCTACGCGCCGCAGACCGCGTCGCTGCTGCCGCTGGTGCTGGACGAAGCCGCCAACGGCCGCTACGGGCCGCTGATGTCGCTGGCGCGGATGATGGGCGGGCAACTGGACGGGCAGATGAACCGCGGCATGCAATGGTCGGTGATCTGCGCCGAGGACGCCGACCGCTATCGCGCGCCGCAGACCCACGACACGCTGCTCGGCCCGGACGTGGCGCAGATGTTCTTCGCGCCCTGCCCGGTGTGGCCGACCGGCACCCGGCCGGCTGACTTCACCGCGCCATTCACCTCCACTTTGCCGGTGCTGCTGACCTCCGGCCAGCTGGATCCGGTGACGCCGCCGCGTTACGCCGAGCGCGTGCTGAAGGGCCTGCCCAACGGCCGCCACCTGGTGGTGCGCGGCCAGGGCCACGGCACCATGACCCTGGGCTGCATGCCCAAGCTGCTCGGCCAGTTCTTCGAGACCGCCGATGCCAAGCACCTCGATGCCACCTGCCTGGACGCGATGAGCGGCGTGCCGGCCTTCACTTCATTCAACGGATGGGAACCATGAGCTGCGCAGCGTTCGACAGGGAGGGGCAGGCATGATCGTCGCCGACAATCTGCACAAGGCATTCAAGACCCGCGCCGGCGCCGTGCAGGCCGTGCAAGGGGTCAGCTTCCAGGCCGCCGACGGCCAGATCACCGGTTTGCTCGGCCCCAACGGCGCCGGCAAGACCACCACCTTGCGCATGCTGTACACGCTGATGGCGCCGGACCAGGGCCAGGTGCGCGTGGACGGCGTCGACGTGGGCCAGGATCCGATGGCGGTGCGGCGCGCGCTGGGCGTGCTGCCGGATGCGCGTGGCGTGTACAAGCGGCTGACCGCGCGCGAGAACATCGCCTACTTCGGCGAGCTGCATGGACTGTCGACGGCCCGCATCGCCGAGCGCACGCGGCTGCTGTCGAAGGCGCTGGACATGGACGACATCCTCGACCGCCAGACCGAAGGCTTCAGCCAGGGCCAGCGCACCAAGACCGCGATCGCCCGCGCGCTGGTCCACGACCCGCGCAACGTGATCCTGGACGAACCCACCAACGGCCTGGACGTGATGACCACGCGGGCGCTGCGCGGGTTCCTGCGCGAGCTGCGCGAGGAAGGACGCTGCGTGATCTTTTCCAGCCACATCATGCAAGAGGTGGCGGCGCTATGCGATCGTATCGTGATCATCGCCAAGGGCACGGTGGTGGCCGCGGGCACCGCTGACGAACTGCGCGCCCTTACGGGCGAACCCAATCTGGAAGACGCCTTCGTCAAGGCGATCGGCAGCGACGAGGGACTGCACGCATGAGCCTGCTCCGTACCGTATTCACCGTGATGCGCAAGGAATTGCGCGACCTCTCGCGCGATCGCCGCACCCTGGCCTTGGCCTTGCTGCTGGGGCCGCTGCTGTACCCGGCGCTGATCCTGGGCATGGGCGCGCTGGCCGAGAGCCGCGTGCGCACGCAGATCGACAAGCCGCTGGACATTCCGGTGATCGGCCGCGAACGCGCGCCGAACCTGGTCGCCTTCCTCGCCGCGCAAGGCCTGAACGCGGTCGCGCCGCCGAAGGACCTGACCGGGGCGATCCGCAGCCAGGACGTGGACCTGGCGCTGAAGATCGACGTGGACTACGCCAACGCCTGGCACGAAGGACGCCCGGCGCTGGTGGAGATCATCAAGGACAGCACCCGCCGCGACGCCGACATCCCGACCCAGCGCGTGCAGGCCGCGTTGAGCATGTACGGTCAGCAGGTCGGTGCCTTGCGTCTGCTGGCGCGGGGCATCGATTCGCAGGTGTCGCGGCCGCTGGACGTGGCGCTGCAGGACCTGGCCACGCCCGAGGCCAAGCGCGGTGCGTTGCTGGCGATGCTGCTGCCGGTGCTGCTGACCATCACCTCGTTCATCGGCGGCGCCTACCTGATCCTCGACGCCACCGCCGGCGAACGCGAGCGGCAATCGCTGGAGCCGCTGCTGGCCACGCCGGCCTCGCGCAGCGCCATCGTCAGCGGCAAGATCGCCGCGGCCTGCGTGGTCGGCCTGGTGTCGCTGCTGCTGACCCTGCTCGCGTTCAAGCTCAGCGCGCAGGTGGCCAGCGGCATCGGCCGCCAGCTCAACGTCAGCTTCGTGGCGATGCTGCAGATGCTGTTCGTGCTGTTGCCGATGCTGTTCATCGGCACCTCGCTGCTGACCTACCTGGCGGCCGCGGCCAAGAGCATGAAGGAAGCGCAGAGCCACATGACCTGGCTGATGCTGCTGCCGATGCTGCCCGGCTACGCCTTGATGGTGTATCCGCTGAAGACCACGCTGTGGCAGTTCGCGGTGCCGTTCCTGGCGCAGAACCAGATGCTGATGAAGATCATCCGCCGCGAGGCGATCGATCCGCAGATCTGGGCGGTCTACCTGCTCACCGGCTTCGGCCTGGCCGCGGTGCTGTGGCTGGCGGCGGTGCGCCGCTACCGGCAGGAGCAGTTGGCGATCTCCGCCTAAGCCGCCAGCAGCGCGCGGACAAGCGCCGCGCGCTGCGTCGCCCTGGTCGCGGTCGCCGTGCGAACACGCGACCGCGATGCGCATGGCGTTCCCGCACGGCGACTGCATCCGCCTTCCTGTACCCCGATCCGCAGCGAGCCCTGCATGTTTTCCGATCCACACGATGAGCCTGCACCGCATGCCGCCGGCCGCACGCGCCTGCTGGTGTTGGGCGAGGCGCGCATCCTGCAGCCGGGCATGCTGCGCTGGCTGAGGGCGGTGGCCTGGGCGATCGCCTTGCTGGCGCTGATGGTGGTCGTGGCAGTGGCGGTGCCGCTGCTGTGCGGCAGGCTCCTGCCACCGGGCGCGGGTCAACTCGCCCCGTATGCCACGGCATCGATGGCTGCCGTCCTCTACGCCGTGGCGGTCCGCCTGGGCGAGCGGCGCTGGCCGGCGGAGCTCGCCTGGCGCGCGGTGCCATCGCAGTTGACCCTGGGGGTGTTGCTGGGCGCGGCGATGTTCGCGGCGGTGATGGCGCTCATGGCGACGTTGGGCGTGTACGCGATCCGCGGGACCGGGCCGGCGCCGATGTGGGGGCCGCTCGGCAAGGCACTGCAGGCCGGCGTGGTGGAAGAACTGATGCTGCGCGCGATCCTGCTGCGGCTGCTGTGGCGCGCGTTCGGTCCCTGGCTGGCGTTTGCGTTGTCGGCGGCGCTGTTCGGCCTGGCCCACCTCGGCAATCCGAACGCGAGCGTGTTCGCCGCGCTCTGCATCGCGGTGGAGGCCGGCATCATGCTGGGCGCCTTCTACGTGCTCACCGGCCGGCTGTGGGTGTCCATCGGCGTGCATGCGGCCTGGAACTTCACCCAGGGCTATCTGTTCGGCGCGGCGGTGTCGGGCACCGACATGGGGCCGGCGATCGCGCGCAGCACGGTGCAGGCCGGGATGCCGGACTGGCTGAGCGGCGGCGCCTTCGGCCCGGAAGCATCGCTGCCGGGCCTGCTGGTGTGCACGGTGGTGGGCGCGATCGCGACCTGGGTGGCCTGGCGCAAGGGGCGCTTCGGCGCGCGTGGACGCCGTGCGGATAGTGCGCCGGTGTCCTGAGCGTTTTCGCACGGTGCCGCGCCTGGCGGTGCGGCATGCCCGGCCACGGCGGCCGGGCATGCGTCAACGGCGGCTCAACCGCCGGGATTGAAGGCCAGCGTCCGGCGGGTAGTCACCGGTGCGCTGACCGGCTCGAAGCGCCAGCGCTTGGTCGCGTTCAATGCCTCGCGGTCGAACACCCGCGGCGGCGTGGAGCGCAGGACGCGGGCATTGGTGACCGCGCCGTCGGTGCCGACGGTGATCTCCACCAGCACTTCGCCGGCCGTCCCCGAGCGCAGGGCTTCGGGCGGATAGCGCGGGGCCGGGGTGCTGATCGGGCGCAGGGTCTGCGCCGTGGCCGCCGGCGCGGCCGCAGGTGCCGCGGCAGGTGCCGGCGTCGGTTGCGTCGCGGCGGGCGTGGCGGGGCGGGCGGCGGCCTGGCGTTCGGCCTCCTGGCGTGCGCTCTCGCGGCGCGCGGCCTCCTGCTGTGCGGCGATCTGCTGCGCGGCCTGCGCTTCGCTGGCCTGCTGCTGCGCCTGCTTCTGCTGCTCGGCCGCGAGCTTGGCTTT
The DNA here is from genome assembly GCF_040595915.1 of Xanthomonas sp. PPL134. Classification (NCBI taxonomy): domain Bacteria; kingdom Pseudomonadati; phylum Pseudomonadota; class Gammaproteobacteria; order Lysobacterales; family Lysobacteraceae; genus Xanthomonas; species Xanthomonas sp. PPL134. The sequence goes on from NZ_JAMDLL010000006.1 coordinate 83,069, forward strand.
CTGCTCGGCGTCCTTCTTGGCCTTGTCGGTCTCGTCCTGGCTGCGCTGGGCCACGGCCTCCATGCCCTTGCTCACGCCCTGCTTGAGCCGTGGCAGGGCCGGGGCCTGGGGATCCATCTTCTCGATCAGGCCGATCAGCCGCTGCGCTTCCGGGAAATCCTCGCGGTTGATGCTCTGTTCGGCGGCGATCAGCGTGTACGGCATCAGGTCGGTCAGCGCGCTCTTGACCCCGGCGTCGTCCGGCTGCTTGTCGCGCAGTGCCAGGTAGTACTCGACCGCGTTGTTGCCGGCCGGCGCGTACATGCGGTTCTCGCGCAGCGCCTGGCTGGCCGAGTCGTGCAACTGTTCGGTGCCCATCGACTGTACCTTGGCCGACACCGCCGGCGTCGCCGGTGCGTTGGCTGCGGCGGTGGCCGGCGTGGCGCTGGGTGGTGCGGTCTCGTCCTGCTTGGAGCAGGCCGCCAGCGCGGCCAGCAACAGGACCGGCGCGACACGGCGCGCCTTGGCGAGTGTGGTGAGTTGCGACATGCGTCCCCCTGAATCCCCGGTGTTGGCAATCAACGATGCGACGGCGGTGCGTTCGCGGTGCTGCGGCCCCCATGCCGCCAGCGCACCCCATCGGTCAATCTAGCATCCGCGGCCGCCGCGTGCGTGGCAGACGCTGCCATGCGGCAAAAAGCGTGACGCTGCGCGCGTCCGTCAATGCGCCGGGCGCGCCGGCGCGGACGCGGACATGATCCGGTCGGTCCAGGCGATGCCGATCGCCGACAGGATGAAGATGCCGTGGATGATGGTCTGCCACAGCACGCCGGTGGCGGTCAGCGTCGCGCAGCTCTTCAGATCCACCGTGCCCACGGCGCTGGCCAGCTGCTCCGGCGAACACATCGGCATGCCGCCGAGCGCGCCGACCGCGATGAAGGTCTTGAGCAGGTGGATCGAGGAGATGCCGATGATCGACAGCGCCAGCTTGACCTTGAGCACGCTGGCGTTGACGTGGCTCAGCCACTCCGGCTGATCCGGGTGGCCTTCCAGGCCCAGCCGCGACACGAAGGTCTCGTAGCCGCCGACGATCACCATCACCAGCAGGTTGGAAATCATCACCACGTCGATCAGGCCGAGCACGATCAGCATGATCTGCTGCTCGCCCAGGCTCGGCGCTTCGTGGATCAGGTGCCACAGCTCCTTGCCGAACAGGAACACGTACACGCCCTGGGCCACGATCAGCCCCAGGTACAGCGGCAACTGCAGCCAGCGCGAGGCGAAGATCAGGTTGGACAGGGGATGCAGGCGAGGCCGCTCGGGAGTCATGGCGTGGTCTGGAATGCTGCGTTGCGGGAGCGGCCAGGGTACCCGGCCGGCGGTGACGCTGCCAAGCCGGGGGGCGCCGCTACACTCGGGGTTCCCTGTCCAGGAGCGCCGCCATGATCGATCTGTACTACTGGCCCACCCCCAACGGCCACAAGGTCACCCTGTTCCTCGAGGAAGCCGGGCTGGACTACACGCTCAAGCCGGTCAACATCGGCGCCGGCGAGCAGTTCGCGCCGGAGTTCCTGGCGATCTCGCCGAACAACAAGATGCCGGCCATCGTCGACCACGCCCCGCCCGACGGCGGCGCGCCGCAGAGCGTGTTCGAGTCCGGCGCGATCCTGCTGTACCTGGCCGAGAAGACCGGCCGCTTCCTGCCGGCCGATCCGCGCGGGCGCGTGGTCGCGCTGGAATGGCTGTTCTGGCAGATGGCCGGGCTCGGCCCGATGACCGGGCAGATGGGCCACTTCAACGTCTATGCGCCTGAGAAGATCGGCTATGCGATCGAGCGTTACGGCAACGAGGTGCGGCGCCTGCACGGGGTGCTGGACAAGCGCCTGGCGCACAGCGCCTACCTGGCCGGCGACGACTACGGCATCGCCGACATGGCCAGCTATCCATGGATCGAGGTGTACAACGGCCTGACCCCCGACTACGCCGCCTTCCCGCACCTCAAGCGCTGGCACGATGCCATCGCCGCGCGCCCGGCCACCCAGCGCGCCTACGCCTTGAAGGAGCAGGTGAACCCGAACGCGGGCAAGCCGCTCAGCGACGCCGAGCGCAAGCACCTGTTCGGGCAGCGCTGAGCCGGCGCGCTTCTCAAATCCCGGGCGCACGCGCATCATCCGTGCGCTCGGTGCTCCATCAGGAACCTTCATGCGCTCTCTGTTCGCCGCTCTCGCCCTCATGCTCGCCACGCCCATCGTTCCCGCCCACGCCGAGAAACTGACCCTGGAGGCCATCACCGGCAGCAAGCCGCTGTCCGGGCCGACCCTGATGAAGCCCAAGGTGGCGCCGGACGGCTCGCGGGTGACCTTCCTGCGCGGCAAGGACAGCGACCGCAACCAGCTGGATCTGTGGGAGTACGACATCGCCAGCGGGCAGACCCGCATGCTGGTGGATTCCAAACTGGTGCTGCCCGGCACCGAGACCCTGAGCGACGAGGAAAAGGCGCGCCGCGAGCGCCAGCGTATCGCCGCCTACACCGGCATCGTCGAGTACCAGTGGGCGCCGGACGCGCATGCGCTGCTGTTCCCGCTCGGCGGCGAGCTGTACCTGTACGACCTGAGCAAGACCGGCAGCGCCGCGGTGCGCAAGCTCACCCACGGCGAAGGCTTCGTCACCGACCCGAAGATCTCGCCCAAGGGCGGCTACGTCAGCTTCGTGCGCGGGCGCAACCTGTGGGTCATCGACCTGGCCAGCGGCCAGCAGCACCAGCTCACCCGCGACGGCAGCGAGACCATCGGCAACGGCGTGGCCGAGTTCGTCGCCGACGAAGAGATGGACCGCCACACCGGCTACTGGTGGGCGCCGGACGACTCGGCGATCGCCTTCGCGCGCATCGACGAAACCGAGGTGCCGGTGCAGAAGCGTCCGGAGGTCTATGCCGACCACACCGAGGTGGTGGAGCAGCGCTATCCGCAGGCGGGGCAGCCGAACGTCAAGATCCAGCTCGGGGTGATCGCGCCGCGTGCCGGCGCGCAGCCGCAGTGGATCGACCTGGGCAAGAACCCGGACATCTACCTGGCGCGCGTGGACTGGCGCGATCCGCAACGGCTGACCTTCCAGCGCCAGTCGCGCGACCAGAAACGCCTGGAGCTGATCGAGGCGAGCCTGGCCAGCGGCAAGCAGCGCGTGCTGATCAGCGAGACCAGTCCGACCTGGGTGCCGCTCACCTACGATCTGCATTTCCTCAAGGACGGGCGCTTCGTCTGGGGGTCGGAGCGCAGCGGCTACGAGCATCTGTACCTGGCGTCGGAAGACGGGCGCACGCTGCGTCCGCTGACCCAGGGCGAGTGGGTGGTGGACGAACTGCTGGCGGTGGACGAGGCCGCCGGCAAGGTCTACTTCTCCGCGACCAAGGCGTCGCCGACCCAGACCCAGCTCTACGCGGTGCCGCTGGCCGGCGGCGCGATCGAGCAGCTGTCCAAGCCCAACGGCACGCATGCGGCCAGCTTCGCCAAGAACGCCAGCGTCTATGTTGACAGCTGGTCCAACACCACCACGCCGCCGCAGATCGAGTTGTTCCGCGCCAACGGCGAAAAGATCGCCACCCTGCTGGTCAACGACCTGGCCGATCCACAGCATCCCTATGCCGCCTACCGCGCCGCGCAGCGCCCGGTCGAGTTCGGCACCATGACCGCCGCCGACGGCAAGACCCAGCTGCACTACCGGCTGATCAAGCCGGACGGGTTCGATCCGGGCAAGCGCTATCCGGTAGTGGTCTACGTGTATGGCGGCCCGGCCGCGCAGACCGTGGTCGATGGCTGGCCCGGCCGCGGCGATGCGCTGTTCGACCAGTACCTGGCCCAGCACGGCTATGTGGTGTTCTCGCTGGACAACCGCGGCACGCCGCGCCGTGGCCGCGATTTCGGCGGCGCGCTGTACCAACACCAGGGCACTGTGGAAGTGGACGACCAGTTGCGCGGCGTGGCCTGGCTGAAGGCGCAGCCGTGGGTGGATGCGGCGCGCATCGGCGTGTACGGCTGGTCCAACGGCGGCTACATGACCCTGATGCTGCTGGCCAAGCACAGCGAGGCCTATGCCTGCGGCGCTGCCGGCGCGCCGGTCACCGACTGGGGCCTGTACGACAGCCACTACACCGAGCGCTACATGAACCTGCCCACGGCCAATCCCGATGGCTACCGCGACAGCCGCGTGGCCGCGCACCTGGACGGGCTGAGCTCGCAGTTGCTGCTGCTGCACGGCATGGCCGACGACAATGTGCTGTTCACCAACTCCACCTCGCTGATGAGCGAACTGCAGAAGCGCGGCAAGCTGTTCGAGTTGATGACCTATCCCGGCGCCAAGCACGGCCTGTCCGGCAGCAACGCGCTGCATCGCTATCGCACCACCGAGGCGTTCCTGGCACGCTGCCTCAAGCCTTGAGCACGCCGCTGCATTTCACCTTCCGCTTTCGCACGACAAGGAGTGACGTCATGTCGAGTCCGCCGCCACTGCCCGGGACGCCCGGTCCTGCCTCCGGCGCTGCGCTGCCGCCGGCCAAGCGTGGCTGGTGGGCGCGGCACTGGAAATGGGCGGTGCCGCTGATCGTGCTGGTGCTCGGCGCCCTGCTGCTGGCGTCGATCGCGGTGTTCGTGCTCGGCATCGCGCGCGTCACCAAGTCGTCCGAGCCGTACCGGGTCGGCGTGATGGCCGCACAACACGATCCGCGCGTGGCGGCCGCGCTGGGCGCGCCGATCAAGGACGGCATCATGCCCAGCGGCAGCTTCAACAGCAGCGGCGGTGGCAGTGGCAATGCCGAGCTGAGCGTGTCGCTGCACGGCAGCCGCGCCAACGGCACCCTGTACATCGAAGCCGAACGCCATGCGGGCGAGTGGCACTACACCACCTTGCAGGTATTGCCGGATGCGGGTGAAGCGATCCCGCTGCTCGATGCGCTCGGGCAGGACGCCGACAGCGACGACGACGAGGACGCGGACGGAATGGCGGTCGAGGCGCCGCCGGTGCCCGCGGCGGACGTGCACAGCGCCACGCCTGCCGAGGCCGACACCACGCAATAGCGGCGCAAGCGGTCTGCCGCGCACGTCGTGTGCGGTCGACGGTGGCCATCGGCACGCGATGGCGTACCGCCACGAGTCTGCACTGATGCAGCCACGCCGCGGCGTCGCCACCGCCGCATGCCGCATCGCCGCGCGGTGGCGGCCATGACCTCCGGCAGATGGCCGATCCGGCAATGCCGCGTACGGTCCCTGCATCATTCTGTCGGAGCTGCGCCATGAAGCCACGTGTCCTCGCCATCGCTCTGACCCTGGCGCTGGCGGCGCCTGCGCCGTTCCCGGCGCTGGCAGCAGCGGCCGCACCGGCGGCCGCGTCGGCCAAGCACGCACCCGCTTGGGTGGAGCGCAGCAATGCCTTCGCGCAGATCCTGCTGCAGGCGCAGGCGCCGTTCCAGGCCGAGGAGGTGAGCTTCTTCGGCGTACCGGGTTTCGACGACCAGGTTTCCGATTTCGGTCCCGACAACGCGCGGCGCTTCCGCGAGGCCACCAGCGCAGCGCGCCGCACGCTGCAGGAAAAACTGCAGGTGGAGCGCGATCCCAATGTGCGCCAGGACCTGGCGATCCTGATCCACGCCGCCGACCAGTCCATCGAGGGCAGCACCCTCAATGAGCGCTTTTTGCTGCCATGGACCGACGCGCCGCAGCACGTGTTCGGCGGCATCAACAACCTGTTGTCCGAGCAGGTACCGGCGGCGCGCCGCGCCAAGGCGCTGCTGCGGTTGCAGCGTTACGTCGGCCTTGCGCCGGGCAGCACCTCGACCCTGCAGCTGGCGCGGCAACGCTACGAAGAGAAGCGCGCCGACGGCAACCTCCTGCAGCCGACCAAGCGCGAGGTCGAGCAGGCCTTGAGCAATGTCGATACCTACGCCAAGGGCATTCGTTCGCTGTTCGCCGAGTACAAGATCACGGGCGCGGAGGCGGCGCTGGCGGCGATGGACCAGCAGTTCCAGGACTACGCCACCTGGACCCGCACGGTGGTGTTGCCGCAGGCGCGCGAGGATGCGCGCCTGCCGCCCGAGTTGTATGCGTTCCAGCTCAAGCAGGTCGGCATCGACATCGCCCCGCAGGTGCTGATGCAGCGCGCGCAGTTGGAATTCATGGAAACCCGCTCGGCGATGCAGCAACTGGCGCCGCTGGTGGCCGCCGCCAAGGGCCTGCGCGGCGACGACGCCCGCGACTACCGCACGGTGCTGCGCGCGCTCAAGCGCGACACCATCCCCGACGACAAGCTCGAGGCGCACTACCGCAGCGTCATCGACCGCATCGATCCGATCATCCGCCAGCAGCGCATTGTCGATGTGCCGCAGCGGCCGATGCAGATGCGCCTGGGCTCGCCGGCCGAAAGCGCCGCGCAACCGGCGCCGCATTTCCGCCCGGCGCCGCTGGTCGGCAACACCGGCGAGCAGGGCACCTTCGTGCTGCCGCTGGGCAATCCGGACAGCGACGGCAAGGGCGAGCACTACGACGACTTCAACTTCGGCGCGGCGGCGTGGACGCTGAGCGCGCACGAGGGCCGGCCCGGCCACGAACTGCAGTTCACCGCCATGGTCGAGCGTGGCGTGTCGCTGGCGCGCAGCCTGTACGCGTTCAATTCGGTCAACGTCGAAGGCTGGGCACTGTACGCCGAGGCCGAGATGGTGCCGTACGAACCGCTGGACGGGCAGTTGATCGCCTTGCAGTTCCGCCTGCTGCGCGCCGCCCGGGCCATGCTCGACCCGATGCTCAACCTCGGCCTGATCGACCGCGAGCGCGCGCGCCTGGTGCTGGAGAACGAGGTCGGCCTGTCGCCGGCAATGGCGCGGCAGGAACTGGACCGCTACATGGTGCGCGCGCCCGGCCAGGCCGGCAGCTACTTCTATGGCTACAGCCGCATCCTGGAATTGCGCATGCGCACCGAACTGGCGCTGGGCGCCAGGTTCGACCGGCTGAAGTTCAACAACTTCCTGCTGGACCAGGGGCTGCTGCCGCCGGACCAGCTGGCCGCGGCGGTGGACGAGGTATTCGTGCCGTCACAGCGCAAGTGAGCGGAGATCAACTAGGCGCGCCACTGCGCCAAACGGCGCAGTGGCAGTCGCTGCGGATCAATGATCCTTTGGAACCTTCTCGGGTCGCTGCCGTCCCGTCCAGTCGCTGGCCTTGCCGCCGCCGATCGGGCAAATATGCATGTACTGATAGACCGCATCGACAGCTTTCTGCGTCCACGGTTTGAAGCATACGTTTCCGACGCAGCAAGGGCCGGTCGACGTTGGCCAAGGACAGTAGCCAGGTACTGCAACCCACACGCCGGCTTGAGGAGTCACAGGCGTCCAGTTCTTGTCCTTGCCCTTGCAGCCTTGTGTGCACAAGACGAAGGGATCGTTGTCGCGACAGGCCAGATCTTCATAGACCTCCTGCGCGCCAGCGACACCCTGAAATCCCAGAAACGCCACCAGAATCCATATCCATCGCTTCATCGCACTTCCCTCTGTCGAAAGCGGTCCGTCCCAGACGTTCGGACCAAACGTGTCGTCGCATGCGGGCCGCACCCCGGATCGAGACCCGCGACGGGTCGTGCCGATCCTGCCCGCAAATAGCTTAGCAAGGGTTTCAGCACGCCAGGGGATGCCATGCGCCACGGGCCCTACCCGGCCCAGCGGGCTGACACGGGCGATCCGCTTCGGAGCGAGGCGCGTGCATCGGCCGGGCAGGCCAACAGGCCCATGCCCGACCTGACCGGATTCAGCGACCGGGCGGCGGTGCAGGCTGCGGCGCCGCCGGCGCTGGCCCCTGCGCCCCCGGCGGCACCCAGATCGCCATGCCCGCGGCGCGCTTCTGCGTGGTGGGGATGCCGATGCCCAGGCCGCCGCCGACGTGGCCGCCGTAGCTGCCCGCGCCGACCGACAGGCCGCCGCCGGAGCGCTGCGAGCCCACGCCCATCAGCACCACGCCGTTGGCACCGAGCTTGGCCGCGTCGCGCTTGAGCCGGTCCACCGCCGCGTCGGTCTGGCCCTGGGTGCCGAAGCCGGCCGCACTGGAGGCCTCCAACTGGGCGATGTCGATCGCCCCGGGGGGCGGCGCGGAATAGATCTGCACCAGCGCCGGATCGATCGGCGGGCGTGCCGCACCGACCATCACCTTGGAGGAGCTGGCGCAGCCGGCCAGGGCCAGCAGCAACGCCAGCGGCAGCAACGGTCGGACAGTCATGGCCTTACCCCCGTATTCGGATCTCACGCGATCATAGGCGGGCCGGGTGAATCGCGCCGAACCCGCCGCCGTCACCCTGGCAGGGTGGGCGTGATCCCCATGCCAAGGGGCGGGCGTCTGGCGGGGCAGCACGCCGCTGCGTCGTGCAGCGGCATGATCGTCAGTGCTCGTAGGGCACGTTCTCCGGACGCCGGCTCGGGTCCGTCCAGTCGCCTTGGGTGACGGCGGCAGGACAGATGTCTTCGTACTGCCTGACGGCCACGATCGCGGTGGGCGTCCACGCGCCGCAGTGCGAACCGTGCTTGCAGCAGCGCACCGGACTTGGCCGCAAGCAATACCCGGGGTCCGCTTGCCAGGAGCCGCTGATCGGGTCGACCGGGCTCCAGTTCTTGTCCACGCCCTTGCAGCCTTGGGTACAGAACACGAACGGGTCGTTGTCGCGGCACACGAGCTTCTTGTAGACGGGCTCGGCGACGGCGGGGAACGACAGTAGGCAGATGGCGAAACTCCATATCCAGCGCTTCATGGGCTGCTCCTAGATGGGGGACGGTCCAGGTTCCTGTCCCGCATAAAGACGATCCAGTGCGTGCATCCCCTACCCGCGTTGCCTGGGCGATCCGTTGCGCGGTCAGCGGGGACTGCCCGCTATCAGCCGGGCGGACGCGCCGCGCCAGCCTCTGCAGTGCGCTATCGTGCAGGCTGACATTCGCATGGAGGCCGGCATGGGCCTGATCAGTCTGCTGTGGGGCATCGTGGCGTTGCTGTGGATGATCCTGGCCTTCATCCCGCTGCTCGGCTGGGGCAACTGGTTCCTGATCCCGTTCGCTGCGGTCGGTGCGCTGATCGCCGCGATCGGGCTGCTGTTCACCGCCGCGCCCAACCGCGGCCGCGCCAAGACCGGCCTGATGCTCAATGCGCTGGTGATCGTGGTCGGGGTGATCCGGCTGAGCCTGGGCGGCGGCGTGATCTGAGCCGCAGGCCGGCGACCGGCATGCTGTGTTGCACCATCCCATGCGGCGGGCCACGCCGGCGGGAGTAACATGCGCAGCCGACGGCGCCGCTCACGGGCCGCCTTGCGTTCACGCCGGTGCCGGCGGCGCGGCCTGCGGTGCCTTGGCGGCATCGGCCCGTGCGACCGGCGCGGCCTCCCAGTATCCGTCCACCCAGGAGCCTGCACGTGGCCCATCCCCACTATCGCCCCCGGCGCATGCGCCGCGATGCCTTTTCGCGCCGCCTGATGCGCGAGCACACCCTCACCGTCGACGACCTGATCTGGCCGGTGTTCGTGCACGACGTGCCTGGGCGCACGCCCATCGCCTCCATGCCCGGCGTGGAGCGCCTGTCGATCGAGGAACTGCTGAAGGAGGCCGAGGCGGCCCTGGAACTGGGTATCCCGGTGATCGACCTGTTCCCGGTGATCGACCCGGCCGGCAAGTCGCTGGACGCGGCCGAGGCCTGGAACCCGGACGGCCTGGCGCAACGCGCGGTGCGCGCGCTGAAGACGCGCTTCCCCGAGCTGGGGGTGATGACCGATGTGGCGCTGGATCCGTACACCAGCCACGGCCAGGACGGCATCATCGACGACCGCGGCTACGTGCTCAACGACATCACCGTCCAGGCGCTGGTGCAGCAGTCGCTGTCGCACGCGCAGGCCGGCGTGGACATCGTCTCGCCGTCGGACATGATGGACGGGCGCATCGGTGCGATCCGCCGCGCGCTGGATGCCGACGAGCACCTGCACGTGCGCATCATGGCCTACTCGGCCAAGTACGCCTCGGCGTTCTACGGCCCGTTCCGCGAGGCCGTGGGCAGCGCCGGCAACCTCGGCAAGGCCGACAAGACCACTTACCAGATGGATCCGGCCAACGGCGACGAGGCCCTGCGCGAGATCGCCCTGGACCTGGAAGAGGGCGCGGACATGGTGATGGTCAAGCCCGGCATGCCCTACCTGGACGTGGTGCGGCGGGTGAAGGACGAGTTCCGCGTGCCGACCTTCGCCTACCAGGTCAGTGGCGAGTACGCGATGCTCAAGGCGGCGATCGGCAACGGCTGGCTGGACGAGCGCGCCTGCGTGCTGGAGTCGCTGATGGCGTTCAAGCGCGCCGGTGCCGACGGCGTGCTGACCTACTTCGCGCCGCAGGTGGCGCGCTGGTTGCGCGAGGCGCGCTGATCGATCGTGTCTCTGTAGGAACGATGCCAGGGAGCCTCTGACGATGCGCCTTGCCGCGGCGAAGCGGGACAGGTCGGTGGACTCGTAGCAGCGGTTTCGGTTGCGACCAGGCATGTCGGCCGCGGCTGAAGCCGCTCCTACGAAATGGTCTTCCGACATTAGCTAGAGATGTCCTTCAGCCTCCACGCGTTTGCTTGGAAGCCTCTCGCAACTGAAGTCGCTTCCACAGTCGCACGATCGTGCAGTCCGTCGACCGCGGATCCTCGTAGGAGCGGGGGGAGGCCCGCCCCGGCGTTTCCCGGGCAGCCCCGGCGCGGCGGGAGGCCCGCCAACCCCCCCCGCGGGGCGCTTCCCCTGTCCGCGGCCCCCGGAGAGCCCCCCCCCCCAAAGTTCTGCCTATACCCCTCGGCCTGCTGGGGGCCGGGCCGCGCCCGCGCCCCCTCGCCGGCCCCCCCCCCCCCGCGACCTGGCTTTCCCGGTCATGCCCGGTCGCGGCTGAAGCCGCTCCTACCCACACGGCGGCGCTATGCCGATGACGTCGCCGCCGGTAGACAACCCAGCCCGCGCAGCGTCGCCTCCACCGCCACGTCCAGCGGCGTGTGCGGCTCTTCGCCGAGCAGCTCCAGCAGCCGCGTGTTGCGCATGCGCAGCGGCTGCCGCCACAGCGGACGCATCTCGTGCAGTTCGCGCGCCAGCGGCCAGAACGGCACGGCCAGGGTCAGCAGCGGCCACGGGAAGCGGCGCATGCGCGGCGGCGCCAGGCCGTGGCGTTGCGCGACCCGCGCGATCGCCGCGGCCATCTGCGTGCCGTCGGCGTCCCAATGTCCCTCCATGTGCAGACGGGCGAAGGCCGGCAGACGCTCGCGTCGTTGCAGCAGCGCCCGCATGGTCCGCGCCACGTCCGGCACGTAGGCCCATTGGTGGCCTACGCCCGGATCGCCCGGCAGGGTCACCGTCGTGACCGGTCGTCCCGGCCGCACCAGCCCTTGCGCGAACCAACTATTGCCCACGCGCGGGCCGAAGAAATCCCCTGCGCGCACCACGATCGCCCGTGCGCCTTGCGCGGTCGCGGCCTGCAGGCGTCGCTCCAGTTCCACCCGGATCGCGCCCTTGCGGGTGATCGGCGCCTGCGGTGCGTCTTCGTCCGGCGCCGGATAGGCGTCCGGGCCGTAGTTGTAGACCGTGCCCGGCAGGACCACGGTGGCGCGCTCGGCGATGGCCGCGGCGACGGTGTTGTCGATCATCGGCAGCACCAGTTCCGACCAGCGCCGGTAACCCGGTGGATTGACCGCATGCACGATCACCGCGCACCCCTGCGCCGCCTGCAATACGTCCGCCCGTTGCTGCGCATCGCCGCGGCACCAATGGATGCCATCGCGCTCCTCGCTGGCGTGGGCGAGGCCACGTTGCAGGGCGCGCACCTGCCAGCCGGCGTCGCGCAACTGCCGCGCCAGTTCGCCGCCGATGCCGCCGCTGGCGCCCAGCACCAGGGCCGTGGAAGAAGAGGACATGACAGCGCTCCGTTGGGGTCGGCGGTCAGTGTCGGTGTCGGTGCCGCTGAAGAAAATTGGCGAATAGCGCGGACCGGCTATACATTTCTGTATGGACAACACGATCGGCTGGGAACTCTATCGGTCCTTCCTGGCGGTGCTGGAGGAAGGCTCGCTGTCGGCAGCGGCACGCGCGTTGGGCCTGACCCAGCCCACCGTCGGCCGGCACGTGGCGGCGCTGGAACAGGCGCTGGCGGTGCCGCTGTTCGTGCGTTCGCAGACCGGCCTGCTGCCGACCGATGCCGCACTGGCCTTGCGCGGGCATGCGCAGGCGATGGGCAGCCTGGCCGCGTCGCTGCAGCGCGCTGCGGGCCGCCACGGCGATGCGGTACGCGGCACGGTGCGCATCGCCGCCAGCGAGGTGATCGGTGCGGAGGTGCTGCCGCCAGTGCTGGCGACCTTGCGCCGCGCGCATCCGCACCTACGGCTGGAACTGGTGCTGAGCAACCGGGTGCAGGACCTGCTGCATCGCGAAGCGGACGTGGCGGTGCGTATGACCCGGCCGACCCAGGAGGTGTTGGTCGCGCGCCACGTCGGTGCGGTGGCGGTGGCGTTGTTCGCGCACCAGGACTATGTGGACCGCTGCGGCCTGCCGCAGACGCTGGAGGACCTGCCGCAGCATGCGCTGATCGGCTTCGATGCGGAAACGCCGTTCCTGCGCGCCGCGCGCAGTGCGCTGCCGCTGTGGCGGCGCGAGGCGTTCGCGTTGCGTGCCGACAGCGACTTGGCGCAACTGGCGCTGTTGCGTGCCGGCTGCGGCATCGGCTTCTGCCAGGTCGCCCTGGCGCGGCGCACGCCGGCGCTGGTGCCGGTGCTGCCGCAGCAGGTGCGCGTGGGCCTGGAAAGCTGGATCGTGATGCACCAGGACGTGCGCGGCAGCGCCGCCTGCAGCGCGGTGTTCGCGGCACTGGTCGAGGCGATGACGGCGCACACCGGCTGAGGTGCGCGCGCTTGCAATGGCGGCCGGCTGGCGCATTCGCGCATCCGACCGCCCCAACCCGGGCAGGGAATCAGGACGCTTCTACGAATCCCGATTCCCCACTCCCGGATCCCCGCTTACGGCAACGTCAGCGCGATCGGATTGGCCTTCATGCTGGCGCTGATTGCCGGGAACGGATCCACGCCGGACATGGTGATGACGTCGTTGATCGACACCACGTCGCAGTTGATGGTGCTGTCGTTGACGCACATGTAGGCGGCCGCGCCGTTGCCCGGCTCGTACACCGCCTTCCACACGTAGTTCGGGATCTGCACGTTGTCGGCGCCGATGCTGCTGCGCGTGCCGCTGTCGAAGGCCGGGCCGGTGACCACGTAGACCTCGCCGCGCTGCTTGGCCAGCTGGCGCACCTGCTCTTCGATCCGCGCCCACTCGCCGGTGTTGAGCTTGTGGTCCTGCGGGACCACGTTGGCCATCGAGAAGGTTTCCTTCTCTGAGTTAGTGGTCGAGGCATCGCCGGCCGGGGTCATGTGCCCGCGGTCGAAGCCGGAGTTGGTGTAGTCCGAGGTGTGCGAGCGGTCGGCGGCGGGGATGCCGGTCTCGTCGTGGAAGGAGCCGACGCGGCCGATCGATTCGGCGCCGGCGACCTGCTGGTCGGTCAGGTGCTCGGCCGAGTACAGCGGGCCCTTGGTCACGCCCGAGGCCATCAGCACGTATTCGGTATGGCAGACCTCGGTGGTGCGGCTGGTGATCGACGCGTCGAGCGTCGGCGCCTTGCCGCCGGCGTAGAGCGTGGGGCAGCTGGTGGCGGCGCTGGCCGCCTGGGCGGCGAACAGCGCAAGCAGGGCAAGACAACCGCGCAGGGAGACGGACATTGCAGGAACCTCGGGGGTGGTCGATGGAGGTGAAGAAACTGGCCAGGTTCGATGTCCGCCAGGTGACCGCTGGATGTGCGGCAAATGGCAACCGCGGCGGCGGTCACGCTTGGCGGTAGACGCCGCGCCGGGCCGGATCAATCGCATGCGATAAGCGTTCTCATTTACAATGCGCGCCCGCCCTGTCCCCGCCCGCGCCGTGATCAAGACGCTGTTGTTCCAGTTGCACTGGCTGCTCGGCATCAGCGCCGGGCTGGTGCTGTCGGTGATGGGCCTGAGCGGCGCCACGCTGGCCTTCGAGGACGAGATCGTGCGCCTGGCCAATCCGCCGCTGGCGGCGATCGCCGCGCGCCATGCCGCCGGCGAGCAGCCCTTGCCGCTGGCCGAGCTGGCGCGGCGCCTGGACCTGGACGGCGCACACCGCAGCAACCGGCTGCTGATCGACCCCACCGGCACGCGGCCGTCCGCGGTACGCCTGCCCGGCCGCGACGGTGGCCGCCTGTACTTCGATCCCTACACCGGCGCGGTGCTGCCGGCGCCGCGCCTGGACGGGTTCTTCTCCTTCGTCGAAGACCTGCACCGGCGCCTGGCCGCCGGCGAGCGCGGCAAGGCGGTCACCGGGGTTTGCGCCTTCGTGCTGATCTTCTTCTGCCTGTCCGGGCTGTACCTGCGCTGGCCGCGGCGCTGGTGGAGCTGGCGCGCCTGGTGGGCGGTGGAGTGGAACCGACAGGGACGCAGCTTCCTGTGGAGCCTGCACTCGGTGATCGGCACCTGGTGCCTGCTGCTGTACCTGCTGATCGCCGCGACCGGGTTGTACTGGTCCTACGACTGGTACCGGCAGGGGCTGGTGGCGATGCTCGGCGGCGATGCCGCGCCGAAGGACAAGGCCGGCGGCCGCGGCGGCAAGCCGCCGGCGGTGGACTACGCACGGCTGCAGGCGGCCCTGGCGACCGTGCCCGCTGCGCAGCGCGCCTACCTGGATCTGCGCCTGCCCGGCCGCAGCGGCCAGCCGATCGTGGCCCGCTACCTGCCGCCCGATCCGGCGCACGACCGCGCCTACGACAGCGTGGAGGTCGATGCGGCCAGCGGCCGCATCCTGCGCCACCTGGAGTATCGCCAGCAACCGCTGGGCGGGCGCCTGCTGACCAGCATGTTCGCCCTGCACACCGGCAGCTTCTTCGGCCTGCCCGGGCGCGTGGCGATGCTGCTGGCGAGCCTGTGCATGTCGCTGTTCTTCGTCACCGGCTGGATGCTGTACCTGGACCGCCGGCGCAAGAAGCGCGCCTTGCGCGATGCGCGGCGTGCGCTGCCGGGGCTGGTCGGCGATGCCGCCGGTTCCTGGCTGGTGGGCTTCGCCAGCCAGAGCGGCCTGGGCGAGCGCCTGGCCTGGCAGACCGCCGCGCAACTGCAGGCCGCCGGCCTGGCGGTGGACGTGCGCTCGCTGGCGCAGCTGGACCTGGCGCACCTGCGCGGCACCCAGCGCGCGCTGTTCGTGATCAGCACCTTCGGCGATGGCGAACCGCCGGACGCGGCACGTGGCTTCGTCCGCCGCGTGCTGCGCCAGGCGCAGGCGCTGCCGGACTTGCGCTATGCGGTACTCGGCCTGGGCGATCGCCAGTATCCGCAGTTCTGCGGCTTCTCGCGGGAGGTGCAGCACTGGCTGGACACACAGGGCGCGCAGGCGCTGTTCCCGGCGCTGGAGGTGGACAACGCCGATCCGCAGGCGCTGGCGCAGTGGCAATGGCAACTGTCCGCGCTAACCGGCGTGGCGGCGTCGGCGCCGGTGTTGCAGGCGCCGGAACCGCTGGACTGGCGCCTGGCCGGCCGCGTGCTGCTCAACCCCGGCAGCGCCGGCGCCCCGGTGTGGCGCATCGACCTGGCGCCGCCGCCGCAGGCGCACTGGCACGCCGGCGACATCCTGGAAGTGCAGCCCTGCCACGCCGCCGATACGGTCCGCGTCTGGCTCGCCATGCAGGCGCTGAACGCCGAACAGACGGTGCACGCCGATGGCGTGCGTCAGCCGCTGTGGCAGGCGCTGGCATCACGGGCGTTGACGCCGCCGGCGCCGGGCGACGATCTGCAGGCCTGGGTGGATGCGCTGCCGAGCCTGCCGTTGCGCGAGTACTCGATCGCCTCGGTGCCGGCCGACGGCCTGCTGCAACTGGTCGTGCGCCTGACCCTGCGCCACGACGGCAGCCCCGGCGTGGGCGCCGGCTGGCTGTGCCAGCACGCGCCGGTGGGTGCCGTGCTGCGCGCGCAGGTGCGGGCCAACCCCGGGTTCCGCCGGCATGGCGATGCCCCCATGGTGCTGATCGGCAACGGCACCGGTATCGCCGGCCTGCGCAGCCTGCTGCGCGAGGCCGAGCAGGCCGGCGTGCATGGGCACTGGCTGCTGTTCGGCGAGCGCAACGCCGCGCACGATGCGCTGTTCGGCGACGAGCTGCGGGCCTGGCAGGCGGCCGGCCACCTGCAGCGCCTGGACCTGCTGTTCTCGCGCGACCAGGCGCACAAGCGCTACGTGCAGGACGGGCTGCGCGAGGCCGCCGACACGCTGCGCGCCTGGGTGGCGCGTGGCGCCACCGTGTACGTCTGCGGCAGCCTCGCCGGCATGGCGCGCGGCGTGGATGCCGCATTGCGCGAGATCCTCGGCGAGGACGCGCTGGATGCGCTCAGCGCCGAGGGGCGCTACCGACGCGATGTGTACTGAGATGATGCGCCGATAGCGCGTAATCGGCGTCCGCTGCGTGCTTGCGTCGACTGCTGCTGCACATCATGTGCCGGCTGGAGATGCGAGTGGCGCGACTTCAGGGCGTCTCTTATCGTCTGCGCCGGTCATGGATCAACCGGATACGCCGTGCCTCGTAGGAGCGGCTTCAGCCGCGACCGGCACCCGGGAATGCACGTCGCGGCTGTTTCTGCAAAAAAGGGCGAAATGCGCTCGTGCAAGACCACGGCGTGTCTCGCTGACTGCGGTAGAGCGCGTTGTTGGAGGAGTGCTTCGGTTGCGGCAAGCGCAGAGGGGATGCGCCCAGGTGCCATGCGTCCGGACTGAAGTCCTCCCACAACGGCCTCTTCTTACGTCGCTTGCCCGACGGCATGGCAGCGGCCCGGGCATCCCGGAAACGCCCGGGCGTGGTCGCCGGACGGCGTGCCTGCCGCCACCGCACTCCTTCGGCGAACCTGCGCGACTGCGCTCGACCAATTGCCGCGTGCGTCGCGTCGCCGCGCAACCCGCTTACATGCAGTCGCCGCTGCCGGTCGCCGCCGGCGCCTTGATCCGGTACAGGTCGCGCTTGCCGGCCTTCGGCGCGCGGGCGCTGCCGGACAACAGCAGTTCGCCCGGCTTGGATGCGTCCACTACGGCGCCGGCGGTGTGGCCATCGCTGCCGTTGAACGACAGCGCCAGCGGCTGCGGGTCCGCGTAGCGGCCGCCGGCACATTGCGCCAGCAGCACCTGGCTGCGCGCGCTGCCATGCGCACGGGCGAACAGCAGCGCGCGGCCGTCGCCCAGCCAGGCGGCGTCGCTTTCGTCGTCGGCGCTGTTGACCCCGGCCAGCGCCTGCGGGCGCACGAACCCCTGGCCGTCCAGGCGCGCCACGAACAGGTCCAGGCCGCCGGCGCCGCCATGGCCATCGCTGGCGAACAGCAGCCGCGTGCCGTCCAGCGAGAGGGCCGGCGCACGTTCGTCGCCCGCCGAATTCACTGCCGCGCCCAGGTTCTGCGGCGCGCCGTAGCCGCCGCCGGCCAGCACCGGCGCACGGTACAGGTCGCTGCCGCCGTGGCCGCCGGGACGATCGGAGGCGAAGTACAGCCAGCGGCCGTCGGCGCTGAAGAACGGGTCGCTGTCCTGGTTCGGCGAATTCACTGGCGCCGGCAGCGGTTGCGGGTCGCGCCAGCGCCCGTCGCGCAGCACCGCCTGCCACAGGTCGCCGCCGCCGGGCCCGCCGGCGCGGTCTGGACTGGCCCAGACGATGCGCTGGCCGTCGGGCGACACGCTCGCGCGGGTCTCGTCGGCGGCGGTCGACACAACCCCCATGCCCTCGATGCCGAATTCGGAAAGCGCGAACGCACACGGCGCGCAGAGTAAACTCGCGGCCAGCGCGAGCGGCAGGGCAGGGGTCCGCATGAGGGATTCCATGGAATGTCGCCGCCAGTCTAAAACAACCAACGAGCGCTCCATGCCCAACTCCCGTTTTGCCGTGTTCGGCCATCCCGTCGCCCATTCGCTGTCGCCGCGCATCCACGCCGCCTTCGCCAAGCAGACCGGCATCGCCCTGCAATACGAGGCGATCGACGTCCAGGCCGACGGGTTCGCCGCGGCGCTGGCCGCCTTCGCCGCGGCCGGTGGCGTCGGCGCCAACGTGACCCTGCCGCTGAAGGAAGCCGCGTTCGCGCTCAGTCTGGTGCACAGCGCACGCGCGCAGTCCGCCGGTGCGGTCAACACGCTCAGCTACCGCGATGGCCAGTGGCACGGCGACAACACCGACGGTGCCGGCCTGGTGCGCGACCTGACCGGCCGCAACGGCCTGGACCTGCGCGGTCGCCGCGCGTTGCTGCTGGGCGCCGGCGGCGCCGCGCGCGGCGTGGCGCCGGCGTTGCTGGACGCCGGCGTGCAGCAGCTGGTGGTGGTCAACCGCGCGCCGGAACGCGCCGACGCGCTGGTCGATGCGCTGGGCGAGCCGGCGCGCGCGATCTCGCGCTATTGGGAAGACCTGCGCGAGCTGGGTGATTTCGAACTGATCGTCAACGCCACCACCATCGGCCGCGATCCGGCCGCCAGCTTCACCCTGCCGCTGTCGCTGATCAACAGCATGACTCTGGCGGTGGACCTGAACTACGGCGAGGTCGCGATCGCATTCCTGGCCTGGGCGCGCGCGGCGCGGTGTCGCGACACCGTGGACGGCCTGGGCATGCTGGTGGAACAGGCCGCCGAGAGCTTCGAGGCATGGCATGGCGTGCGCCCGGAGACCGATCCGGTGTATGCCGCGCTGCGCGAGCGCGACGCAGTGCTGGTCAGCGCCGACTGAAAGACGTCGCCTCCGCCATCTATCCGGGAGTAAACGCATGGACGAATCGTTGATGCTGCAAGTGCTGACGCGACTGCTGACGCAGTTGCCGCTCTTGCTGGTCTATGTGGTCGGTCTGGCGCTGCTGTTCACGCGCCGTCCTGGCCGTGCGCGCACCTTGGGCATCTGCGGGCTGGCGATCCTGCTGCTGGCCTTGGGCCTGGGGACGGCGATGTCGTTCGTGCCGATGTGGCTGATTTCCCAAGGCCATAGCTACTCGTCGGTCTCGAGCATGCTCGGCATCGTCAGCTTCGTCGCCGCGCTGATACTCGCGGTGGGCATGCTGCTGGTGGTGCTGGCGCTGCGCTTCGCTCTGCCGCCGCGCGTGGCGGCACCGCACTGACCGACGCCGACGGGCCTGGCCCATGGAGGGCGCCATGCTGGCGATGGGGCTGTACCCGGTGCTGGACGTGAGCGCACTGACCGGCGCGCTCGGCCTGCTGGCGCGCCTGCTGCTGCCGCTGATCGCCCTGCTGCTGCTCCCACGGCTGGCGCCGGGCCGCGCGCGCACCCGGGCACGGCTCGGGCTGACGGTGTTGCTGGTGGGCGCGCTCCTGCCGCGGCTGTTGGACGCGGTGCTGAGTTGGGCGGCCCTGATCGACGGCCAGTTCCGCGCCAGGCATCCGGGCGTCTATGCGCTGGTGCATCTGCTGGACGATGCGCTGTACGTGGTCGGCCTGGGGTTGCTGCTGCGCGCGCTGTGGCTGGCGCTGCCGCGCAAGGCCGCGCCGCCGGCGCCGTAAGGCGGCACGGCGCGCCGTTCAGTTCCCGCGTTTCAGTCCTTGCGACGGGACGTGAGAAAATGTCGGGATGACCGAGTCCCCTTCGCCGTCGACGCCGCCCGCGTCCGGCCCGTCCCCGCGCCAGCTCACCGAACCGGTCAAGCTGGCCATCCGCGATGCCTACGCCAAGCTGCAGGCCAATACGCCGGGCTTCCGCGTGCGCCGCGCGCAGAGCCAGATGATCGGCGTGGTCTCGCGCGCGCTGGGGACGTCCGGCGGGGTGGGCGTGGCCGAGGCGCCCACCGGCGTCGGCAAGAGCCTGGGCTATCTGACCGCCGGCGTGCCGATCGCACTGGCCAGCAAGAAGAAGCTGGTGATCAGCACTGGCACGGTGGCGTTGCAGTCGCAGCTGGTCGAGCGCGACATCCCGGCCTTCCTCAAGGCGACCGGGCTGGAGGCCACGGTGGCCCTGGCCAAGGGCCGCACCCGTTACCTGTGCACGCGCAACGTGGCCGAGCTGCATGGCGAAGCCGCGCAGGACAGCATGTTCGAGGACGAGGCGCCGCTGTACGACCGCCCGCTGAGCCCGGCCGAGGCCGAACAGGCGCGGGCGCTGGCCAAGGCCTATGCCGACAGGACCTGGAACGGCGACCTGGACGCCGCGCCGGAGCCGGTGCCGCCGTCGCTGCGCGCGCGCATCACCACCAATGCCGCCGGTTGCGCCGGCCGACGCTGCTCGTTCGCGGTGCAGTGCCCGGTGCTGAAGGCGCGCGGCGAGGTGCGCGATGCGCAGATCGTGGTCACCAACCACGCCCTGCTGCTGTCGGCGCTGTCGCTGGGCGACAGCGACAACGGCCAGCCGCTGATCGCGCCGCCGTCGGACATGCTGCTGGTGCTCGACGAGGGCCACCACATCGCCGGCGTCGCCATCGACCAGGGCGCGGCGAATCTGCCGCTGGACGAGATGGCGCGGCGCACCGGCCGCCTGCAGGCGCTAGTCGGCGCCGCCTACCGGCTCGCCGACAAGGACCGCATCGGCAATCAGTTGCCCAACGAGGCGGTCGAACTGGCCGCGCAGGTGGCCAAGGGGCTGAAGGCGTTCCGCGCCGAGATCGAGCGGGTGTGGGTGCCGGAGCCGGGCCAGGACGAACCGATGTGGCGCGCGCCCAACGGGCGCCTGCCCGAAGCGTGGAAGTCGCTGATCGACGCGCAGGCGCAGGACACCGGTGCGCTGCTGAACTGGGTGCAGGCCGCGCACCAGATGGCGGCCAAGTCCAAGCAGGAGGATGCGGCCAAGGAACGCCTGCAGCGCAATCTGGGCATGGCCCTGGAGATGGTGGAGCAGCAGTATGCGCTGTGGCTGGGCTGGCGCCGCGAGGACCAGGACGGGCAGCCGCCGATGGCGCGCTGGATCACCGCCTCGCGCGATGCCGACCTGATCTGCCATTGCTCGCCGGTGTCGGCCGCGCAGGTGCTGCGCTCGCTGCTGTGGAGCGAGGTGGACGCGGCGGTGCTGACCTCGGCAACGCTCACCGGCGGTGGCGATTTCCAGGCGCTGGCGATCGACAACGGCCTGCCCGCGCATGCCGAGATGGTGTCGTTGTCCTCGCCGTTCGACCTGCCCAACCAGGCCGAACTGATCGTGCCGGCGTTCCCGGTGGCGCCGGACGACCGCGAGGGCCATCCGCGCGAGGTGGCGCGCTACCTGGTGCGCGAGCTGGACTGGGGCAAGGGCTCGATCGTGCTGTTCACCTCGCGCTGGAAGATGCTCAAGGTGGCCGACCTGTTGCCGATCGCGCAGCGCAACCGCGTGCTGGTGCAGGGCGACGGCTCCAAGTCGCAGATGATCGGCGAGCACATGCGCCGCATCGCCGCCGGCGAAGGCTCGGTGCTGTTCGGCCTCAATTCCTTCGGCGAGGGCCTGGACCTGCCAGGCGAGGCCTGCACCACGGTGGTCATCACCCAGGTGCCGTTCGCGGTGCCGACCGATCCGCAGACCGCCACGCTCGGCGAATGGTTCGAGAGCCGCGGCCTCAACGCCTTCAACCTGATCGCGGTGCCGCACGCGCTGCGCACCCTGACCCAGTTCGCCGGCCGCCTGATCCGCACCGCCGACGACCACGGCCGCGTGATCATTCTCGATTCGCGGCTGCTGACCAAGCGCTACGGCAAACGCATCATCGATGCGTTGCCGCCGTTCAAGCGGGTGATCGGCTAACGGATGTGACGCCGGTTGGGCTGGCGATGTGACGCCGTGCGCCAAGTCGGCATCGCAGTGGCGGCGATGCCGTGCGGTTGCCGCCGCAGCGCGGACAGGCCGCGCGCGCTGGTCTAGTATCGCGGGCGACAGGGGGGAATGATCATGCGAATCGCCAGACAGTGGGCGTTCGGAGCGGCGTTGTGCATGCTGGCGGGCATCGCCGTGGCGCAGCCGACAGGCGCACCGACAGAAGACGCCGCGGCGGCAGCGCCGGCCAATCCGGCCTACCGCACGCAACTGCTGCAGTTGATCAGCGACGACGCGCAGGCGCGCGCCGACCTCAAACGGGACTACACGCCGCAGCGGCTGCAGCACGATACCGTGTCGCTGCGCGCGTTCGCGCGCGAGGTGCGGATGGCGCAGAAGGAAAGCCAGGAGCGCCTGACCGAGCTGATCCGGCGCCAGGGCTTTCCCGATGCGCAGGCGGTCGGCGCCGAGACGGCGCACGCGGTGTTCCTGATCGCCCAGCGCATCACCGAGCCGGGCTTCCGCGCGGACTTCCAGCGCGGCATCGACGCGGCCGTGCAGCGCGACGCCTACAGCCGTGCCGATCAAACGCTGTTCGCCAATCGTAGCCGTGCGCTGAGCGCGAAGCGCTAGCGTCGCGATCGCGGCAATGCCGACGCGGCATCGCGCCGCGGTGCGCGTGCGAGCGCATCGCCAGGTGTCGACGCTGCCGATGCCCTTCGCGCATGTCTACATTTTGCGGCCGATCTGCACCGGCATCGCCGTCGATTGACGCTGCAGCTGCGCTGTCGCTGCAACGGAATGCGCGCTCCCGCAATGGTCGCGATCACAGTGCGCATGCGTGATTGGCCGCGTCGATGGCATCGATTGCAAGGAACGAATGTTCTGTGCGCCGCACTGCCGCCATGCTGCAGCTCCCTTCACGCGAGCCGACGCCATGCGCCCTGGATCCCTGTTGTTGCTAGTCCTGTTGTCGCCTTCCCTGATCCTGTCGGCCAGCGCCGCACAGTCCACGCTCACCCGCGACAACGGCGCACCGGTGGGCGACAACCAGAACTCGCAGACCGCCGGGCCCAACGGCCCGACGCTGCTGCAGGACGTGCAACTGATCCAGAAGCTGCAGCGCTTCGACCGCGAGCGCATCCCCGAGCGCGTGGTGCACGCGCGCGGCACCGGCGTGCATGGCGAGTTCACCGCCACCGCCGACATCTCCGACCTGAGCAAGGCCAAGGTGTTCGCGCCGGGTACCACCACGCCGGTGTTCGTGCGTTTCTCCTCGGTGGTACACGGCAACCATTCGCCGGAAACGCTGCGCGATCCGCACGGCTTCGCCACCAAGTTCTACACCAGCGAAGGCAACTGGGACCTGGTCGGCAACAACTTCCCGACCTTCTTCATCCGCGACGCGATCAAGTTCCCGGACATGGTGCATGCGTTCAAGCCGGACCCGCGCACCAACCTCGATGACGACGCGCGCCGCTTCGATTTCTTCTCGCACGTGCCCGAGGCCACCCGCACACTGACCCTGCTGTACTCCAACGAAGGCACGCCGGCCGGCTACCGCTTCATGGACGGCAACGGCGTGCATGCCTACAAGCTGGTCAACGCACAGGGCCAGGTGCACTACGTCAAGTTCCACTGGAAGAGCCTGCAGGGCCTCAAGAACCTGGATCCGCAGCAGGTGGTGGCGGTGCAGGGCAAGGACTACAGCCACCTGACCAATGACCTGGTCGGCGCGATCAAGCGCGGCAACTATCCGAAGTGGGACCTGTACATCCAGGTGCTCACGCCCGAGGATCTGGCCAAGTTCGACTTCGATCCGCTGGACGCCACCAAGATCTGGCCGGGCGTGCCCGAGCGCAAGATCGGGCAGATGGTGTTGAACAAGAACGTGGACAACTTCTTCCAGGAGACCGAGCAGGTGGCGATGGCGCCGGCCAACCTGGTGCCGGGCATCGAGCCGTCGGAAGACCGGCTGCTGCAGGGGCGCATCTTCTCCTACGCCGATACCCAGCTGTACCGCGTCGGCACCAATGGCCTGAGCCTGCCGGTGAACCGGCCGCGGGTGGCGGTCAACAACGGCAACCAGGATGGCGCGATGAACGCCGGCAGCACCAACAGCGGCGTGAACTACGAGCCGAGCCGGCTCAGCCCGCGGCCGCAGGATCCGAGCGCGCGCTACAGCCAGTTGCCGCTGTCAGGCACCACCCAGCAGGCCAAGATCACGCGTGAGCAGAACTTCAAGCAGGCCGGCGAGCTGTTCCGCAGCTACAGCAAGAAGGAGCAGCAGGACCTGATCCAGAGCTTCGGCGAATCGCTGGCCGGCACCGACGACGTGAGCAAGCACATCATGCTGTCGTTCCTGTACAAGGCCGATCCGGCCTACGGCAGCGGCGTGGCACGGGTGGCCAAGGGCGACCTGGCGCGGGTCAAGCAACTGGCCGCGCAGTTGCAGGATTGATGCGTCCCACGCGCGGCGTGGCGGCGCTATCGCCGCGCTGCGCATCTTCTTGCGGAGATCACCATGCGTCGTGTTGTTCTTTTCCTGCTCGGCCTGGCGGTGAGCGCCACGGCCGCCGCGGCACCGGCCGCGCCTGCGGCGCCCGATCCGGCCGCGGTGCAGGCGCAATTGCGCACCTATTTCTTCGATGCCGCGCGGCAGGGCCGCCAGAACATGCTGGCCGAGTTCATCCGGGCCCATTACGACCTCGATACCCGCGACGACAAGGGCTATACCGCGTTGATCCTGGCCGCCTACCACGGCCAGCAGGCGGCGGTGGAGCAGTTGCTGCGCGCAGGTGCCGACCCTTGCGCGCAGGACAAGCGCGGCAACACCGCGCTGATGGGCGCGATCTTCAAGGGCGAACTGAGCATCGCCAAGCGGCTGATGCAGGCCGATTGCGCGCCGGACCAGCGCAACAACGCCGGGCAGACCGCGGCGATGTACGCGGCCCTGTTCCAGCGCACCGAGGTGCTGAAGGAACTCGCGGCCAAGGGCGCCGATCTGCAGGCCAAGGATGCGCAGGGCAACGACGTGGCCCGGCTGCAGCGCGG
This sequence comes from Xanthomonas sp. PPL134, assembly GCF_040595915.1. Lineage (NCBI taxonomy): Bacteria > Pseudomonadati > Pseudomonadota > Gammaproteobacteria > Lysobacterales > Lysobacteraceae > Xanthomonas > Xanthomonas sp. PPL134. Next base: position 107,898 of record NZ_JAMDLL010000006.1, read on the forward strand.
CGAGTTCGCGACCGCACCGGCGCGCTGAGCGATCGCGCCCCGCCTCCGGGGCGGGTGCCGGGCACGGCCATCGCACCGCGCGTGGATCGCGGGCCCCGGATCGGCGAAAATGCCCGGGTGGCCGGTTCCTCCGGCCCGCCGCGGCCCGAGCCGCGCTGTCCGCCGCCTTGGCGGGCGGCGGCGCATCCGGGCTGCGTGCTGCCCTGTCGGCATCGTGCCGGCGCCCTGCCGCGGCTCGCCGTTGCCCATCCCGGATCTGTCTTGAACGCCACTGCCCCTGTTTCGCCCGACGAGCTGCCCCTGGCCGAGCGCCTGCGCATCGCCCTGGACCTGCTCGAGGCCATCGCCGCCGACCGGCGCGTGCTCGATACCGTGCCGGAGGCCGAGCGGGTGCGCCTGCTGCAGGTGGTCGCGCAGGTCTTCAACCCCGAACCCAAGGCGCGGCGCAAGCTGCTCAAGGAACAGGCGCGCGAGCGCCACCAGGAGAAGGTGCGCAAGGCCGAGGAGCTGCTGGCGCAGACCGGCATCCGCGCGCTGCGGCGCAAGCCGGTGTTCAGCACGCCGAACTATTTCCCGCCGCACACGCCGGAAGCGCTGATCCACGCGCAGGCCGCGGCGGCCGAGCCGGCAGCGCACTCGCCCGAACTGCGCCACTGCTACGTGTGCAAGCAGAAGTACACCGAGCTGCATCACTTCTACGACCAGATGTGCCCGCCCTGCGCGGAGTTGAACTACGTCAAGCGCACCGAGACCGCGGACCTGCGCGGGCGCGTGGCGCTGCTCACCGGCGGCCGGGTCAAGATCGGCTACCAGGCCGGGCTCAAGCTGCTGCGCGCCGGCGCCGAGCTGATCGTGACCACGCGCTTCCCGCGCGACTCGGCGGCGCGCTACGCGCAGGAGCCGGATTTCGCCGAATGGGGCCACCGCCTGCAGGTGTACGGGCTGGACCTGCGCCACACGCCCAGCGTCGAGGCGTTCTGCAGCGAACTGCTGGCCACCCGCACGCGCCTGGATTTCATCGTCAACAACGCCTGCCAGACCGTGCGCCGGCCGCCGCAGTTCTACGCGCACATGCTGGCCGGCGAGACCGCCGCGCTGCACGAGCTGCCCGAACACGTGCGCCGGCTGGTGGGCCAGTACGAAGGCCTGCGCGGTCCCGACCTGCTGCCGTCCGGGGGGAACACGCTGCCGGCCGGGGCCGGCAATGGACGCGCCGGTGCCGACGGCCTGCTGCGCGCCGCGGAACTCTCGCAGGTGCCGCTGCTGGCCGACGATCTGCTCGCCCAGCAGCACCTGTTCCCGGAAGGGCGCCTGGACCAGGACCTGCAGCAGGTGGACCTGCGCGGGCGCAACTCATGGCGCCTGCTGCTGGACGAAGTGTCCTCGGTGGAACTGCTGGAGACGCAACTGGTCAACGCGGTCGCGCCGTTCGTCCTCAACGCGCGGCTCAAGCCGCTGATGCTGCGCACGCCCGAGCGCGACAAGCACATCGTCAACGTCTCGGCGATGGAGGGGCAGTTCTACCGCAACTTCAAGACCACCCGGCATCCGCACACCAACATGGCCAAGGCCGCGTTGAACATGATGACCCGCACCTCGGCGGCCGATTACCAGAACGACGGCATCCACATGAACAGCGTGGACACCGGCTGGGTCACCGACGAGGATCCGGCCGAGATCGCCGCGCGCAAGGTGCAGGAAGAGCGCTTCCATCCGCCGCTGGACATCGTCGATGGCGCCGCGCGCATCGTCGATCCGATCATCCACGGCTTCAACACCGGCGAGCACGTGTGGGGCCAGTTCCTCAAGGACTACGCGCCGACAGATTGGTGAGGCGGCGCGCCGCCATCGCCACGGTGCGCGACGTGCATCCGCGTCCGCGCGCGGCCTAGCCGCGCGTGCGGTCCGCGGCCGTGGCGGCAGCGGGTTCGGCGTCCTTCTCGCGGCCCCAGAACTCCACCATGATGGTCATCATGGTCCACACGATCAGTGTCGGCTGCACCTTGTCCGGCAGCAGGTCGTGACCCTTGAGCATCACGTCGATCACCTTCGGCAGCAGCAGCGCCATCACCAGGGTGTAGATCGCGTAGGCCACCCGGTGCCGGCTGCTGGAAATGAACAGGATCGAGATGACCAGGCTGGCGAGCACGGCCAGCGCCACGCCGAACTGCCAGGCACTGAGGCGTTCGGTGCCGGTGAGCACCAGGCCCAGGACGGCGCCGAAAAACATGTTCAGGCCGTTGAGGTTGGCCTGGTACTCGTCCTTGGTCATGCGGCCGAGGCCGACCTTGCCGAACACGTTCCATCCCTTGCGCATGCTCGTTCCCCTTCGCGCTGTCGCATCCTGGCGCCGCCACGCCCATCGGCTGGCCGCACGCCTCCCCGCGCCCACTGTAGCGAAGATCGCGCGCGTTCGCCGCCTGTCCGCCGCACGCGGGGCCTCCGTGCGCCGACAGCGCGGGACGCGCGCCTGCGCTAGTCCAGGGTCTGCAACTCGCCGCGCGGGCCGGTCGCGGTCAGATACAGGTGGCCGAGGCTGATCGGCAGGCGGAAGCGGCGCGGGCCGGCGCTGCCGGGGTTGAGGTAGAGCACGCCATCGCGGGTCTGCAGCGACGGCATGTGCGAGTGGCCGCTGATCACCACGTCCACGCCGTCGGCGACGTGGTCCAGCGTCTTCAGGTCGTGGCGCACGTGCAGGCGCACGCCCTCGATGTCCAGGTCCAGGGTCTCTGGCAGCGCCTGCGCCCACGGCGCGGTATCGATGTTGCCGCGGATCGCGTGCAGCGGCGCCAGTGCCCGCAGCGCCTCCAGTACGTCGGCTTTGCCGATGTCGCCGGCATGCACGATGGCCGCACAACCGCGCAGCGCCTCCAGCGCCTCGGGCCGCAGCAGGCCATGGGTGTCGGCGATCACGCCGAGATGCAGCGGTCGAAGGGCAGGCATTGGCGGCGCTTCCTGGGGCGTGACCAGCCTGCAGCCTACCGATTCGGGAGTGGTGGCGTCGTCGACCGCATGTGCGCGCCAGGTTCTTTGGGGACCGTATGCGGACGCCCGGGGCGGATCAACGCCGGCATCGGCGCTTGCGCGCACGGCCGGCGCGTCGCGGCGCATCCCGGCGTTGCAACCACGCGTGTCCACGAGCCGCATCCTCGGACCGCCATGCATTAACCCGCACGTAGCGGCGCGCCGCGCCGTGGCGGCATGCGCACGCGACGTGTTGTACCGTTGCCACGCGCGCCGCCGCCGATGTCGCACACCATCGCACGGCGGCGCCTTTTCTTCTCCAGCAGACTTCGATCGATGGCCTCTTCCGCTACGTCCCCAGCCGCCGCCGAGGCCGCGCCGCACGGCGCCGCCGCCGTGTTCCGCGTGGTCACCGGCAACTTCCTCGAGATGTACGACTTCATGGTCTATGGCTTCTATGCCACGGCCATCGGCCATGCGTTCTTCCCTGCGAAAAGCGCGTTCGCCTCGCTGATGCTGTCGCTGGCCACGTTCGGCGCCGGCTTCCTGATGCGGCCGATCGGCGCGCTGGTGCTGGGCGGTTACATCGACCGGCACGGGCGTCGCAAGGGCCTGATCCTGACCCTGGGGCTGATGTCGGCCGGCGTGCTGCTGATCGCCTTCGTCCCCGGCTACGGCACCATCGGCGTGCTGGCGCCGCTGCTGGTGCTGCTCGGTCGCCTGCTGCAGGGCTTCTCTGCCGGCGCCGAATTGGGCGGCGTGTCGGTGTACCTGGCCGAGATCGCCACGCCGGGCCGGCGCGGCTTCTACGTGGCCTGGCAGTCGGCCAGCCAGCAGGTGGCGGTGGTGTTCGCCGCCGCACTCGGCGTGGCCCTGCATGCGCTGCTGTCCGACAGCGTGATGGACAGTTGGGGATGGCGCGTGCCGTTCGCCATCGGCAGCCTGATCGTGCCGCTGATCTTCCTGATCCGCCGCTCGCTGCAGGAAACCCCGGAGTTCGCCGCGCGCCAGGCACCGGACCTGGCCGGCATCGCGCGCTCGCTGCGCGCCAACGTCGGGCTGATCCTGGCCGGCGTGGGCATGGTGATGATGACCACCGTGTCGTTCTACCTGATCACCGCCTACATGCCGACCTACGGCCGCACCGAACTGCACCTGAGCGAGCTCGACAGCCTGGTGGTGACCGGCTGCATCGGCCTGTCCAACTTCGTGTGGCTGCCGGTGATGGGCGCGCTGAGCGACCGCATCGGCCGCAAGCCGCTGCTGGTGTTCGCCAGCGTGGCGATGCTGCTGACGGTGTGGCCGGCGCTGCAGTGGCTGGTCGACGCGCCTTCGTTCGTGCGGCTGCTGCTGGTCGGCGAGTGGCTGTCGCTGCTGTACGGCGCCTACAACGGCGCGATGGTGGTGGCGCTGACCGAGGTGATGCCGGCGGAGGTCCGTACCACCGGCTTCTCGCTGGCCTACAGCCTGGCCACCGCGACGATGGGCGGCTTCACCCCGGCGGTGTCCACCTGGCTGATCCACACCACCCATAGCCGCGCCGCGCCGGCGTTGTGGCTGTCGCTGGCGGCGCTGATCGGCCTGGCCTGCACGCTGCTGCTGTTCCGTCGGCAACGCGGCGCTGGCACGTTCCACGCCGCCTGATCGCGGCACGGCGTGGAGGCGGGGCCGGGCAGCGGCAGAATGGCGCGTCGTCGCCAAGTGCGATCGCCCGCCGCGGGCAGCGGCGGGCGACGCGCGTACCCGTGCTGGCGCGGGATCAGCCCAGGTCCAGCGCGGCGGTGAGATCGCCCGGCACCACGCCGCTGGCGGCGTGCATCGCGCGTTCGCGCTCGACCAGGCCCGGCAGCGGCTCCAGGCCGAAGCGGCGGGTGATGAAGCGCAGGATCGAGCCGGTGTCGTAGACGCTGTGGTCGACATGGCCGCGCTTGGCATACGGCGACACCACCAGCGCCGGGATGCGTGAGCCGGGGCCCCAGCGGTCGGCCTTGGGCGGCGCCACGTGATCCCACCAGCCACCGTTCTCGTCGAAGGTGATGAACACGACGGTCTTGTCCCACAGCGGGCTGTTGCGCAGCGCGTCCACCACCATCGCGATGTGGCGATCGCCGGCGGCCACGTCGGAGTAGCCGGCGTGCATGTTGAGGTTGCCCTGCGGCTTGTAGAAGGTCACCGGCGGCAGCGTGCCGGCCTGCACGTCGGCGAGGAAGCGGTTCTGCGGGGCGCTGTCGCCCAGGCCGCCGTCGCGCAGGTGGCGTGCCCGCGCCGGCGTGCCGGGGGCGAGGTTGGCGAAGTAGTTGAACGGCTGGTGGTGGATCTGGAAGTTGGGACTGCCCGGGAACTCGCTGGTGTCGCCGGTGTCGCCCTTGCCCTGCACCGCCAGCCCCCAGCCGCCAGCGTACCAGGCCCAGTCCACGCCCTTGGCGTCGAGCGCGTCGCCGATGTGGCGGTGGGTCTGCGGCGGCAGCGTGTTGGGGCTGTTGGGGTCGGCGTAGTCCGGGCGCGCCGGGTCCTGGCTGGTGCTGGGCTGGAACGGCGGGCTCAGGGTGTTGATCGCCCAGAAATCCGGGGTCAGCGCGCCGTTGCGCACGAAGCGCGGGCGGCCGTTGAGCGCGGTGCCCGGCGAATCGTCCTGCACCGCCAGGCGGATCTCGTCGGGGCGGTCGCTGGCCAGCACGCTGATCTGCGTCCGTGCCGGGCTGCTGTCGGCCTTGGGGTAGTAGGGCGCCTGCGCGGCGATCAGGTACTGGTGGTTGAGGAACGAGCCGCCGAACGCGCCCATGAAGAAGTTGTCGCAGAGCGTGTACTCGCGGGCCAGGCTCCACAGCCGCAGCGTGGCCGGCGCATCGCCGTAGTGGCCCATCACCAGCCCGCCGGCGTCGCTCCACGCGGCGAAGCCGTCGTTGCGGCCGCCGTTGATCTGCATCTGGTTCTCGTAGAAGCGATGCACCAGGTCGCGGGTCACGATGCCGTGCGGCAGCAGTTGGCCGTCGGGCGTGCGCAGCGCGAACGGCGCATTGGGCAGCGGCCCGATCGCGTCCTCACCGATCTTGTAGCGGCGATGCGCCACCACCTGTTCGTCCGGCGCCAGCCCGCCCCAGATCGGCGGCAGGATGTCGAGCACGCTGCCGTCGCGGTCCAGCTGCCGCGCCTGCGCCGGCGTCACCTTGGACAGCGGCTGCTGCAGCCCGGGGAACTCGGGGAACAGGTTGTTGAAGCTGCGGTTCTCGGCGTAGATCACCACCACGTGCTCGATCTTCTGCCGCAGTTGCCGATCCAGCTCCGTCGCCGACAGCGCACGCGCGGGCGCGCGCTTGGCGGTCGCGGCCTGGGCCTCGGCGGGGCCGCCAAGCGCCAGGGCGCTGCCGGCCAGGGCCAGGCCACCGAGCAGGCGCCGGCGTTGCGGGTTTTCGGGAGTGGTGTCGGTGTCGGCGGTGGTGGACGCGGGATCCTGAGGCGGCTTCTTCACGGTGTCATCGGGCGAGGGAAAGGCACCCGCCAGTGTGGGCCGCGTGAATGACAAGTCAAAGCGAGCCGGTCCCAGTGCCGGACCCGCGTTCAGCGGCCGTATCGCGGGAGCGACCCGGCGCGGATGTCGAGATGGATCGAGCGCGGCGCTCGCTTCGGTTCAGCGAGCAGGATGGACCCCAAAGCCCTGTTCGCACAGCGCGGCGCACCGTCCCGAATCGTCGCGCGCCGCCGCCCCATTGGCGATGGTCGCGCTCGGCGCCGGGCCGAGCGGCGCCTCGCCCAGGCACGCGGCCAGCGCCGTCAGACGCGTCTGGAACCGGTGCTGCATGTCGGCGATCTGCCGGGGATCGCGCCCGAGCCAGGCATGGCCCTTGTCGTTGTACGCAGCGGCACCGTGCAAGGTGTCGACCAGATCGCGCTGCGGATCCTGCGGCCGGTCGACATCATGGGGTGCCGGACGGGATGCGGCAGCGCCGGTCAGGCGGGCTTTCCGGCCCCGTCCGCCCCTTCGGCATCGCCCAGCGCATGTTGCACGTACAGGCGCTTGACCAGCACGTAGAGCACCACGGTGAGCGGCGCCGCCAGCACCACGCCCATCGGCCCGAACAGCACGCCGATGCCGAACAGCGAGAACAGCAGCAACGCCGGCGGCAGGTCCACCGCGCGCGCCTGGATCAGCGGCTGCAGCACGTGGCCCTCGAGCTGCTGCAGCACCACGAACAGCAGCAGCGCGCCCAGCGCCACCTGCGGGCTGACGGTGAAACCCAGCAGGATCGCCGGAACCGCGGCCACGATCGGGCCGACGATGGGGATGAAGTCCAACAGCGCGGTCAACAGGCCGATGCCCAGCGCCACCGGCACGCCCAGCAACCACAGGCCGATGCCGGTCAGGGTGCCGATCACCGCCATCGCCAGCAATTGCCCGGTCAACCATGCACGCAGCGCCTGGCCGCTGGCGGTCAGCGCCTCGTCGGCGACGCCGCGACGGTCGCGCGGCAGCAGGTGCAGCAGGCCCTGCCGATACAGCGTCGGCTGCGCGGCCAGGTACAGCCCGCCGACCATCATCAGCACCGCGTCGGTGACGCCGCCACCGGCCGACAGCACGATCGCGCCGGCGTGCGTGGCCAGGGTCGAGGCGCCGTCGCGCAACTGGTCGGGGATGCGCTCGATCTGCGGCCCCAGCGGGCCGGACTGCAGCCACGCATGGAACTTGTTCCAGGCTGCCGGCAAGGTCGCGCGGAAGGTGTCGATCTGCGCGGCGACCTCGGCGCCGAACAGCAGCACGATGGCCGACAACGCCAGCACCAGCATCAGGATCACCAGCGCCAGCGCCGCCCACTCCGGCAGCGGCAACCACTTGCGCAACAGCGTGGCCAGCCCGTGCAGCAGCACGCCCACCACCACCGCGCCGAACACGATCAGCAGCAGCTCCGACAATTGCCAGGCCAGCAGCGCCAGCGCGCCCAGCGCCATGACGACCAGGACCCGCGCCGTGAACGCGCGCAGGGGCGAGGGGGAATTCGGGAGCGAGGCATTCATCGGTGGCGCGGATCCCGATCAGGACAATGAGCGCGGACAGTAGTGGCAGGGCGGTGCAGGGCGAGCGAAGATCGCGCACCGCCCGTCGGCAGCGCCTGCCCACCGGTCGGCGCGGGGGCGATGCCGACCGGTGGGGTGGTTTCGACGCTCGTTGGTCGGGCGTGCGGTGCTACCGGTCGACCAACCGACCGGCCGAGGCCAGCGCTACTGGCCGGCGGGCGGCTGCCAGAGTTCCACCTTGTTGCCTTCCGGGTCGATGACCCAGGCGAAGGCGCCGTATTCGGATTCGTCGATGCGGTCCAGCACGTGGCAGCCTTCCTCGCGCAGCGCCGCAACCAGGGCGTGCAGATCGTGCACCCGGTAATTGATCATGAAGGGCGCCGTGCCGGGCGAGAAGTGCGGCTCCTGCGCCGCCGCGCCGATCGACCAGACGGTGGAACCGGTCACCGGTGCGCCGCTGCCGTCGTTCCATGCGAAGGCAGTGCCGCCCCAAGCTTGTACATCGATGCCGAGGTGCCGCTGGTACCAGGCCTGCAGTGCGGCCGGATCCTGCGCCTTGAAGAAGATGCCGCCGATCCCGGTGACGCGTTTCATGGAGCCTCCGCTGGTCCGATGGTGGGCTGGCCGGGCAGTGGCTCGTACCCGTCGCCGCGGCCGCTCAGCCAGCGCAGTCTACGCTTGCCGGCCTCGCCCAGGTACGCCGCGGCGGCCAGGAGCAGGGGATGCCGAAGATCCGCATCGGTCATCGTTCGCGCGCGTCCGCCCACCTCGATGCTCAGGAAATGCGCCTGGTCCGCCTCGTCGTCGTAGCTGCGCGCCAGCAACTGGTCGTGGCCGTCGCTGAAGCGATAGAGGGTGTAGGCGTAGTAGTAGCCGTCCGCGTCGTCGGGCTCGCTGGCATCCACGTGGTGGGTGATGTCGACGTGCATGTGGGGAGATTTCTTTGGCCGCCGTGTGGTCAGGCCGTACTGGAGACCACGTCCACCTTCACTGCTTACCCCAGCGTTCCTCGACATTGAAAAGCACTTCGCAATCGCAGAAGCCGCCGTGCGCACCGAGCCAGGGGATGACTGACGCCGGCGGAACATCACGGGAGGCGAGAAACTGGGTGGTGAGTCGCAAGGAATGATCGCAGCCGTCGGCGAGCGCTTCATTCAAGTAATCGAACAAGGCCCAGAGCGTTTCCTTGGGGAGAGGAAGGGCGGCTTCTTCAAGTGGACGCTTTTCGTCCTCTGCCGCCTCGCGGATGGCTTTGCGACGTTGAGCTTCCGGATCCTTTGTCATTGTGGCTGTCGCTGGTAGAAAACGAGGATATGGCGTGAAGAATCAGCAAATGCGAAGCGCGCCGCGCAATGCGCAGGCGATCAGTCGCATGTCAGTCGCATCACGGTGGAGCCACGTGCCCACGCTCCGCCGCCATCCGCTCGATCGCCTCGATCCCAAGACGCATCTTATCTCCCGCGGAAGTGTTTGCAGAATGGACGTGCATCCTCGGCGGAACGAAGGACCGAAGTGCCACTGCCTCCTCGATCCAGAGCACTACGTCATACCCGGTTCCGCGTGCATCGTCGCCTAGATCGTGGTCCAGGCTGAGTTCCTGTACCTTCCCGGTTTGGAGCAGTGCGATGACATCGTCCGGCCAATAGGCCCTTGTCCATCCCGTGGGTGTCTCTCGCTCGTCGTCCAGAAATACACGCATGGCAATCGGCACCTGCTTTCGGATCGGGGGGTCTGCCCATCGACCCGTACGCGACGAACCTACTACAGTCCAAGGAGCGGCGCGACCTCGCACGCCGCGAGACAAGGGCGAAGCGGCGCGCCGCATCAACCGGCGAGCGGCGTGGGCGGCAAGGCCTGTCACGGATGGTTCCGCGCAGTTCCGTCGCCGCCGGCCCCATCGCCACGAAATTCAGCACATCCGTGGCCGCTTATGCCGGAACACAAGGCCTTCCGGCGCGAATTAGCGCCGGCGGATCGCATCGTGTGCCGTAGACGGCGGCAGTGCGGTTATCGATCGGATACATCACACCTTCAGGCGTGCAAGGGCGATGATGTGCCTGGCCTTTTCGTCACCAAGCGCGCCTACTTCCACTTCTTGAATGATGCCGCGACGCAAAAGGCCGGCGAAGACGAGGATGAGCTGAGAATAGCGGTAGTCGTATGTCCGAGCGATTTCGCGCTCCCTTTTTACGGCTTGGTCGATCAGGGGCCATAGAGCGTCCGGCGTGTCGATGCTTGCGGCACTGCGTTTAAACTCTTGGAGATAGGCCTGGAGTTCGCGTTGAAGCGCCGTGTCGAACAGTGCTTTGGCTGCCTTTTTCTCGGAAGCGCTCCAGGTCATGTCATGCATGGCGGCTTTCTCTTTCCGGGGACCCAGCTTGTTGTGGATCATGCCAGAGCGGGGCCGCATGCGATAAGGAGTGGCTTGCGCCGGCGATGCCGGTCGGGTGCATCAGTCGATTACTGGGTGTGGCTTATGCACTTCTGTTGGCACGAGCGGCAATGCTGCCTTGATTTCCAGGTAGAACGCCCAGGAAGTCAGTCGCGCTGGTTCCAGGCCTTGATCGCCAGGGTGACGCGCTGGCGCGTCTCGGCATCCGCTTTGCGAACCAGATACGGCGACCGATTGCCCAACACTCCGGGCGCGGTCGACTGCACGCGCTCGGCGAGCTGCGCGATGAAATCACGCCCGAGCGCGCGGAATTGCTCTACTTCCTGGGCAATCAGCGCCATGGTCCACGTATAACCGACCGGGCCATGGCTGCAGTTGACGTCGAGCAGCAGCGTGTCGCCGTCGCGCAGCAGGAACCAGGCGTGCGGTTCGTGCTCCACTACCTGCATGGCGCCGTCCTGCGATGCGCGAGGACGACGCCCCGCGCGGGGTTGTACCACCTTGCGTGCATGACGTCACAGCTCCTGTCGCTTACGTCGACGGCTTGTTCTTGCTGTACACAATCTTCTTGCTTCCCGCCGCACAACTGCCGATGACCTTGCGATCCTGGATGTCGGCGTTGTCGACGATCTCCAGTGTGTAGTCCTTGACGCCGTGGGCATCGAGTTTCGCAGTGAGCTCGGCCTTCAATTCATCGCAATTCTTGCGGGCAAGCGCCGGCGACGAAGCGAGGGCAAGTAACAGGAAGGCGATCGCGTATTTCATGATGGGGCCGATGGTTGAGGGAAGGGATCTTTCGCAGCCAGCTGAAGGAAGTACTGCACCTGTCGGTGAAAACGAACATTTGTCTATGGCGAGTGCTGGGTGTGGCAAGGACGCCCGCGTCGAGTGTAACAACTTGCCGAGTGCGCCAATCGCCACGGCCGTCGCACCCGCCACGCCGCCACAGTAGGCGACGTGCTGGCGAGGATCGCCGCATCGTGCTGCATCGTAGTCAGGGATCAGCCCAGACGCCCGCGTCGTGCATCAGCCGCATCGTGTAGTTGAGTTGCAGGGTCTGGTTCGGGCCGCAGGCGATCTGCGTAGTCTTGTCCGATGCCCCAGGTCCGGAGACGGAGATGGACGAGGCGGATCGGAGCGGGTCGAACAGGCTGTACCGGTAGCCGCCATTGGCGAACTCGATCGATGCGTTGCCGTTCAAGAACGATCTGTAGGTGAACAGTCCTGCCGGCGGCTTCTTGTCGGGGGGATACCGCAGGGCCAGCTTGCCACCCTCCGATGCCCGGTACTGCAGGTAGCCCGAAGACCGGTTGACCACCTTCGACGAGCACAGCGAAAACACGCGCTTGCGCGTCTGGCACGTCCACAGGGTGAGCTCCTCCTTGTCGCAGAGCGGGCTGTGTTGGTACTCGCTCTCGGAGTCCATCAGTGCCGTTTGGGTGATGGAAGGGCCGGGTTCGGAGGCCTGTGCTATTGAGAGTGGTACGAAAAAGGCTAGAGCGACCGGAGAAAAGGCAAGAACGGCGTACTTCATGATGGCTGAGCCTTGAGTATGGCCGGACCGCGAGTTGGCACGTGATGAGGAATCAGCTGCCATTCGAAGAATCTGCCGAGATTTCCCGCTCGACCTTTGCCCAATCTATGACGCTGGAAAGCAAAGGCCACGTCTTGACGGCCTGATGCAGGTTATGGGCGAAGCCAAGTAGCACTCCGGCGGCCACGGCAACGACGTTGGGGATGCAGGATGGACCAAGTGTGTATCCGAAGAGGAGTCCTGCAGCGATGATAAGCAGGATCCAGTGAAGCAGCGATCTGCGATTGTCCCAAACAGCACGAGTGAATGATGCTGGCCGACTGTGTGCCGCTCGCAAACGCGAGAGGAAGGCTATTCGGTGGAGCACTGCGTCATCTTTCATGAAGACTGGAGCCTGATCTTTGAGTGAAATTTTGAGATCTTCGTATGCTTGGTTTAGCGCCGAGCGCTTCATGAGCGAGGCCGAGTATCGCCTTCATGACCAGACCTCTGGCGTAGATTCGCTCTTCGAATTTGCCAACCAACCAGCAGGCCGGAGGCCGCACCCGCCAGCAGTTCCAGCCATTCCAGGATGACAAAAATGGCCGGTTCGTCCGTCATGTCTGCAGGCAACAGCGCGGCGACTACATCTGCCACGGCGGCGTAGACGACCAAGACGAGGCAGGCATGCGCGAGGCGGTGTTGTGCCACATGTAGTGCGAGGTGCGCAAACAGCGCGGCGCACAGCAGGAACGAGAGGAAGTTCCAGGCATTAACGAGCCCTCCGAGGTCAAAGAGACCACTTAACAAGCCAACGCCGCACTGGAGAAGGAACAGTAGCGCGGCATAGGCAAGGATCGCTTTCCAGTTCATGCGGACATGTGCGAGGTGTGTGGTGAAAGCGGAGGTCAGCGCCTGTCCGCCGCAGCGCGCTGGACAATCTGGACGTCTTCCGCATCGATCACAGCTACCTCAACTCGGCTTTGGTGGCTGGGAAATGCTATGGGCGGATGGTAGGCGCCCTGTGGGCGAAGTCAGCGGAAGGTTCCAAGTCGGGGCGCTTGACTACCCAGTTAGGCGGGGATGAGTGCTTGAAAGCCTGAGCTAGTTATGGCGGTAGTCATCTTCGTGCAGCCATGGACTCAACTGGCCATCTCCCTTGCCCGTAGTCGTCCCGCGTAGGGTGCAACGATCGAGAGGACGATACAGAGGGCTAGCCATACCCAAGGAGACTCCAGCTCTTGGAGGTTGCCAATGACTTGAACTTTGTTTGGCCCATCTTTGCGATACAGAACCGGAAGCCCCTGATCTGAAGACGCCTGCTTGTACTGATCGGACTTTAGGTGCGCGTGGGAACTAAGGGTCTCACCAGATTCAAGTTTCAGGAGTACCGCATGGCCGTACTTCCGCTGATCTGAGGCCACTCGTATTTCATCTTGCGGGCTGTCGCCCACGGGTTGGGGCAAGAGGAACAGCCTGGCGGGTGCAGACGACAGGCGGTACTGGAACCAAGGCACTACGTTGCTGACAAACACAACGAATGTCGAAGCGGCCATCAGGTACAGCACGACGACAAACAATAGACGTTGGAATCTCATGTTGAAGACTGGGTCAAGTGGGGCGTATGGTGGGATCAGTGCGGCCTGACATCGGATCAAGCCGCGCTGCGAAGCGGCGTCGGGTCGAGAACATTGTTGGCGCGCACCCACTTTCCATGCTGCGCGAAGGCTACGGCGCCAAAGGCGAACTCGATGGCCGCCCCCACGGCAACCACGAAGACCGCGGGCGCGCGACACAACGCCAAGACAATTGCGCTCGCAGCGAGCGCCAGACCCAGCACCCAGTAGAGCCGCATGCCATAGACAGATGCAAACACCAGATAGCGGCCCCCGATGACGAGCAACATGCCCAAGAAGAACCAAGCCGGCTGACGGAGGCCCAGCCCGTACGCGAGCGGCAAGCTGAAGATGAGCCAGAACGTGCTCGCTCCGGCAAGTTGACCGAGCGGATTGCCTTTAATGTGCGCGCCAGAGGCTCCAAGAAGCTTGCACAGCAGCACGCTGACCGGGTAGATCAACATGCCGCCAATAAGCAGCGCCCAGATAGCGCGCTCTGGCGAGACGAATGCCGCAAAAGCGGTGGCGACTGTCCACGCCGTCGCCGAGGCCACGATTCCAGTACTTCCGCTCAAGTAGCCGCGACGCATGTCCCACTGCGCGTCTCTGATCGTCATTTCCATAGAGCCCCTTCTCGCTATTGTGTGTGCTAATGCTTGAGTTGAGCCGCGTTGCGAAGCGGCGTCGGCTTGAGCGAATGGTTAAACGGCGCTGCCAGGCGGTGGTAAGGCATGGCCCGTGCTCCCCAGCACTGCCGCCGAGCGCCGAGCATGCCATAGATCGTAGCCTTGGGGCTCGCCCGAGGCGCTGGCTGCTGGATGTGACCGAAGCTCAAGGTAATGAGCGCAGCGGGGCAACGACGCCGGACGACGAAGCAGAGGGGGGCGATCCGATGACTGGAGACGTGAGGACTGCGCGCCGGAGCCGACCGTTGAGGCGCCAGCGCTGTTGCCGAAGGTGGAAGCCGCGCTGCACGTACAGCACTGCCGCCTAACACCTGAGTTAAGCCGCGTCGCAAAGCGGCGCCGGCTTGAATAGCTTGTTAGGCGCCAACCCGACCACCGTGCCACGTGTCCAGGAGCTCATTTGTTAGGCGGTCTTTTCTGGGGCCGAACCAGGCCCGGCGTCCAGACCCGATGGGTCCGACCCAAGCAGGTCCTCAAACAGCATGGGCGCGTCATCTGGTTTGATCCCTGGATCCGCCATTTTATAGAGCGTGTCGAACACGGCCTCATAGGATGCCATGCGATAGATGAGGGACAGGTCGCGCCTCGATGCTCCCAAAGAAAGCAATCGTTCCAGGACAGGGCCGACGTCCCCGAATGGACCATCGGGCTGCTGCTGCGATGTATTGATTGTATTGTCGATCCAGACTTCCTGCATTGGCGAATTGATGATTTCGCTCCACAGTAAATCTAGGAATTCTTCGCGGCTTGGGTACTCTTCAGAATCATTCATGTTGTAGTGGTCTCGTATGCCTAGGAATGAGTTTTGTATCTGATGCCTGAGTTAAGCTGCGCCGCGAAGCGGCGTCGGCTTTAATGAATTGTTGGGTGCCATGCTGGAGCACTTTACGGCTCAATGTCCACGTTTAGCTCGGCGCGCTGATTGAGCGAGTTCTCCTCCCGTTTGCCAGCGATCGGGCGAGTGGACCCGTACTCGGTTAGAGCAATGACACAAAGCGGATCTACGCCAGCCGCTAGCAGGAACCTGTATAGGAGAAGCGCTCGACGTTGGGCGAGATAGCGGCACTCTTGCCCGGAACACTCATACTGATCAGTATGGCCCGCAATCTCGAACCTGACGTCCGGGTGGCGCTTGATTAGCTCGACAGAGCGATTCAAGTTGGCAATTTGGTCTGCCCCAGTTGCAGCCTCGTCGATCGTCTCACCTTTGATGGGATGGCCGGCCTTGAAGAAAGCACCATACAGGTCGAGTGAAGAACTGCATGCAGCGGCGGAATATCCACCGAGCAGAGCTGTCGATAGCAGGATTGAGAGGAGCTTGGACATGTCACCTAACACCTGGGTTAAGCCGCGCCGCGAAGCGGCGTCGGCTTGAATGACTTGTTAGCAAGACAGCTCTCAAATCTGGTCAAGACGCGCACCAAGATCTGAGGCAAACTGCAAGTAGCTCACCACCGAATCTGGATTCGGCGAAAAATCAGGGTCATGTGCAGCGAGATTTCTCAGTTCTCGCATGCTATCGATGATTGAGCGATCACTTGACGTGATCAGCCCTGACTTCATTAGCGCATCAATGGAGCCGCGTGGATAGCGCCTCGCAGTCGCATTTGTAAGGCCTTTGCGCATTGCCAAAGAGATAATTTGCTCTTCCAGGCGAAGCCACGAATCCAACACGGCTCCTCGAGGGTTTTGAGTTGCGATCAGAGCTGCGTTATCAGGGCTTTTAGTGCTTGGAAGTGCCTGAGCAGAGGACTCTAGCTTAAGGACATCTCTCTCAAACTCGACCTCAGCCATTCCGACCTTGCCGCGTTTCATGGTCTTGAGCAGGGCAGTAATTTCGCTCCGAAACAGCAAAATAACCACAACAACGGCGAGTGGCCATGCGAGGGATTTGATGAGCTCAGCAATGAACGAGAGAGTATCCATGTCCTGCTAACACCTGAGTTAAGCCGAGCCACGAAGCGGCTTCGGCTTGAACGAATTGTTAGCGCTCAACGTGGGGAGAAAACAAAGCCTCCATTTCGTCTCGCGCCGCTACCAGTAGCGTAAGGGCGAAGGAAACGCACAAGCAACTGTAGTTGTCCTCAATCTCGCAATGCACCCCGCGCCCGCGCTCGTCGAACTGGCCGGCGTGGTAGAAAGACAAGGGAAGGCCATGCACATGGCTGGAAAGGAATTTGTACAGCCAACGAAACTGCTGAACTTCCACGCCAGCCGCGGCAGCAACTGTCTCCAGCGGCGCGAGAAACGCGCTCTTGCCGTGAAGAAACTTGCGCTGGTCTGAGGCAGGAAGGGTCAAGAAGAAGGCATTGCTATTGAGTCGACCCCTAAGCTCAGCGGACTGCTCTTGAAACCCAGGTATGTCGGCCGAGTTTGGATCCATCTCCTCAAACAGATGAATCCTTGCCGTGCAGTCATGGAGATTGAAGATGTTCCAGCGGCAACCCCACTCATTCTGGGTGGTTTGCTCGATGCACAGATAGAAGAACGCTAGCCTTACCTCAAGCAGAGACCTGACAAGTACTGCTAGTGAGGCATAGTCCCAGTGGTCGGTGATCTTCTTTGACCATGACGTGCCTGGAGCTAGGATCGCGAAGCTAACGCCGCGAGCGCAAAGTGTGGTGAACAAAACACTGGCATAGAAGTGGGCTCCTGATGGTGCAGGGATGCCAGCACAGTTGCGAGAGACATTGAGGCAGTCGCTAAGGACGGTCTCGAACGCTTTGATGCGTTCTTTGTAGTCGTCAGATGCGGCAGTGCTGACGTTCTCCGCAGGGCGGCCAAATAGCTTTCTTATGAGTGCCAGGGACATTGCCTTTGAGTGCTAACTACTAATTAGACCGCCCAAAAGCGGTGATGCGCCAAGTATCCACCAACGCCAGACATCCGCAAAGCGAGAAATTCCCACCCTGCATCAATGACTTGCCTGATGGTGGCCGCGGCTCTGTGCGCCAATGCTGGCTACGTTATCCGACGTTCGAGCTGGCGTATGAGTTACACCCATGACGATGAAGGCGTAACGGCGCATCAACCGCCGAGGTTGCTGTAGCAGGTGCGGGCCGGTTGCGACTTCGGCATGACAGCCTGCGTACCGAGCAAATGTCTGTTGGCTGGACGGGACGCTTCATCCTGGTCAATGGTGAACGGCATTCAGCGCGGAAGGGGCAGGCCGCGCAGATCCTCCGCATGTGCCGTGGTGTCCAGAAAAGCAGCATAGCCGTGGGCGTTTGCGGTCACGCGTCGGGACTGAAGTCCCTCCCACAATGCAGTACCTGGACGCCATGAAGACCGCGGCAATCCGCGGCCTTCATGACAACGCTTCACCCATCCAGCAGCGCCTTGTTCCGCACCGCCCCCTTGTCCGCACTGGTTGCCAGCAACGCATAGGCTTTCAATGCGGTGCTGACCTTGCGCGGACGCGGCTCAGCCGGCTTCCAGCCGCGGGCGTCCTGGTCGGCGCGACGCGTGGCCAGTTCCGCGTCGGAGACCAGCAGGTCGATGCGGCGTTGGGGGATGTCGATGCGGATGCGGTCGCCGTCGCGAACCAGGCCGATGGCGCCGCCCGCCGCCGCTTCCGGCGAGGCGTGGCCGATCGACAGGCCGGAGGTGCCGCCGGAGAAGCGGCCATCGGTGAGCAGGGCGCATTGCTTGCCCAGGCCCTTGGACTTCAGGTACGAGGTCGGGTACAGCATTTCCTGCATGCCGGGGCCGCCCTTGGGGCCTTCGTAGCGGATCACCACGACGTCGCCAGCCTTGACGTCGTCGGCGAGGATGCCCTTGACCGCGGCGTCCTGGCTTTCGAACACCTTGGCGTTGCCCTCGAACACGTGGATGGATTCGTCCACGCCTGCGGTCTTCACCACGCAGCCATCCTCGGCGATGTTGCCATACAGCACCGCCAGCCCGCCCTCCTGCGAGTAGGCGTGGGCGACGTCGCGGATGCAGCCGCTGGCGCGGTCGGCGTCCAGGCTCGGCCAGCGCGTGGCCTGGCTGAAGGCGACCTGGGTGGGGATGCCGGCCGGCCCGGCCTGATAGAAGGTCTGCACGGCGGGGTCGTCGCTCTGGGTGATGTCCCACTGCGCGATGGCGTCGGCCAGGCTGCGGCTGTGCACGGTGGCCTGGTCGGTGTGCAGCAGGCCGCCGCGGGCCAGTTCGCCGAGGATGGCGACGATGCCGCCGGCGCGGTGCACGTCCTCGATATGGTACTTCTGCGTGTTCGGCGCCACCTTGCACAGCTGCGGCACGCGCTTGGACAGGCGGTCGATGTCGCGCAGGGTGAACGGCACCTCGGCCTCCTGCGCGGCGGCGAGCAGGTGCAGGATGGTGTTGGTGGAGCCGCCCATCGCGATGTCCAGGGTCATCGCGTTCTCGAACGCTTCGAAGGTGGCGATGCCGCGCGGCAGCGCGCGCGGGTCTTCGGCGCCGTACCAGCGGTGGCACAGTTCCACCGCGGTGCGGCCGGCCTTGAGGAACAGTTGCTCGCGGTCGGCGTGGGTGGCGACCACGGTACCGTTGCCGGGCAGGGCCAGGCCCAGTGCTTCGGTCAGGCAGTTCATCGAGTTGGCGGTGAACATGCCCGAGCAGGAGCCGCAGGTGGGGCAGGCGCTGCGCTCGAACGCGGCGACCTTCTCGTCGGAGGCGGTGGGATCGGCGGCGATCACCATCGCGTCGATCAGGTCCAGGTTGTGGTCGGCGAGCTTGGTCTTGCCGGCTTCCATCGGCCCGCCGGAGACGAACACGGTGGGGATGTTGATGCGCAGCGCGGCCATCAGCATGCCGGGGGTGATCTTGTCGCAGTTGGAGATGCACACCAGCGCGTCGGCGCAGTGCGCGTTGACCATGTACTCGACCGAGTCGGCGATGATCTCGCGGCTGGGCAGCGAATACAGCATGCCGTCGTGGCCCATGGCGATGCCGTCGTCCACGGCGATGGTGTCGAACTCCTTGGCCACGCCGCCGACGCGCTCGATCTCGCGCGCGACCAGCTGCCCGAGATCCTTCAGGTGCACGTGGCCGGGCACGAACTGGGTGAAGGAATTGGCGATGGCGATGATCGGCTTGTGGAAGTCGGCGTCCTGCATGCCGGTGGCGCGCCACAGTGCGCGGGCGCCGGCCATGTTGCGGCCGTGGGTCGAGGTCTTGGAGCGATAGTCGGGCATGGGAGCAGCGAACGTGCGGGCGGGGAGGCTGGCGATGGTGGCGCGATCGGATCGTTGCTGCTGCAACCGTCCTGGCGGCCACCGGGTGGGCCGATCACGTTAGCACGCAGGCCGGCGCCGCCGCGCGCCGGCCAGGAGTGAGAAGCGGTTCGCAGACCTGCCCGAACACGCTTGGCAGACTGCGGTGGCCGGTGCGTCAGGGGGCGTAGGCCCGGCTCGCCCATCATGACCACAGGAGGTGTCCATGCCCCGGCATGTGCGTTCGTCGTCTTCCGCTGTTTCCTCCCCCACCCCGTCCCTTGCCTCCGCCCCGGTCGATCCGGGCCGCCGCAATGTCCTGCGTGCCGGTGTCGGCATCGCTGCCGGCGCCGCATTGTGGGGCCTCGGCGGCCAGGCCCGTGCCGCCGGCACGCTGCCGTTCGCCGGCCTCAACCTGTCCGGGCTGGCGTCCAACAACTTCGTGGACAACGCCATCATCGACCGGCACTACCGCGACATCCGCGACCAGCACATCGCCGCCGCTGGTGCCTGCCCGCTGTTCCGCCTGCCGACCACCGCCGCACGCTTCAGCACCGGCCAGGGCATGCCGCTCAACGCCACGTATTGCGACCAGGTCGAGCAGGTGCTGAATCGGCTCGCGCAGCGCGGCAAGGTGGCGATCCTGGAGTTGCACGACTACATGCGCCTGCCGATCAAGGTGGCGAGCAAGTCCGGTTACCGGCGCGATGGGTCTGGGCAGTTGATCGGGCCGGATGGGCGCGCGGTCACCGACCCCGCCGATCAATCGGTGTGGAACGGGACCTACCGCAAGGGTAATTTCCTGTATCTGGCCTACTTCGATCCGGCCGACACCCTGCTCAAGCTCTACGAGTACCGCGTGATCGGCACGCCGGGCTGCACGCTGTACAACGCCGCCGGCCTGCCGGATCTGTGGAGCCGCATCGTGCAGCGCTTCCGTTCGCATCCGGCGATCTTCGGCTGGGGCCTGATGAACGAGCCCTACGAGGGGCCGGAGTACAACGCCGACGGCAGCAAGCTGGTGATGGCCGACCACTGGCTGCGCACCGCCACCGCCACCGCGGCGCGCATCTTCGATTTCGACCGGTCGCATTACGTGTTCGTCTGCGGCAACGAATACGCCAGCGCCCGCCGGTGGAAAGAGGCGTCGAACAACCTGGACACGATCCCCGACCCGTACGACCGCATCGTCTACGAGGCGCACAACTACCTGGACAACCAGGGCCAAGGCGGCGGTGCCTGGGCCAATCCCAATGAATCCGTTGCGCCGGACACCGGCATCGAGATGGTCACGCCGTTCATCGACTGGCTGGCACACCGAGGCAAGCGCGGCTTTCTCGGCGAGCATGGCTATCCGGCCGGCAACGCCAGCGCGGAGTTGGCGACCAAGCGCATGCTCGCGCACCTGCAGGCCAACAACATCCCCAGCACGCAATGGTGCTTCGGGCCCGGCTGGCCGGACAACGACGTGCTGGGCATGAGCCGCGATGTCGGCATGGACATCCAGGTCAAGTCCAACATCGCCGCGGTGCAGCCGTATTTCGACGCGCGCCTGTCGAGCTACGTGCCGCCGCCGCCGACGAGCTGACGCGTCGCGACTGCGTCCGCAGCGACGTCCAACCCCCGGCCGCGGGTTTCCGCGGCCGGCGGAACCGGGCATCATCGTGGCTGGACTCAGGAAGACGTTGCCATGAAAAGGTCGAAGACGACCGCACTGTTGCTGATGAGTGCCGCGCCGCTGTTGTTCACCGCCTGCGGGCGCGAGCTGGAAACCAAGGCCCAGGAAGGCCTGTACACCTCGGTGGATGCCTGCGTGGCGCAGACCCACGACATCGCCACCTGCCGCGAGGCCTTCGCGCAGGCGCAGAAGCAGGCGGCCGAGCAGGGGCCCAAGTACGCCAGCCGCGAGCAGTGCGCGCAGGACTATGCGCCGGAGCGCTGCGTGGAGCAGCGCGACAGCCACGGCCATTCCTTCATCGGGCCGATGATGACCGGTTTCTTCCTGTCGCAGATGCTCAACAACAACCGCGCCGCCGGGTTCAATGCTGCGCCCGCCTACCAGGATCGGCAGGATCAGTGGCAGCGGCCGGCGTCCTATTCCGGCGGCGCCGGTGGTGCCGGTGCGGCGGCCAGCGGCACGACACTGCGCGGCAACCAGACCATGACCCATATCGGCGCCACGCCGAACCGGGCGGTCACCGTCAGCCGCGGCGGTTTCGGCGAATCCGGTGGCGGGCGCGGCTTCGGCAGCTGAGCCCGGCTTTCTTTTTCATCGCACGAGACCCCGCATGAAACGCATCGCGATCGTCGAGCGCGGCGACTGGCGCGCCCAGGCCGCGGAGTACGGCTTCCGTTTCCACACCATCGACGGGCAGCGCTACTGGGACGAACGTGCCTACTACGCGTTCAGCCTGCGCCAGATCGAACGCGATCTGGAGGATCCCAGCGCCGAACTGCACGCGATGGCGATGGGCCTGCTCGACGAGATCGTCGCCAGCGAGGCGTTGATGCAGCGGCTGGCGATTCCGCCGGCGTTCCGCGACTGGATCGCCGACAGCTGGCGGCGCCGCGAGCCGCATCTGTACGGCCGCCTGGACCTGGCCTACGACGGCCGCGGCCCGGCCAAGCTGTACGAGCTGAACTACGACACGCCGACCTCGTTGTTCGAATCGGCGTTCTTCCAGTGGCAGTGGCTGGAAGACCAGCGCGCGCAGGGTCGCCTGCCGGACGACGCCGACCAGTTCAACTCCATCCACGAGGCCTTGCTGGAGCGCTTCGCCGCGATCGCCGGCTGGCTGCCGCCGCCGCTGTACTTCGCCGCGGTGCGCGATTCGGAAGAGGACCAGGGCACGGTCGCCTACCTGCGCGACTGCGCTGCGCAGGCCGGTGTCGGTGGCGAGCTGATCGCGATCGAGGACATCGGCCTGTCCAGCGACGGCCGCTATACCGATCTGGACGACACGGTGATCGGCGCGCTGTTCAAGCTGTATCCACTGGAGGACATGTTCGCCGAACGCTTCGGCCAGGCCCTGCCGGGATCGGGCCTGCGCCTGCTGGAGCCGCCGTGGAAGGCGCTGCTCAGCAACAAGGGCATCCTGCCGCTGCTGTGGGAACGCCACCGCGGCCACCCGAACCTGCTGCCGGCCGCGTTCGACGACGGCAGCGCGTTGCCGCCGGGCTGGGTGCGCAAGCCGCTGCATTCGCGCGAGGGCGCCAACATCGTGCTGCACCTGGACGACGGCCGCGTGCTGGAAAGCGATGGGCCCTATGCCGGACCCTACATCCGCCAGCAGGCGCATCCGCTGCCGGCGTTCGAGGGCCGCTACCCCATGGTCGGCAGCTGGATCGTCGGCGACCGTGCCTGTGGCATCGGCATCCGCGAGGACGATGGCCCGATCACCCGCGACAGCGCGCGGTTCCTGCCGCACGCCATCGTCGAGGACGCGCGGCCGGGCGTGCTGTATGCCTGAGTCTGTGTCGCGCGCCGATGCGGCGTCGCCTGGCGCGCCGCGCCGGCATCGCAACGACGGCACGCCCTTGGCCGCCTATGCCGACCAGGTGGCGGTGCGCTGCCATCGCTGCGGCGCGCCGGGCTGGGTACTGGCGCAGTGGGAGCCGTATCGCTGGCAGGCACGCTTTCGTTGCGGGCAGTGCGCCGCGGGGCTGGACAGCGACGCCGACGACTGGGTGGGGGCGGTGCAGTTGGAAGGCCATCGCGCCTGCGGCCATTGCGGACACAAATGGGTCCGGGTCCGTGCGACATCGAGCGGCGCGGCACCTCCGCCGGCAACCTTGCCCGGACGTTGCGCGCAGTGCGGAAAGGTCAGCGCGGTGGCCGTCACCACGTATCGTATGCGCGACGGATCGCCCTGCGACCCGCATTTCGGCCTGCCGTTGGCGCTGGTAGCGCCAACCCGCGCCGGGGTGCTGTGGGCCTACAACCCGCGCCATCTGCAGGAACTGCAGGACTACGTGGCGGCGACGCTGCGCGAACGCCGCGGCCTGTTCGGACGCTCGATGGTGGCGCGCTTGCCGGCGTGGATGAAGCTGGCGCGGCATCGGCCGCTGATGCTGCGCACGCTGCAGCGCCTGCAGCAGGCCAGTGCGCAGTTGCCGCCGGTGCCTGCGGCGGCAACGTAGCGGCGACGTCAGGGGGTTCATCCTCCGCCGGGAAAGCGGCCGGTGGAGTCGCGCCATGCGCGCCGCATGCGAAATGTCTACGGCGTGATACGCATCACGGTTGACTGCTCTTGCTCGACTGACGAAGATCGACGTCGGGGAGTGCTGTAGGGGCCAGCATGTCTGCATATCGTGCTCGCGCCAGGGTGCTGGCGCTGCTTGCGTGCGTCGCCGTCAACTGCAGCGCGTGCGCGGTGGTGACGGTCGCCACCGCGCAAGACGACGTGGTCGTGCGCGGTCTGTTCGGCACGCGCATCGCCACGGCAGGCTTGGCGCCTGTGGCGATCCGCTCGCAAGGTCTGGGAATTTCGCAGACCCCGCGCGCATGGACGTTGGGCTGGCACGCCGAAACCGCGATCTATGCTCCCCTTGGTGCGGACGCATGCCGCATCGTGCTGATTTCCAATACCGAAGCCGAGGTCCGTCGCCTGCTTGCGATCCTGCAGGCCGGTGGCGGCGATTTGTCGCAGGTCTGCGTCCACTCACAGGAGGTGTCACGATGAAAACGTCTCTTGCCTGTTGCTCTTTTCTGCTGTTGGGTGGCTGCGCGCATCTGGAGCAGGCGCCGCTGGTGTATGCGTCGAAGACGACATTCGGTGTCGATGTTTCCACGGCATCCACCGAGAACCCAGGCATTTCGATGAACCTGGGCTACAAACAGGTGGATGCGGCCTATGTGCCGGTGGCGGTGGCAAGAAAGTGCAACGATGGGGTCGCAGGTGCCGACTGCAGCAAGAAAGGGTACGAATTGTTGGTGATCTCAGGCGTCGCCAGAGAGGGCGACTCGGACGCGGACGGGACCAGCGAAGACGCGCGGATCGAAGTCGCCAAGAAGGCATCGACAGACTATGCGAGGGCGCTGTCGGAGGAGACGCTGGCGAAGCAGGCGATGATCGAGGCCGATAGCAAGCTCAAGCAACTGCGCGAAAGCTACGGCGCAGCCGCCAAGCGGCAAAGCGCATACGATCAAGCGAAACTGAAATGGGCGTCACTCCAGGCAGCGGCGGGCAGCCAGGGCACGGTCGACGAGGCGGACGTAAGTGCCGCGAAGAGCGCCATGGACGCGCTCGTGCCCAATGCCGAAGACCAGGCGATTCTCGCGGGTTTCGCTCAGAGCGAGAATGACCTGCGGCAGAACGCCGCCGCCGTGGCGGCTGAATACGCGAGCAAGCAGAAAGCCGCAGAGCTGCAGGAAGCCATTCTCAAGTCCGCCAATGCGAAGATCGCACGCAGCAATCTGGGCGACTCCTATTCCGTCTTTGGCAGCTTCGATGGCACGAGCACGGCGAATGGCAGTGGCTCCGCGTCGATCGGGCTGGGCAAGATGTTCTCGACCGGCGTGGCCGCGCAGCGTTTGGCGGGCGGCATATCGACCATGGCCTGCTATGACCTGATTAAGAGCAAGGTTCCTGCCGCCGTGGCCGCGGCGGAATTGGAGAAGCTGTTGCAGCACTGCCAATAAGGCAGTGTTTGCGCCGACGGCAAGCGCGGTCGAGCGCTGCGGCGCCGCCTCGGCCGCTCGCTACAGCAACCCGTCGCGCTTCACCGCCAGGTAGCGCTCGATCAGTGCGGCGGGCAGTTCCTCGCCGGTGACGTCGAGCACCATCACGCCGTGGCTGCGCAGGGCATCGTGCGCGGCGCTGCGTTGCTGCAGGTAGCGCGCCACCGCGCCGGCCTGCACGGCCTGCGGCAGGTCGTGGACCTCCTCGCTCAGCGCCTGGTCCAGCTCGCGCTCGCGCAGGCTGGCCACGCACACCAGGTGGCGGCGCTGCAGCAGGCGCACCGCGGCCAGCAGGTCTTCGATGTCCTCGTCGCGCACGTTGCTGACCAGCATCACCAGCGCGCGGCGGCGCTGGCGCAGCGACAGTTCGGTGGCCGCGGCCAGGTAGTCGGTGGCCACCGGCTGCGGCTGCAGGTCGTAGCTGGCGCGCAGCAGCACGTCGACCGTGGCCATGCCGCGTTGCGGCGCCACCCAGCGCGCCTCGCCGCCGCTGGCCATCATGCCCACCGCATCGCCCTGGCGCAGCGCCAGGTACGACACCACCAGCGCCGCGTTGAGCACATGGTCGAAGTGCGACAGGCCGGACTCGCTGGCCAGCATCCGCCGCCCGGTGTCGATCAGCATCAGCAACTGCTGGTTCTTCTCGTCCTGGTACTCGCGCGAGATCAGCTTGCGCGCGCGCGAGGTGGCCTTCCAGTCGATCTGGCGCAGGCTGTCGCCGATGCGGTACTCGCGCATCTGGTGGAAGTCGGTGCCTTCGCCGCGGCGCCGCTTCAGGTGCGCACCGACCAGGCGCGAGGCCTGTTCCGCACTGAACAGGGCGAAGCGGGTCAGCGGCGCGAAGTTCGGATACACGCGCACGGTCTGTACTTGTCCGGCCAGGCGTTGCTGCCGCCACAGGCGCCAGGGCGCATGCAGGCGCAGGTGGGTGCCGTCGAAGGCGAAGCGGCCGCGCGCGGTCGGGCGCAGTTGATAGCGCACCTGGGTCTGGTGCGCGGCAGGCAGGGTCATGCGCTGCGGCAGGCCCTGCAGCTCCCAGCCGCTGGGCACCAGGTCGAACAGGTCCACGCGTTGGCGCTGCGGGCTGTCCAGGTGCAGCACGACCTCGCGCTGCACGCCCAGCGGCAGCGCTTCGGGCAGGTCGCGGTGCACCTGCGGCGTCGGCCGCCGCCACAGCCGCCACGCATCCAGCGCCGCGACCAGCGCGATGCCTGCCGCCACCGCCTGCCAGCTCCACAGCGGCAGCCAGCCCAGCGCCACGGCCAGGCCGCACAGCGCCCACAGTGCGAGCAGGGCCAGCAGGGGCGGGGCGGGTCTCATCGCTGGGGGGCCGGGAGTGGGGAATGGGGAATGGGGAATCGGAAAAGCGGCAGGGCTGCAGCGCGACGCGTCGCCGCGTTCGTCGCTTC
The DNA here is from genome assembly GCF_040595915.1 of Xanthomonas sp. PPL134. Classification (NCBI taxonomy): domain Bacteria; kingdom Pseudomonadati; phylum Pseudomonadota; class Gammaproteobacteria; order Lysobacterales; family Lysobacteraceae; genus Xanthomonas; species Xanthomonas sp. PPL134. The sequence continues at coordinate 134,345 of NZ_JAMDLL010000006.1, forward strand.
ATCGCAATCGGGAATGACTGAAAGCGCCGAGAATCCCGGCTTTTTCCATTCCCGATTCCCCATTCCCGACTCCCCGCTCATTTCCGCGGCGCCTCCACCTTGGCCAGCAGCGCGCTCAGGGCGTCGTCGGCGCTCTGGCCTTCGATCTGCAGTTCCGGGGCCAGGGCGATGCGGTGGCGCAGGGCGGGCTTGGCCACGTCGCGGATGTCGTCGGGGATGACGAAGTCGCGGCCGGACAGCACCGCCTGCGCGCGCGCCGCGCGGACCAGGGCGATGCTGCCGCGGGGGCCGGCGCCCAGGGCGACGCCGGGCCAGCGGCGGGTGGCGGCGACGATGCGCACGGCGTAGTCGATGACCTGCGGGTCGACGGCGATGGCGGCGGTGCCGGCCTGCATCGCCACCACGTCCTCGGCGCCCAGCACGCGCGGCACCTGCGACAGGTCGAAGTCGCCGGCGCTGCGGCCGCTGGTGACCGCGGCGACCATCCGCGCCTCGTCCTCCAGCTGCGGGTAGTCGATCAGGATCTTCAGCAGGAAGCGGTCCAACTGCGCTTCCGGCAGCGGGTAGGTGCCTTCCTGCTCGACCGGGTTCTGCGTGGCCAGGGCCAGGAACGGCGGCGCCAGCGGGAAGGCCGTCCCTTCGATGGTGACCTGGCCTTCCTGCATCACTTCCAGCAGCGCCGATTGGGTCTTGGCCGGCGCGCGGTTGATCTCGTCGGCCAGCAGCAGGTGGGTGAACACCGGGCCGCGGCGGATCTTGAAGCTCTCGGTCTTGGGGTCGTACACAGCGTGGCCGCTGACGTCGCTGGGCATCAGGTCCGGGGTGAACTGCACGCGTGCGTAGTTCAGTTCCAGCGCCTGCGCCAGCGCGCGCACCAGCAGGGTCTTGCCGAGGCCGGGCACGCCCTCGATCAGCACGTGGCCGCCGGCCAGCAGCGCGATCAGGATCTGCTCCAGTACCTGCGGCTGGCCGATGAAGGCGTGGCCGACCGCGGCGCGGATCGCCTCGGCGCGTTCGATCAGGGCAGGGCCGGCGAGCGGCGCGACGGCGTCGGAGGAGGCGGTGGTCATAACTGGTTTCTCATCTGGACGAGGAGGCGGATACGCTCGCGCAAGGCGGCGGGTTGATTGGGCGGCGGCGGCTGCAGCGCCTGTTCGACCTGCGCCACCGGCAGCTGCAGGCGGTCGGCGATGGCGGCGGCCTGGGCCGGGCCCTCCAGCGCGGCGGCGAGCGGCGCGCGCCGCCGCAGCCGCGCCAGGAACGCCTCGCGCACCGCCGCGTGCAGCAGGTCGGCGCGGCCGTGGCGCAGCAGGTGTTCGCCGCTGGCGCGCACGTGTTCCAGCAGCGAGCGGCGGTCGGCCGGCGGTGCGGCGCGCAGCGGCCCGAAGCGCTGCATGCGCGACCACAGCCAGGCCAGCAGGATCAGCAGCGCCGGCAGCCAGGCCGGCCAGCCGCGGGTGAACAGGGTGCGCCACAGCGACGGCAGTTCGGCCGAATAGATCAGGTGGATGGTACCCTGGCCGTAGTTCGGCCCCAGCACCTGGCGGGCGAGCAGGCGGTTGCCGGCCTCGCGCAGCCCGCCGCTGCGCAGGACCGGGTCGTTCTCCATCGGCGAACCCTCGAACATCTTGCCGATCCGGCTGTCCTGGTTCTCGAGGAAATCCAGTTGCGACAGCACGTCCACGCTGCCGTCGCCGTAGGGCACGCGCGCAAACACGAAGTCGTCGTCCTCGCCGCTCCACCAATTACTGGGCGTGTCCGGATCGATGTGGAAGCGGCGGCCGTCGCAGAAGACTTTTTGCGGCGCCGCGCCGGGCACCGCCATCATCAGGCAGTTGTCCGGACTGCGCGCCTCGACGGTGACGTCCAGCGCTTCCAGGATCGGCACATCGCCGTGCTTGACCTCGGCCGTGGGCGTGCGCAGCACCAGATGCCCGCCATGCTCCACCCAGTCCAGCAAGGCGTCGCTGTCGGCCTGGCCGAGCATGCGCGGATCGCCGTACAGCACCACGCTGTCGTGCGGGTGCAGGCGCATCGCCGCCAGGTCCAGGCGTTGCCGCGACTCGGCGCGCACGCCGTCGGCGCGCAGGGTCTGGCGCAGCGCGTACAGCGGGTTGTAGGCGGCCTCGCCGCGCGGCGGCAGCACGATCACCCGCTCGGCGCGTTCGTAGCGGCCGAAGAACCAGGCCGCGGCGACGCTGGCCAGCAGCAGGCCGACCAGGAAGATCAGCGCATTGCGCGTGCCGCTGTTCATGCCTGCCACCGGAACTGCCGCTGCAGGTCGTCGACCAGCGCATCGAAGGCGCCGTCCTCGGGCAGGCGGCCGGCGTAGGCGGCGTGCTGCCAGACCCGCACCATGCGCGCGAACAGGCTGCGATCGGTCTCCTCGGGCAGACGCTGCGCGGCGCGCAGGCATTGCGCCTCGGTGGCGCTGGGCGGCAGCACCAGGTCGGCGCGCTCGCACAGCGTCGCCACGCTGGCCCGGTACAGCAACGCCAGTGCGTCGCGGTGGCGGCCCTCGCGCCAGGCGCGCCGCGCCACCGTCGCCACGTCGTCGGGCAGCGGCTGCGGCGCCAGCACCGGCACGTGCTCCGGCGCCACCGCCGCCGCCGCGCGTCGGCGTCCGCCGCCGCGCATCCATGGCAGCCAGTGCTTGGCGGTCAGCAGCAGCACCAGCAGCACGATCCCCGCCAGCAGCCACATGCCCCATCTGCCGACGAAGGCGATGGCCTGGCCTGCGGCCTGCAGCCATTCGCCAAACGGGGTGAGGGTGCGCTCCTTGCTGTCGTCCGGTTTCGGCGGTTCGTCGGGATTGCGCTTCTTCCAGTAGCCGATGGTGCGCTTGGCGGTCAGCAGCGGGTCGGCGTAGGCGCGGTCGGCGGCGCGGGCGAAGCGCGCATCGGCGGCGGGCACGGTGTCGAACACCTCGTCCAACGGGACCGGGCGCGCCCCATGGTGATGGCGCTCGGTGACGTGTGCGGCAGGCGTCTTGCCGTCGGCATCGGCGTCGGCATCGGTGTCGGCATCTGCGTCCGCGTCCGAGTCGGTGGCGGTCTCGCCATCGGCATCGCGCGTGTCGTCGGCTGTGGCCGGCGCTGCCGCAGTCTGCCCTGCCGTGTCGTCGGCCACCGGCTGCGCACGCAGCGCCGCGGCCGGTGCGGCGAGCAGGGCCACGCACAGCAGCGCCAGCGGCGCGGCATTGCGCAGGCGCGCGGCCATCCGGCGCAGCGCCATCTCCACGTCCCAGGCTTCGAGCTGGGTGCGCCGGTTGAGGTACAGGCCGAAGCCGGCGCCGACGAAGAACGGTTCGATCAGGGTCATCGCCAGCCAGCCGATGGCGTTGAAGCCGAGGTCGGCCCACACCGGGGTCTGCTGGCCGATCAGCGACCAGGCCGCGCGCGCGGTTTCCGGCAGCAGGTCGATGGGCACGAACAGGAAGATCGTGGCGATGCAGGCCAGGCACAGCATCGCCTCGAAATGCCAGTACACGGTGGCCATCAACAGCGCATGACCGTAGACGGCCCCGCCCAGGGTGCGGCGGCGCTCGCGCTGCTGGTCGGTGCTCGCGCCTTCCAGCAGCTCCAGCGGCATGAACACGCTGCGCGCCGGGCTCAGCCGGCGCCAGGTCAGGTAGCCGAGCAGCGTGCGCCAGCCCCAGGTGCCCTGCGCGCGCACGGTGTCGCGCACGCGCGGCACGTCGCCGAACACCGCGCGCGAGATCACGAACAACGGAATCCGATCCAGCACCGGCTTCAGCCACCACAGCAGCAGCGGCGCCAGCCACAGTTGGTCGATCGCCCAGGCGCCGAGGTTGAGCACGGCGAACAGCGGCAGGGTGATCAGCAGCCAGGGCTTCCAGATCGCCCCAGCGTGGCGGCGGACCAGGGCGCTGCCCAGTTCCATCGCTTCCCAGGCCGAGCGTGCGCGCAGCACCACGTCCAGGCGCTCAATCCGCATCGATGGCCTCCGCCCGGCCGCGGCCGCCGCGCCACAGCCACGTCAGCACCAGCGTCCACAGCACCGCCGACACGCTGTACTTGATCCACGCCGGCACGGTCGCGATGGACGACCAGAACGCCTCGATGAAGGCGGCCACCAGCAACATTGCCGCCACGCCCAGGCATAGCCGGGCGCCGATCCTGCCGCCCTCCACCAGCGCATCGATGCGCCGCCGTCGTCCCGGCGCCAATACCTTCAGTCCCAGCTGCAGGCCGGCGCCGCCGGCGATCACGATCGCGGTCAGTTCGAACGGCGCATGCCCGGCGACGAAGCGCCAGAAGGTGACGCCGTAGCCGATCTGGTGCAGGTGCCCGGCCACCGAGCCGATGGTGATGCCGTTGAACAGCAGCACCAGCACCGTGCCCAGCCCCGCCAGCAGGCCGCTGGCGAAGGTGCGCAGGCCGATGCTGATGTTGTTCATGATGTAGTGGCCGAACATCTGCCAGTCGGTGCCGCTGTCGCGACCGAGCTTCTGTGCGCTGGCGGCCGGGTCGTACATGCGTTCGATCTGGCTGACCTGCATCGGGTCCATCAGCCCGTGGATCAGTTCCGGCCGGAACTGCAGCAGCACGAAGAGGGTCACCAGCGGCACCACGAACAGCGCGGTGGCCGCGGCCATGTAGCCGGCCTGGCTGCGCACCAGCTGCGGGAACTCGGCGAACAGGAACTCCGCCGCGCGCCGCCAGCGCGGACGCGGCGCCCGGTACAGGACGGTATGGCCCTGCTGCATCAGGTGCTGCAGGCGCGCGGTGACCTGCGGGCTGTAGCCGCGCCTGCGCGCCAGCGCCAGTTGATGGCACACGCGCCGGTAGCGTGCCGGCATGTCTTCGTCGGCGAGCGGCGGCGGCTGGTCTGGCACGGCCGCGTGCTTGGGGTCGACGGCGGTGTCGGCGGCCTTCGCCGGCTTGCGTCCGCTGCCGCTGCGCTGCAGCCAGGCCTCGAACGCCTGCCACTCGTGCTGATGGCGCAGGACGAACTGTTCCTGCTTCATCGGCGGCCCAGCAGCCAGTTGGCCATCGCATACAGGCGCAGCACCCCGGCCTGGCCGGCCGCATCGGTCAGCGGCTGCGCCAGCGCGGCCAGTTCCAGCTGCCGCTCGGGGGTGAGCCGCGGCGCGCGCTCGGCGAAGGCGATCAGCGCGGTCTGTTCGGCCGGCAGCAGCGGCCGCGGTGGCGCGAGCGCGCTGGCGATCGGCGGCAGCGCCGCGTCCTCGCGCGGCGGCTGGTGCACCACCAGCGTGCCTGCGACCAGATCGCCCAGGCGCCGCGAATGCGCATCGAACAGGCAGGCGATCAGCCCGACCGCATAGCCGAACGGCAGCATGTCCACGGTGCGCAGCAGGTTGCGGGTGATCGCCGCCATCCACCCCGCCGGCGCGCCGTCGCGCGCCACCACGCGCAGGCCCAGCGCCTGCTTGCCGAGGGTCTGGCCACGCCAGCCCTCCAGTACGATCGGGTAGCCCCAGAACACCAGGAACATCGCCACCAGGTACAGGCCCTGGCCGAGGCCGCCGAGCAGGCCGAGGAACATGCCCATGGCGGTGAGCAGGGCGAAGCGCAGCGCCAGGTCGATCAACCAGGCCAGCGCGCGCGGCACCGCGCCGGCGGCCGGCAACTGCAGCGGCACGCCCTCGGGCGTGATGACCTCGCGGTAGGTATCGAGCATGCGGTTCACCGCCGCCGCGCGGCGCGGCGGACAGGGGCGCCTGCGATGTGGGGAGGCCGTCCTTCCGTTCGGCCGGCTGCCTGTGGCGGCATGCTGCTCTCGACTGCGTCCTGCTTCCGAAGCGGCACTTTAGCCGGCAAGGCGTGAATTGCCCAGCGCGCCGGCGGCGCCGATCAGCGCACCGTGCCGCCGTCGCGCTGGCGCCCGGAGAACAGCTTGCGCACACCGGCGACCAGGGCCATCAGGCCGACCAGCACCAGCTTCCAGGCCTTGGCCAGCAGCAGGCCGAGCTTGGCGAACAGGCCGGCCTTGGCCGCCAGGCCGCCGCCGATCAGGGTGGCCAGGCCGTAGCTGGCGATCTTGTCGGTGGACGGGTTGTGGTCGGCATAGCGCGCGCCGCTGTCGAACTCGGCCATCGGCAGCAGTTGCTGCATGCCCTCGCGCACCTGCGCCAGTTCGCCCATGCCCGAGACCGCATTGAGGCTGAGGTAGCCATGCCGGCCGAGCACGCGGATGTCGTAGTTGAGGGTGTGCTCGCGCTCGCCCGCGAACGCCAGCTCGCGCGCCCAGTACAGCTTCTTGCTGCCGGTGTCGTAGCGCGGCGGCACGGCCCAGCCGATCAGGTCGACCTGATCGTAGCCGGCCTTCTTGCGCTGCGCGTTGGACTCGCGCGTCTCGTCCTGCATGTCCTTGAGCATGGCCTGGTAGTCGATCTTGCTGGCGTCCTCGTCGGACACGTAGCCGTCGTCGGAATAGGTGACCACCACCGCCCAGCTGCCCTTCTCGTCGAGCGCGGGGTGGCGCGGCACGATCAGGCCCAGCACGTCGTCGTCGGGCGGGTTGCCCCAGTAGCTCTCCAGCACCCGGCGCGCGTCGGTCTCGTCCAGGAAGCGGAACGCCGGGCCGAGGTCGAAATGCACCTTGGCCTGCGGCAGTTCGATATGGCCGTCGCGGAAATGCAGCGAACCGACGAACTGCTCGGCGGTCATGTCCGGGCCGCTGTCCTGGGCCAGCGCCGGAACGGCGGTGGTGCACAGCGCGCAGAAAAAAGCGGCCAGCAGGCCGCGCAGCGAAGTCGTGATCATCGCGATTCCATTCGGTGGCGTCCCCACGCCAGAGACGCATAGTGTCGCGCAAGCGCGCGCGGCGCGCCAGTCGCGAGCACGCCTTTTCCCGGCCCACGGCGCCGCGCGGCATCCCGCCGGCGCTGTGTCGGTGGCGCTCAGGCGGGGAAGGCCGGCGCAGGTCCGAGGCCGGCGTCGAAGGCGGCCAGCAACTGTGCACCGTGCGGCCATGCGCCCAGGCTGCTGGCCGCATTGAGATGTCCCTGGCGGTCGAGTGCGACCAGTCCGCTGCCCCAGTCGGCCGCGCAGCGGCGGCTGTAGCACGGCGCCGCGTATGGATCGTCGCTGCTGGCCACGATCAGGCTGGGAAACGGCAGCGGTGCGGTCGGCACCGGCACGAAACTGGCGGCGTGCGCATGCGGAAACGCGGCGCTGTCCGGGTCGGGTACCGCGACCAGGAAGGCGCCGCGTGGCAGGCGTTCGGCACGCGCGGCCCAATGCGCGACCAGCAGGCAGCCCAGGCTGTGCGCGACCAGCAGCGGCGGCGTGGCGCAGTGCTGCACGCAGCGGTCGAGCGCGCGCAGCCAGTCGTGCAGTTGCGGGTGCGCGAACGACGCCGGCTGCAGCCGGCGCATGCGCGGGTCGTGCTGCTGCCAGAGGGTTTGCCAGTGCTGCGGCCCCGAGTCGCCGATGCCCGGTACGATCACCACGTCCTGCATGCGCTACGCTCCGTCGGAAGAAAGCATGAGTGTCGCGATGCCTGCCCGGCATCGCCATGGCAATGCATCGGCCCATGCGGCGTTTTTCCGATGAATCCACGGTGCGTGACGAGGGGGCGAGGCGAGTGGCGGCGAAAACCTGGCGGGGCGATGCCCTGGACTACGCGATCCTGGAGGCGCTGCAGTGCGACGGACGCATCGCCCTGGCGGCGCTGGGGCGGCGCCTCGGGCTGTCGCAGCCGGCGATGTCCGAGCGCGTGCGCCGGCTCGAGGAACAGGGGGTGATCACCGGCTACACCGCCCGGGTCGACCCGCGCGCGCTGGGCCTGGCGACCTCGGCCATCGTCCGCCTGCGCACCACGCATGCGCAGATCGGCGCCTGCCTGGACCTGTTCGCGCAGATGCCGCAGGTGCTGGACGTGCATCGGGTGACCGGCGAGGACTGCTTCGTGCTGCGCGTGCTGGTGCCTGCGCCGGCGCAGCTGGAGCCGGTCATCGACGCCCTGGCGCGCTTCGGTGCGGTGACCACCAGCGTGGTGCTGCGCAGCGAGACGCCGCGCCCGATCGGCCGCGCCTTGCTGGCGCTGGCGGCCGAGTAGCGGTGCGGGCTACTGCGGCGCGGCCGCGCCCGCGGCCAGGTAGCGGTCCTTCAGCCGCACGTAGTGCTGCGCCGAGTAGTGCAGGCTCTCGATCTCCTTGTCGCTGAGCATGCGCGCCTTGCGTGCGGGATTGCCCAGCCACAGTTCGCCCTCGCCGACGGTCTTGCCCGGGCCGACCACCGCACCGGCGCCGACGAAGCCGTACTTCTTCACCGTGGCGCCGTCCAGGATGCACGCGCCCATGCCGATCAGGCACAGGTCCTCGATGGTGCAGGCGTGGATGATGGTGCCGTGGCCGACGGTCACGTCCGCGCCGATCAGGGTCGGGTAGCCGGCGGCGTTGAACGGGCTGTGGTGGCTGACGTGGATGATGGTGCCGTCCTGGATGTTGCTGCGCGCGCCGATGCGCACGTAGTTGACGTCGCCGCGGATCACCGTGCCCGGCCACACCGACACGTCGTCCGCCAGTTCCACGTCGCCGATGAGGGTGCAGGCCGGGTCCACATAGACGCGCGCGCCCAGCTGCGGGGTCTTGTCGAGGTAGGGGCGGATCGGGGACATGGCGCTCTCCGGCGGTGGGCGGCCGGCGGCCACGCGGGCGCCGATGATACCGCGCTCGCTCGGGCCGGCTGCCGCGGCGGGCGCGTCCCCCGACGCCTGTCGCACACAAGGGCTAAGCTACGCCGGGCGTCGTGCGACGCCGTCGCGGAGCAATCGCCATGGTGGATCGCCCGACCGTCGCGGCCTACGACGCCGATGCCGCGCGCTATGCGCAGGACTGGCGCGACCAGGCCGCGCCCGAGGACATGTACGCACTGCTCCGCCGGCATTTCGCGCCGGGGCCGACCGCCGACGTCGGCTGCGGTGCGGGGCGCGATACGGCCTGGCTCGCAGCGCGCGGTTTCGAGGTGTGCGGCTACGACGCGAGCGCCGGGCTGCTCGAGGAGGCGCGGCGGCGCTACCGCGGCCTGCGGTTCGAGCTGGCCGCGTTGCCGGCGCTGGACGGCGTCCCGTCCGGCGCGTTTCGCAACGTGCTGTGCGAAACGGTGGTGATGCATCTCGACCAGGCGGACGCGGCCGCCGCCGCCGCGCGGCTGGCCGAGCTGCTGATGCCGGAGGGCACCTTGTACCTGAGCTGGCGGGTGGCCGGAAACGACGCGCCGCGCGATGCGCACGGCCGCCTGTATACCGTGCTGGATGCGGCGCGGATGCGTGCGGCGCTGGGCGGCGGCATGCAGGTGCTCGACGACCACGAAGTCATCAGCGCCTCCTCCGGCAAGCGCGTGCATCGGCTGATCGCGCGCAAGGCCGCCGCCGCCGCGTAGCGCCACGCACCTGGCATGTGCCGTGGTTGCACCGCCGCTCCCAAAGCGCCAGGGTTCGACGCGGCCAAAATCCGATTGTGCGATAAACGCACCGACAATCGATATTCGCACTTGAATGGTGCACTGCGATAAAACTAGCGTTGCCCCTGTTCCGGCGCCTGGCAGCGCACGACGCGTGCGCCACCGGCGGCCGCGGCGCCGCCTGCCGCCGGCGCGGTCCCGATTCTGTTGGAGATGGTGCATGTCCTGTGCGTTTTCCCGCGGCCTGGCCCTGCTCGCGGCCCTGCTTCCCGGCGCCGTGCGCGCCTACCAGGCCGAGCCGCCGCCGCCGGAGCGCAGCGTGCTCACCGTGGATCGCTACGCCGACGACGCCGCCCCGGGCTCCCTGCGCTGGGCGATCACCACCGCCAACCAGGCGCCCGGCCGCTACCGCATCGAGATCGCCGCGGTGGGCGCGCCGCCCTACGTGATCCGCCCGCGCGCGCCGTTGCCGGCGTTGCAGGGGCCGCTGCAGGTGGTCGGCCTGGCACGGGCGCACGACGGCCAGTACATCGCCATCGACGGCGCCGGCTACATCCAGGGCAAGGGCACCGCCGCCTGCCCGGGCGCGGAGAAGGACCAGTTCGGCACCAACGTGCGCAGCACCACGCTGCCCGGCCTGGTGCTGCGCGATACCCATGGCGTGGAACTGAGCGGCCTGGAGATCCGCAACTTCTGCATCGGCGTGCTGATCAACCGCGCCAGCGACAATGTGCTGCGCGACAACCGCATCGTCGCCAACCACGGCGGCGCCGGGGTGATGCTGACCGGCGACGACGGCAACGGCCAGTCCACCGCCACCACCACGGTGCGCAACCGCATCGTGCGCAACACCTTCCTCGACAACGGCGACGGCCTGGAACTGACCCGCGGCGCGGCCTGGAACCTGGTGGCCGACAACCTGTTCCGCTCCACCGATGCCAACCCCGAGCCCTCGCAGGGCATCGAGATTCTGTGGGGCAACGACAACACCGTGCTGCGCAACCGGTTCGAACGCTATTCCGACGGGCTGCAGATCAACTGGGGCAACCGCAACACCATCGCCGACAACGACTTCGCCGGCAATTCGATCGGGGTCAGCGTCACCGGCCGCGACAACCTCATCGAGGGCAACCGCCTGACCGGCAACGGCATCGGCATCGCGGTGCGCCCGCAGCCGCGCAGCGAAGCCAACCGGTTCAGCGCCAACCTGCTGTCCGGCAACGGCTTGACGATCGAGCGCTGTTTCGCCGGCGGCGCCTGCGTGCCCGGCCAGCCGCGCGGCGCCATCGTGTTCGGCGTGCCGGGCCTGGAACACGCGCCCTTCGTCGGTTCGCGTGGCATCGGCGTCGATCCGGACCCGCGCAAGCGCGCGGCGATCTGCGGCGCCGCGGCGCCCGCCGACTGCCAACCGCCGCCGAACTTCGGCCAGGCCGCTCCGCAACTGCGCGCAATCGAACGTGGTGCCGGCGTGCCGCAGGTGCAGGGCAGCTTCGTCGGCCGCCCCGGCCATCTGTACACGGTGGAACTGTTCGGCAACCGCCGCCCTGGCGACGACGAAGCCGAACGCTATCTCGGCCGCGTCGAGGCGCCGGTGGATGCACAGGGGCAGGGCCGCTTCGCGCTGCCGCTGGACGGCGACAGCACGGGTCTGGCCACGCTCACCGCCACCGTCACCAGCGACGACGGCGCGACCTCGCCGCTGAGCGCGCCGCTGGCGGTGGCACCGTGAGCCGCGCCGCATCCGCCGGCGTTCGCACGGTGCGACGCGTGCCGTCGTTGCCGGCCTGGTCGCTGCTGGCCACGGCCGTCGCCTTGCTCCCGGCGGTCGCCGCCGCGCAGGACGCCACCGACCTGGCGCACAGCACCTTCAGCGGCGACTGGGACGGTACGCGCAGCGACTGGCTGCAGCGCGGGGTCAACGTCCGCGGCGACTACGTCGGCGAAGCCATGGGCGTGGTCGACGGCGGCCGTGGCGAGCGCGGTGCGCGCTATGCGCAGCAGGTGCGGCTGGGCGTGGACCTGGACCTGGCGAAACTCGCCGGCTGGGACGGCGGCGCGCTGCACGTGACGGTCAACGACCGTCGCGGCCGCAGCACCTCGGCCGACCTGCTCGGCAACCGCTTCCCGATCCAGGAAGCCTACGGCGGCCAGTTCACCCGGCTCACCGAACTGAGCTACGACCGCCGCTTCAACGACGGGCGCACGTACGTGAAGGCCGGCTTCTACGCGATGGGCAACCAGTTCGGGGCGCACACGCTGCTGACCAACTTCGTCAACGCCGCGTTCTGCGCGCATCCGCTGGCGATGTCCGGCAACAGCGGCTGGTACAACTATCCGAACGCGCGCTGGGGCGCCGAGGCGGCGCAGCAACTGACGCCGGCGACGAACCTGCGGGTCGGCTGGTTCCAGGTCAACCCCAGCACCAACAACAACGTGCACACCGCCTTCGACCTGGACGCGCGCGGCACCACCGGCTCGCTGTTTCCGGTCGAGCTCACCTGGACGCCGGGCGCCGGCGGCGCCTATCCGGGCACCTACAAGGTCGGCGGTTACTACGACTCCTCGCGGGTGCCGCGCAAGGGCCTGGATCCGCGCGCCACCACCGGCCGCGACGGCGCCTACCTGCTGGTGGAGCAGAAGCTGTATTCCCCCGGCGGCGAACGCGGCCGCGGCCTCACCGGCTTCGCCCAGTACATGGTCTCCGACCGCGCCACCGCGCAGATCACCCGCTGGTACGCACTGGGCGGCGTGTACCAGGGCATCGGTCGGCGCAGCCAGGACCGCATCGCCCTGGGCTATGTCGGCGCCGACATCAACCATCGCCTGCTCGACGCGCGGCGCGCGGCGTTGCTCGATGCCGGCGTGCCGCCGGACGCGCCGGTGTTCGCGCTCGAGACCGCCGAGGAACTCTACGAACTGTCCTACAGCGCGCAGCTCACACCGTGGCTGATGCTGCGGCCGGATGTGCAGTACATCGTCAACCCCGGCACCTTCGCCTATGCGCGCACCGACAACGCGCTGGCGGTGGGGCTGCAGGTCAAGCTCACCTTCTGAGCGCGCGCTGCGCGCCTTCCTGTCCAGGCCGACCCCGATGCCCTTGTTCCCACGACGACTGACCTTCCTGTGCTGCGCCGGCCTGTTGCTGGCGTCGCCGCTGCAGGCCGCACCCGCGGCGCCCGCGGCGACGTCCGCGGCCACCCCGCTGCCGGCGCCGCGCGTCCTGCAGATCCGCGGGCTTGCCATCGGTGCCGGCCTGCCCAAGATCATCGTGCCGATCACCGCGCACGACGCCGAGCAGGCGTTGGCGCAGGCGCAGCGCATCGCCGCCTCCCCCGATGCGGACCTGGCCGAGTGGCGCATCGACCTGATGGACGGCGCCACCGACGCGGCGGCGCTGGCGGCATTGGGGCCGCGCGTGGCGCAGGCGCTGCACGGCAAGCCGCTGCTGCTGACCTTCCGCACCAAGGCCGAGGGCGGCGCGGTGGCGATCGACGATGCCGCCTACGGTGCGCTGTACGCCCGTCTGCTGGATGCGCGCTTCGCCGACCTGCTCGACGTGGAGATGGTCCACGACCCGGCGGTGCTGCGGCAGCTGGTGGAGCATGCGCACCGGCAGGGCGTGTACGTGGTGATGTCCAGCCATGACTTCCATGCCACCCCGCCCGTGGCGGAGATGGTGGCGCGGCTGCAGCGGCAGCAGGCGCTGGGCGCCGACGTGCTGAAGATCGCGGTGATGCCGCGCGATCCGGGCGACGTGCTGCACCTGCTCGACGCCACCTGGCAACTGCGCCAGCGCAGCGGCCAGCCGTTGCTGACCATGGCGATGGGGCCGCTGGGTGCAGTGTCGCGGCTGTCCGGCGGTACCTTCGGGCAGAGCCTGACCTTCGGCATGCTCGGCAGCGCCTCGGCCCCCGGCCAGATCGATGCGGCACGCCTGCGGCAGGCGCTCGATGCCCTGCACGCGGCCGCGCCCGCCCAGTGACGCCGCCTCGCCGCGGTTCTCGTTCGCCGTTCCTGCAGGAGTGACCCCATGAGCCATGCCGCCGCCCCGCCCACCGCGCTCGTCCTGGACCGCATGAGCGGTTTCCAGTGGACGGCGATCGCGGTCTGCGTGCTGTTGAACATGCTGGACGGGTTCGACGTGATGGTGATGGCCTTCATCGCCCCGCACGTATCCGAGGCCTGGCATTTGTCCGGCAAGCTGCTGGGGATCGCGCTCAGTGCCGGACTGGTGGGCATGGCGCTGGGCTCGCTGCTGCTGGCGCCGCTGGCCGATCGTTGGGGCCGGCGCAGCATGATCCTATGCTGCCTGGTGATCCTGACCGTCGGCATGGCCGCCTCGGCGCTGGCGCAGGACATCTGGCAACTGGCCGCGCTGCGCGTGTTCACCGGCATCGGCATCGGCGGCATGCTCGCCGGCGTGGGCGTGATCACTGCCGAATACGCGAGCCCGAGGTGGCGCAGCACGGCGGTGGCGCTGCAGGCCACCGGCTATCCCATCGGCGCCACGCTGGGCGGGTTGATCGCCGCGGTGCTGCTGGAACGCTGGGGCTGGCACGCGGCCTTCCTGTTCGGCGCACTCGCCTCGCTGCTGTGCATCCCGGTGGTGCTGGCGCTGCTGCCGGAGTCGCTGGATTTCCTGCTCAGCCGCCGCCCGCCGGATGCGCTGGCGCGGCTCAACGCGCTGCTGGCGCGCATGCGCGCACCGACGCTCGACGCGCTGCCGCCGCGCCCGCCGGTACAGGAGAAGGCAGGCTACGCGGCGCTGTTCACCCCGCGCCTGCGCCGCAACAGCGTGCTGATCGCCTTGGGCTTTTTCATGCACATGTTCGCCTTCTATTTCGTGCTGAGCTGGACGCCGAAACTGCTGGTGCAAGCCGGGCTGTCGGCCGAACAAGGCGTCACCGGCGGCGTGCTGCTGAACCTGGGCGGCATCGTCGGCGGCGCGGTGTTCGGCGCGCTGGCCGCACGCGTCGCGCTGCCGCGGTTGACCGCGGCCAGCTTCCTGATCGCCGCACTGGGCATGGCAGCGTTCGCCACGCTGGGTGCGCAGCTGCAATTGGCCTTTCCGGTGGCCTTCGTGATCGGCGCGGCGCTGTTCGGCTCGATGGCCGGCCTGTATGCGCTGGCGCCGATCGTGTTCGCGCCGAGCGTGCGCACCACCGGCCTGGGCTGGGCGATCGGCATCGGCCGCGTCGGCGCGATCCTCTCGCCGATGACGGTGGGCGTGCTGGTCGACGCCAACTGGCAACCGGCCAACCTGTACTACGTGCTGGCGTTGCCGCTGCTGGTGGCCATTGCCGCGGTGTTGACGATGCGGCTGCAGCCGGCGCGTTGAGGACAGGGCGGCGCGGGCGCGCGTCTGCGCCGACGCCGAGAACACCGCGCTTGACGGTGCGGGCAGCGCCGACCTGGCCTACGCCACCGCGCGCTGCGCGGCGCCGTAACCCATCGTCGGCCGACGTGCTGCGCCCGGTCGAGGCGCTACGCGGTCCGACGAACGCGAGGCCATCCATTGCCACCACGTGCGGTGGCAATGGGGCGCCGTCTGCCTACTTGGCGTTCGGCAGCGCGTAGGCGATCACGTAGTCGCCGCGGTCCGGCGACTGCCGCGCGCCGCCGGCGGTGATCACCACGTACTGCTTGCCGGTCTTGGTCGACACGTAGGTCATCGGACCGCCCTGGCTGCCCACCGGCAGCCGCGCCTTCCACAGTTCCTTGCCGGTGCCGCTGTCGAACGCGCGCAGGTAGTAGTCCTGGGTGCCGGCGATGAACACCAGGCCGCTCTGCGTGGCCAGGGTACCGCCCAGGGTCGGCATGCCGACCGGAATCGGCAGGTGCATCTTGAAGCCGAGCGGGCCGGTGTCCTGCACGGTGCCCACCGGCACCTGCCAGGCGATGCTTCGGGTCTTCAGGTCGATCGCGCTCAGCGTGCCGAACGGCGGCGCCTGGCAGGGGATGCCCAGCGCCGACAGGAAGCGGTTCTTGTTGACCGCGTACGGCGTGCCCTTCAGCGGCACCGCGCCCATGCCGGTGTTGACCGCCTCGCCGCCGCTGGAGGTGGCCGCCTTCTCGGCCTTCTGCGGGATCATCTGCACCCACAGGCCCAGGCGCATGTCGTTGGCGAACACCACGTCGTGCACCGGGTCGACCGACAGACCGCCCCAGTTCATGCCGCCCAGCGAGCCGGGGAAGCTCAGCGACACGTCGGTACCGGGCGCGGTGTACAGGCCTTCGTAGCGCATCTTCTTGAAGGCGATGCGGCACAGCATCTGGTCCAGCAGGGTGGCGCCCCACATGTCCGCTTCGGTCAGGTGCTTGGTGCCGATCTGCGGCATGCCGACCGATAGCGGCTGGGTCAGCGCATACGGTTCGTGGGGGATGTCGGCGGCCTTCACCGGCACCTCGCGGACCTCGGTCAGCGGTTTGCCGGTGGCGCGGTCGAGCACGTACAGCTGGCCGGCCTTGGTGCCGATGATCAGCGCCGGCACCTTGCGGCCGTCGGCCATCGGGAAGTCGATCAGGCTCGGCTGCATCGGCAGGTCGAAGTCCCACAGATCGTTGTGCACGGTCTGGTAGACCCACTTGACCTTGCCGGTGCTGGCGTCCAGCGCGGTGATCGAGGCGCCGAAGCGGTGGTCCAGCGCGCTGCGCTCGGCGCCGTACAGGTCGGTGGACGGGCTGCCCATCGGCAGGAACACGGTGTTGGAGGCAGCGTCGTAGGACATCGGCGCCCACACGTTCGGCGTGCTGCGCACATAGGTCTTGCCCGCGGCCGGCGGCTGCGTGTCCTGCGGGTTGCCCGGGTCGAAGGCCCAGCGCTGTGCGCCGGTGATCACGTCGAAGCCGCGGATCACCCCGCCGGGCATGTCGGCCTGGACGTTGTCGGCGACGCGGCCGCCCACCACCACGGTGGTCCCGGCCACGGTCGGCGCCGAGGTCAACTGGTAGAACGGATCGGGTGCGGCGCCGAGGCCGGCCTTCAGGTCGACCTGGCCGTTCTGGCCGAAGCCGCTGCAGAACGCGCCGGTGTCCGCATCCAGCGCGATCAGCCGCGCGTCGATGGTGTTGGTCAGCACGCGGCGCCGGCAGTTGGCGCCGGCCGGCAGCACCGCCGCCGCTACCGGCGACGCGTTGGCCGCCGTTGGTTGGGCCAGCGCCGCGTCGGCATCGAAGTAGGCCAGGCCGCGGCAGCGCTGCCAGACCGAGGACTGCGCATTGATCTCGTGCTTCCACAGTTGCCGGCCGCTGCTGGCGTCCAGCGCGATGACGTTGTTGTGCGGGGTGCATACGTACAGCGTTTCGCCGATCTGCAGCGGGGTGGTCTGGTCCTCGGCACCGTTGCCGTCGCTGAGGGCGACATCGCCGGTGCGGTAGGTCCAGGCCACCTGCAACTGGCCGACGTTGCCGCGGCCGATCTGGTCCAGCGCGGCGAAGCGGTTGCCGCCGGCGGTGTTGCCGTAGTGGCTCCAGTCGCGCTGCGCCTGCGCCGGGGGCACCGGCACCGGTGCCGGCCCGGGGCCGCTGGCGGCCACCGGCGGATGCGGCACGAACATGCCGGCCAGGCCGCCGGCGCAGGCCAGCGCCAGCACCGCTGCCAGCGCATACGCGCCGCGGCCGCCGGGCAGGCCGCGGGCACGGCGCAGGGTCGGGTAGACCAGGGCGACCAGCAGCGCCAGCACCGCCGGCATCATCAGCCGCGACACCAGCGGCCAGAACGCCAGGCCGGCGTCCCAGTACGCCCAGGCCACGCTCAGCACGAAGGCCAGCGCGTACAGCCAGGCGCCGGCCGGGCGCCGCCGCAGCACCAGCACCGCCGAGGCCACGCAGGCCGCGCCCATCGCCAGGAAGTAGGGGCTGCCGCCGAGCGTGGCCAGGCGGATGCCGCCGACCAGCAGCGCCAGCCCGATCAGCGCCAGCAGCAGGCCGACGCTCCACAGCACGATCCGGCCGCCGGCCGACACATCCGATTGGGTTTGCACGTTTTCGATCCTCTGCAGGGGAGACGCACGGCGTCCGCGACCGGCCACGAGCGCGGCGAAGGCGGGGCGTGCGCACGATGACATGCCGCGGCGGGAAAGCACGTCGGCAGATTGGGCGATTATCGCATTTGTGTTCGGTAATAGAACGAACGACGACGTTCGCCGACGCGATGCTGCGTGCCGGTTTCCGACGTTTCTCCGACCTTGGTGAAGCCCGTACAACGCACTGTTACAGGGATGGTGCGATGCGACACATCCGTGGAGTAGCGTTGCGCGTTTCTTCCCAGCCGCACTCCCCATGTCCGACCTCCTCCAGGCGCCTCGTCGTCCCCTTCGCTGTGCCGTCGTGCTGGCCATTGCCGTGGCCGGAGGCTGCTCCGGCGACAAGCCAGCGGCTGCGCCGCCGCCGCGGGTGGGGGTGCTGACCGTGGGCGCACGCACGCTGCCGGTCGAGCGCACCCTGGCCGGTCGCACCGTGGCCTACGAGACCGCCGACGTGCGCCCGCAGGTCGGCGGGCTGCTGCGCCAGCGCCTGTTCCAGGAGGGCCAGGAGGTCAAGGCCGGGCAGGCGCTGTACGTGATCGACCCGGCGCCGTACCAGGCCGCCTACGACATCGCCCGCGGCAACCTGGTGCAGGCCGAGGCGGCGCTGGCCAGCGCACGGCCCAAGGCCGAGCGCACCCGTACCCTCACCGACATGGATGCGGCCAGCAAGCAGGACGCCGACGACGCGCTGTCCACCCTGCACCAGGACGAGGCGGCGGTGGTCGCGGCCAAGGCGGCGCTGCAGGCGGCGCGGATCAATCTCGACTACACCCGCATCACCGCACCGATCTCCGGCACCATCGGCACCTCCGCCTACACCGTCGGCGCGTTGCTCACCGCCGCGCAGGACGCGGCGCTGACCACCATCCAGCGGCTGGACCCGATCTACCTGGACGTCACCCAGTCCAGCACGCAGATGCTGGCGCTGCGCCGCCAGCTCGATGCCGGGCAGATCCACGCCATCGACGGCAAGGCGCAGGTGCAGGTGCGGCTGGAGGACGGCAGCACCTACCCGCATGCCGGCACCCTCGAATTCGTCGGCACCCAGGTCAACGCCGGCACCGGCAACGTCACCCTGCGCGCGGTGGTGCCCAACCCCGAGCACCTGCTGCTGCCGGGCATGTACCTGCGCGCGGTGTTGCCGATGGCCACCGACCAGGGCGCGGTGCTGGTGCCGCAGCAGGCGGTGACCCGCGACAGCAAGGGCGAGCCGCTGGTCAAGCTGCTCGACGCGCACGACAAGGTGGTGGAGCGGCACATCCGCACCGGCGAGGCCCTGGGCCACGACTGGGTGGTGGAGTCCGGGCTCAAGCCGGGCGAGCGCCTGATCGTGGTCAACGGCAGCCGCGCCGAACTCGGCAAGCCGGCGCAGCCGTATCCGGTCACCGCCGCCCAGCTCGACGCCGCGCCGGCGCTGCCGGGCGACGACGCCCAGGCCGACTGAGGACTCCCGCATGTCGCGCTTCTTCGTCAACCACCCGGTGGTGGCCTGGGTCATGGCCATCGTCATCGTCCTGATCGGCATGCTGGCCATCCATGGGCTGCCGGTCGAACGCTATCCGCACATGGCGCCGCCCACCATCACCGTGCGCGCCACCTACACTGGCGCCTCGGCGCAGACGGTGGAGAACACCGTCACCCAGCTGATCGAACAGTCGCAGCAGAGCCTTGACCACCTGCTGTACATGACCTCCACCAGCGCCTCGGACGGCACCGCGCAGGTCAACCTGGTGTTCGAGACCGGCACCAACGCCGACACCGCGCAGGTGCAGGTGCAGAACCAGTTGCAGTCGGTGATGTCGGTGTTGCCGCAGGCGGTGCAGCAGAACGGCCTGGTCATCACCAAGTCCAGCGGCTCGCTGTTCGAGGTGGTGGCGTTCACGTCCGACGACGGCAGCATGGACAACTTCGATGTCGCCAACTACATGGAATCGAACATCGACGACCAGATCAGCCGCGTCAGCGGCGTCGGCAACATCCAGCCGCTGGGCTCCGAATACGCCATGCGCATCTGGCTGGACCCGGAGAAGCTGCGCAAGTACGCGCTGATGCCCTCGGACGTGGAGAACGCGCTGCAGTCGCAGAACACCGACGTGTCGGCCGGCGAGATCGGCGGCCAGCCGGCGCTGCGCGGGCAGCGCCTGGACGCCACCGTGACCACCCGCAGCCGCCTGCAGACCCCGGCGCAGTTCGGCGCGATCGTGCTCAAGAGCGATGCCAGCGGCGCCGCCGTGCACCTGTCGGACGTGGCCAGGATCGGCCTGGGCCCGGAGACCTACGACAGCATCACCCGCTTCAACGGCAAGCCCTCGGCCTCGCTGGGCATCGAGCTCAACTCCGACGCCAACGCGGTGGAGACCTCCAGGGCGATCGACCAGCGCCTGCAGGAGCTCAAGCAGTACTGGCCGCACGGCTTCAACTACCACATCGCCTTCAGCACCACGCCGTTCGTCACCACCTCGATCAAGGAAGTGGTCATCACCCTGATCCAGGCGGTGCTGCTGGTGGTGGCGGTGATGTACCTGTTCCTGCAGAACTGGCGCGCCACGCTGATCCCGACCATCGCCGTGCCGGTGGTGCTGATGGGCACCTTCGGCGTGCTCGCCGCGTTCGGCTACTCGATCAACACCCTGACCATGTTCGCGATGGTGCTGGCGATCGGCCTGCTGGTCGACGACGCCATCGTGGTGGTGGAGAACGTGGAGCGGGTCATGGGCCAGGAAGGCCTGCCGCCGAAGGAAGCGACGCTGCGTTCGATGCAGCAGATCGGCGGCGCCCTGGTCGGCATCGTGCTGGTGCTGACCGCGGTGTTCGTGCCGATGGCGTTCTTCAACGGCGTCACCGGCGTGATCTACCGGCAGTTCTCGATCACCATCGCCGCCTCGATGATCCTGTCGGTGCTGGTGGCGATGACCCTGACCCCGGCGCTGTGCGTGACCATCCTCAAGCCGCTGCACCAGGGCGAGGCGCCGATCGGGTCGCACGGGCGCCTGGGCTGGTTCTTCGTCTGGTTCAACACCCGCTTCCGGCACCTGTCCGAGCGCTACCGCACGCTGGTCGAGCGGGTGCTGGGCCGGCGCGCGCTGGGCCTGGTCGCCTATGCGCTGCTGATCGCGGTCACCGGCCTGCTGCTGTGGCGCCTGCCCGGCGCGTTCCTGCCCGACGAGGACGAGGGCATGCTCAACGTGCTGGTCAAGCTGCCGGCCGGCTCCACCCTGGAGCAGACCCTGGCGGTGACCGACCGGCTGACCAAGGCCGCGCTGAAGGACCCGGGCGTGCGCTCGGTGCTGTCCTCGGCCGGCTTCAGCGTCACCGGCGCCGGCCAGAACGTCGGCATGGCCTTCGTGCGCCTGAAGGACTGGGACGACCGCGACGACGACGCGGCGACCATCGCCGACCATCTGAACAAGGCGCTGGCCGACGTGCCC
This sequence comes from Xanthomonas sp. PPL134, assembly GCF_040595915.1. Classification (NCBI taxonomy): domain Bacteria; kingdom Pseudomonadati; phylum Pseudomonadota; class Gammaproteobacteria; order Lysobacterales; family Lysobacteraceae; genus Xanthomonas; species Xanthomonas sp. PPL134. Next base: position 155,192 of record NZ_JAMDLL010000006.1, read on the forward strand.
GACGCGGAACTGTTCGTGACCTCGCCGCCGGCGATCACCGGCCTGGGCGACGCCTCGGGCTTCACCTTCGAACTCATGGACTACGAAGGCGCCGGCCATGCCGCCCTGGTCGCCGCGCGCGACAAGCTGCTGCGCCTGGCCCAGCACGATCCCAAGCTGATGAACGTGCGTTACGCGAGCCTGGAGGACGCGCCGGTGTACGCGGTCAAGATCGACGACGCCAAGGCGCAGGCGCTGGGCGTGGACCCGGGCGACATCAACGCCACGCTCAACAGCGCGCTCGGCGGCGACTTCGTCAACAACTTCATCTACAAGGGCCGCATCAAGAAGGTGTTCGTGCAGGGCGATGCCGACGCGCGCATGGCGCCGCAGGACCTGGACCGCTGGACGGTGCGCAACGCCGGCGGCGACATGGTGCCGATGTCGGCCTTCACCCGCTCGCACTGGACCAGCGCGCCGGCGGCGCTGGAACGCTACAACGGCGTGTCGGCGATGGAACTGACCGGCCAGGCGGTGCCCGGGGTCAGCTCCGGCGCGGCGATGGACGCGATGGCCGAACTGAGCAAGCAACTGCCGCACGGCTTCGGCTATGCGTGGTCGGACATGGCCTACCAGGAGAAGCTGTCGGCCAACCAGGCGCCGGCGCTGTATGCGATCTCGCTGCTGTTCGTGTTCCTGTGCCTGGTGGCCTTGTACGAGAGCTGGTCGATCCCGTTCGCGGTGATGCTGGCGGTGCCGGTAGGCGTGTTCGGCGCGGTGCTGCTGATGACCCTGCGCGGGCTGGAGAACGATGTCTACTTCCAGGTCGGCCTGCTGACCACGGTGGGCCTGGCGGCGAAGAACGGCATCCTCATCGTCGAGTTCGCGCGCGACCTCGAACACCGCGGCGAAAGCCTGCTCGCCGCCACCCTGCACGCGGTGCAGATGCGCCTGCGGCCGATCCTGATGACCTCGCTGGCGTTCCTGCTCGGCGTGCTGCCGCTGGTGTTCAGCAAGGGCGCCGGCTCGGCCGCGCGCCACTCGCTGGGCACCGGCGTTACCGGCGGCACCCTGGCCTCGATCACCCTGGGCCTATTCTTCGTGCCGCTGTTCTACGTGATCGTGCGGCGGATGTTCCCCGGGCGCCCGGCCGCCACCGAGGAGGCGCAGGCATGAGCGCGATCTTCCGCATGAGCGTGGCGGCGGCCACGCTGCTGGCCCTGTCCGGCTGCACCCTGGCACCGACCTACGTGCGCCCCGCGGCGCCGGTACCGGCCGACCTGGCAGCGGTCGACGCGGCACCCGCCACGGGCACCGCCACCGACACGCTGGCGATGCCGGACTGGCAGCAGGTGTTCCTGGATCCGCGGCTGCGCCAGACCATCGCGCTGGCCCTGCAGAACAACCGCGACCTGCGCGTGGCCGTGCTGTCCATCGACAAGGCGCGCGCGCAGTACCGCATCCAGCGCGCCGCGCAGCTGCCGTCGTTCGATGCCAACGCCAGCATGAGCCGCGGCCGCAGCAGCGCCGCCAGCAACGACGACGGCGTCTCCCAGGTCAGCACCAGCGACACCCTGCAGGTCGGGCTCAGCAGCTGGCAGTTGGACCTGTTCGGGCAATTGCGCAGCCTCAGGCAGGAGGCCCTGCAGAACTGGCTGTCCAGCGCCGAGAACCAGCGCAGCGTGCGCCTGAGCCTGGTCGCCCAGGTTGCCGCGGCATGGCTGACCGTGGGCGCTGACCAGGAACAACTGACCCTGGCGCAGCAGACCCTGGACAGCCAGACCCAGACCCTGCAACTGACCGAGCGCCAGCACGGCGTCGGCAGCGTGTCCGGGCTGGACCTGGCGCAGCAGCAGACCAGCGTGGAATCGGCACGCGTCGCCGTCGCCAGCGCCGCCACCCAGTTGGCGCAGGCGCGCGATGCGCTGCAGCTGCTGGTGGGCGCGCCGGTGGAGGCGGCGCTGCTGCCGACCGCGCAGGCGATGCAGGACAGTGTCGCGCTGGCGCCGCTGCCGGCGCACCTGTCCTCGACGCTGCTGCTGCAGCGCCCGGACGTGCTCGCCGCCGAGCACACCCTGCAGGCGGCCAACGCCGACATCGGCGCCGCACGCGCGGCGTTCTTCCCGTCGCTGAGCCTGACCGCCTCGACCGGGCGCAGCAGCGATGCCCTGTCCACGCTGTTCTCCGCCGGCAGCCGCACCTGGTCGTTCGTGCCCAGCATCACCGCGCCGATCTTCCACGCCGGCGCGCTGAAGGCCTCGCTGGACGCGTCCAAGCTGGGCAAGGACATCGCCGTGGCGCAGTACGAGAAGGCGATCCAGTCGGCCTTCGCCGAAGTGGCCGACGCCCTGGCCGCGCGCGACCACCTGCAGGCGCAGCTGAGCGCGCAGCAGGCCCTGGTCGACGCCAGCCAGCGCAGCTACACCCTGGCCGACGCGCGCTACCGCGCCGGCCTGGACGGCCACCTGGCGGTGCTGGATGCGCAGCGCTCGCTGTACGCCGCGCAGCAGGCGCTGATCGCGTTGCGCCTGCAGGACGCCAGCAACCGCGTGACCCTGTACCAGGTGCTCGGTGGGGGCGCCGACGCCCAGGCCACTGCCGCGCCCTGAGCCGGAGTGCGGCAGGCCCTAGGCAACTGAGGCGGAGAGTGGGGCAGAGAGTAAAGCGGAGCTCGAGGCAGGCCTGAGCATGCAGAAGCGTCGCCACGCGCGACGCCCCCCTTTGGGAGGGACTTCAGTCCCGACGCATGGCAGTTGGACGCCGTCCAACTGACGTCCTGTGCGACATCCCCATCGCGCCTCACGCGGCCAGCCGCGCGCTGTTTCCCTGGCCGAACCCGGTCGCACGCAACGGCACGTGCCGCACAGTTAGCGCGGGAGGCGCTTGTTGTGGGAGGGACTTCAGTCCCGACGCGATAGCCGTCGAACGCCTCTGCAACCATCGACCCAAGCAACGCGCGCGCCCTCGCGGCACACAACACGACAGCCTTGCGCCACCGTCTCGATCGCTGAACGCAGCGGCACGCCTCGGCGGACGTTGTAGACAAATGCCGGACGCCTGCGCCCCGCATCTCGTGCGTCGCACAGGCCGCAGGCCGCGCCGGACGCAGCTTCGGCGCGTTGGCGCCATCGGCGACGCCGCACCGACGCGCCCGGCAAGACGCCAGGCTTGGGCCATAATCGCGGCGACCCACTCCAGGTATGCCGCACCCGATGAAGATTCCTCCGAGCCTGCAGCCGTTGATCGACGATGGCGTCATCGACGGCGTGCTGCGCCCGCTCAAGAGCGGCAAGGAGGCCGCGGTCTACGTGGTCCAGGCCGGCGACGACGTGCTCTGCGCCAAGGTCTACAAGGACATGGCGCAGCGCAGCTTCCAGGCGCGCGTGCAGTACCAGGAAGGGCGCAAGGTGCGCGGCAGCCGCCAGGCGCGGGCGATCGGCAAGGCCAGCAAGTTCGGCCGCCGCGAGCAGGAGGCCGCGTGGAAGGACACCGAGGCCAACACCCTGTACCAGCTGGTGGATGCCGGCGTGCACGTGCCGCAGCCGCGCGGCTATTTCCACGGCGTGCTGCTGATGGACCTGGTCACCGATGCCGACGGGCAGAGCGCGCCGCGGCTGAGCGAAGTGGAACTGGAACCGGCGCAGGCGCAGGCTTTCCACGCCCAGCTGGTCGGGGACGTGGTCAAGATGCTGTGCCTGGGCCTGGTCCACGGCGACCTGTCCGAATACAACGTGCTGGTCGGTGCCGACGGCCCGGTGGTGATCGATTTCCCGCAGGTGGTCAGCGCCGCCGGTAACAACGCCGCCCGCACCATGCTGCTGCGCGACGTGCATAACCTGCGCGATTGCCTGGGCCGCTTCGCCCCCGAGCTCAACGCCACCCATTACGGCGAGGAGATGTGGGCGCTGTACGAGAAGGGCACGCTGCGCCCGGACAGCGCGCTCACCGGCCGCTTCGCCTTCGATACCCGCCGTGCCGACGTGCGCGCGGTGCGCGCCTCGATCGAGGACGCGCGGCAGGAAGCCATCATCCGCCAGCAGGGCCGCGAGGCCGCCGCGCAGGACGACTAGCGCGGTCCTCCCGCTCCGAGCACGCCGCCCTGCGGGTGGGCGTGCCTGTGGGCGGGACGCGGCGACATGGAGGCTCGACTGCGTTCGGATGAGCGCATGCAGCACGGCCACCGCCGCCCGCAACGCCCCATGGCCTCGGCCAGTCCGCGCATCGCTGCCGCGTCGCCCGATCGGCACCCGATCGAGTGCGCCGACTCCAGCAGCGCACGCGGCCACAGGCGTGCGGCCCCGACCCATCGGATCAGGCTGGCAAGACGTCGACGACACCGCGCCGGTGGAGCCGACGCCAGCAGAGCGCGGCGCCCCGCAACGCCAGCGGCGTGCGCGCCAGCCCCGACGCGATGTCCTCGGATGTACGGCAGGCTGCGGCGCGAACCCTGTGTTCGCGCACGCGCATGTTGCGCTGCAATGCGGCGCAGTCACATGCGCGACCCCGGCCCGCGTGCGCCGCAAACCGCGCGAAGCCTTGTCACGCCCTGCATTGCGCCCGCCGCCGCGCCGCTGCAGGCGGCCGTCTGCCGCTGGCCCGCCAGGCGCCGTGATGCGCGTTCCAGTTCGATTATTTGCGGAAACGGTTATGAGAAATAACAATCTGGTCGACGCCGCTTGCGCAGCCGCCCCGGGAGGGCCACCCATGTATTTCGATCCAGAGGTCGTCCGTTTCTTTGCCCTGGCGCAGCAGTCCGGGCAGCCGCCGATGGAGGAACTGCCCTTGCCCGAGGCGCGGGCGATGATGCGCGGCGTCGCCGCGCAGTTCGGGTTCCCGCGTGCGGAGATGGCCGAGGTCCGCGACCTGCAGGCGCCCGGTCCGGCCGCGCCGATTCCGCTGCGCCTGTATCGCCCGCACGGCCTCGACGCCGGCCCGGCGCCGACCTGCCTCTACGCGCACGGCGGCGGCGGCGTGGTCGGCGACCTCGACTCGCACGACGATGTGTGCCGGCAACTGGCCGCGCGCGCCGGCTGCCAGGTGCTGGCGGTGGACTACCGGCTGGCGCCCGAGCATCCGGCGCCGGCCGGCATCGAGGATGTGATCGCGGTTGTGCATTGGGTGGCCGCGCATCCGGGCGAGGTCGGCGCCGATCCGCAGCGCCTGGCCATCGCCGGCGACAGCATGGGCGGCGCCCTGGCGGCCAGCGCCGCGCTGGCCGCGCGCGATGCCGGCATCGCCCTGCGCTGCCAGATCCTGATCTATCCGCTGACCAACCTGCATGCGGACAATCCTTTCCCCTCGCGCGTGCACAACGCCGGCATCCCGCCGCTGACCGAAGCGGCGATGCGCTATTTCGACCGTCAGTACCTGCCCGACCCGTCGCTTGGGTCGGACTGGCGCATCTCGCCGGTGGTGGCGCCGGACGTGGCCGGCGTCGCCCCGGCGCTGGTGGTGCTCGCCGACCGCGACGCGCTGCACGACGAAGGCCTGCACTACGCGCAGCGACTGCGCGAGGCCGGCGTGGAAACCCTGGTGCGTGTCCACCCCGGCATGATCCACGGCTTCATCAACATGGGCAGCGTGATGCGCGTGGCCGGCGAAACCCTGGACCTGGCCGCGCTGCTGCTGCGCCAGCGTCTGCTGCCGGTGGCCGCGCAGGACTGAGCCCACCGCAGCGCGCACCACGTCCCGGCAAGCTCCGCCGGTCGCTGCTTCGCCAGGGACAATGCGTCCGTTGCGTCCGTAGGAGCGGCTTCAGCCGCGACCGGGTATTGCCGATGCACCTTCCGGTCGCGGCTGAAGCCGCTCCTACGGTGGTGATGCGCGCGATGCGCGTCCGCGACCGATCACGCCACCCGGCTGCGCCGCGCCCGTTCCAGGTGCACCAGCAGCAGCGAGATCGCCGCCGGGGTCATGCCGGGGATGCGCTGCGCCTGGCCCACGGTCTGCGGGCGCACGCGCTCGAGCTTCTGCTGCACTTCGGCCGACAGCCCGCGCACCTGCGCGTAGTCGAACGCGGCCGGGATCGGGGTGTCCTCGTGACGCTGCTGGCGTGCGATCTCCTCGCGCTGGCGGTCCAGGTAGCCGGCGTACTTGATGCCGATCTCCACCTGCTCGGCCACCTGCGCGTCGGCCACGCCGGGACCCAGCGACGGCACCCGCATCAGTGCGGCGTAGTCCAGCTCCGGGCGCTTGATCAGGTCCAGTACGGTGGTCTCGCGGCTCACCGCCACGCCCAGCGTGGCCGCGACCTCGCGGCCCAGCGCATTGCCCGGGGTGGCCCACAGCGCGCGCAGGCGCTCGTTCTCGCGCGCCACCGCCTCCTGCTTGGCCTGGAACCGCGCCCAGCGCATTTCGTCGACGATGCCCAGGTCGTGGCCGATACCGGTCAGGCGCGCGTCGGCGTTGTCCTCGCGCAACTGCAGCCGGTACTCGGCGCGGCTGGTGAACATGCGGTACGGCTCGCTGGTGCCGTGGGTGATCAGGTCGTCGATCAGCACGCCGATGTAGGCCTGGTCGCGGCGCGGCGACCACGGCTCCAGCCCGCGTACCTGGCGCGCGGCGTTGAGGCCGGCGATCAGGCCCTGCGCGGCCGCTTCCTCGTAGCCGGTGGTGCCGTTGATCTGCCCGGCGAAGAACAGCCCGGGCATGGCCTTGGTCTCCAGCGAGGCCTTGAGCCCGCGCGGGTCGAAGAAATCGTATTCGATGGCGTAGCCGGGGCGGGTGATGTGGGCGCGCTCGAAGCCGCGGATCGAGCGCACCAGCTCCAGCTGCACGTCGAACGGCAGCGAGGTGGAGATGCCGTTGGGGTAGATCTCGACCACGTCCAGGCCTTCCGGCTCGACGAAGATCTGGTGGCTGGCCTTCTCGGCGAAGCGCACTACCTTGTCCTCGATCGAGGGGCAGTAGCGCGGGCCGATGCCTTCGATCTGGCCGGTGTACAGCGGCGAGCGGTCCAGCGCGCCGCGGATGATGGCGTGGGTGCGCTCGGTGGTGTGGGTGATCCAGCACGAGACCTGGCGCGGATGCTGGGCGACCTCGCCCAGGAACGACATCACCGGCAGCGGATCGTCGCCGGGCTGTTCCTCCATCGCCGCGTAGTCCAGGCTGCGCCCGTCGATGCGTGGCGGGGTGCCGGTCTTGAGCCGGTCCACGCCGAAGCGGCCGTCGCGCAGCGCCTGCGCCAGCGCGGTGGCCGGTGGATCGCCGGCGCGGCCGCCGGCGTACTGGGTCTGGCCGATGTGGATCTTGCCGGCCAGGAAGGTGCCGGCGGTCAGCACCACCGCCGCGGCCTCGAAGCGCAGCCCGGTCTGGGTCAGCACGCCGCGCACGCACTCGCCGTCCATGACCAGGTCGTCCACCGCGGCCTGGAACAGGGTCAGGTTCGGCTGTGCCTCGACCAGGCGCCGGATCGCGCTGCGGTACAGGCTGCGGTCGGCCTGGCAGCGGGTCGCGCGCACCGCCGGGCCCTTGGAGGCGTTGAGGGTGCGCCACTGGATGCCGGCCAGGTCCGCGGCCTGCGCCATCGCCCCGCCCAGCGCGTCGATCTCCTTGACCAGGTGGCCCTTGCCGATGCCGCCGATGGCCGGGTTGCAGCTCATCGCCCCCACCGTCTCCACGTTGTGGGTCAGCAGCAGGGTGCGCGCGCCGGCACGCGCGGACGCCAGCGCCGCCTCGGTGCCGGCATGGCCGCCGCCGATCACGATCACGTCATAGCGGTAGAAGGAGTCGCTCATCGGGGTCTCGCGGCCGGCCCGTGAGCCGGCGGAAGGGGGCCGCAGGCGGGAGCGCCCTCGGCGGGAACAGGAATTTTAGCGGTTGCATCACAAATTGCAGATCTGGGCCTCAAGTTGGCACGCAATCTGCAGATATTCCCACTGCACCCAACGTGGCAATGCGTCAGGGGCGTATGACTGGAATTGGAACAGGGGCCAGTCACGCGCACGTTGGGGGAGCTGGGGGCCGGTAGTCGGGGGACTACCGGCCCTTTTTTATGCCCGTTTTCGCCCGGCGCCGGCGCCGGGCCAGCAACGGCAAGGCCCCAACGCGAAAAGCCCCGGCGGACCGGGGCTTTTCGTTGTGAGGCGCCGACGCCCGACAGGGCCGGAACAGGGGGGATCCAGATTTCCCTGTCGGACATCGACATAGACGGTGGGGTCACCCCTTCGGGTCATAAAGCGACGCAGTCGGTCACCCCGTAGGACGTAGAGTGCGTGTTGGGGCTGGCGAACGCAAGCCCTTTCTCAGGGCTCGAGTGTGCGACGTGTCCCATTGCTGCGCCCCATATTGCCGGGGCGTGGGGCAGGCGGGCGCTGCATCCCCTCGGGACGCTGCATCGCCGGCCGGGCCGGCTGCATCGACTGCGGCCGCGGCGACGAATTGAGCGCGTCCGGACGCCGCAGGCGGTCCATGTCGCGCCAGGGCGAGGGCACCCGACCGCCCACGCTGGGCGGCGGCGGGCGCGAACCGCCGTCGTCCGGCCGCGGACGCGGCGGCGGGCGGTGGCGCGGGCCGTCGTAGCCGCGATAGTAGTAATACGGCACGCCGTAGCCGTAGTAGCCGTAGTAGGCGGGGCCGTAACCGTAGTAGGGCACCGCGCCGTAAGGCGAGTAGTACTCGGAATAGCCGGCGGGGTAGCGGTACTCGACCGAGGGCGCGCCACGGTAGTAGCCACCGTCGCCGCCTCCGGCGTAATCGTAGGTGGCGCAGCCGCCCAGTGCGGCCAGCAGTCCAGCGGCGCAGATCAGGCGCAGTTTCATGGCGTTTGCCCTCCAGCAGGCTGGCTGACAGGTTCGGTCCGTTGCATTGAATCCCCCCTTAACTTCCCGCGCCGCACTTGAACGCTTAAGTCGCGCGCAACGGCGGCGAGCCGGCGCGGCTGGCGGGCGCTGCACGTTGGCGACGATACGCTACCCTTTCCCGCATGGTCTCACGTTTTCTGCCCGAGTTCGGCGACGTCCTGGCGGCCGCCGCACGCATTGCCGCGCACGCGCGGCCGACCCCGGTGCTGCGTTCGCAGGCGCTGGATTCCGCCAGCGGCGCGCAGCTGTACTTCAAGGCCGAACACCTGCAGCGCGGCGGCGCGTTCAAGTTCCGCGGCGCCTGCAATGCGGTGTGGGCGCTGGATCCGGCACAGGCGGCCTGCGGGGTGGTCACCCACTCCTCGGGCAACCACGGCGCGGCGCTGGCCTTGGCCGCGCGTACCCGTGGCATCGGCTGCCATGTGGTGGTGCCGGAAGGCGCGGTCGCCGCCAAGCTCGCCAACATCGCCCGCCACGGCGCCACCCTGTGGCGCTGCGCGCCGAGCATCGCCGCCCGCGAGGCGCTGTGCGCCCAGGTGCAGCGCGACACCGGCGCGACCCTGGTGCATCCCTACGCCGATCCGGCGGTGATCGCCGGGCAGGGCACCGCCGCGCTGGAGCTGCTGGACGCCAGCGGCGGGCTGGACCTGCTGGTGGTGCCGGTCGGCGGCGGTGGCCTGGCCGCGGGCAGCCGCCTGGCCCTGTCGGCGCTGGCGCCGCAGGCGCAGCTGCTGCTGGCCGAGCCGGCCGGTGCCGCCGATACCGCGCGCTCGCTGGCCGCCGGCGAGCGCCGCGTGGACATGGTCCCGGACACGATCTGCGACGGCCTGCGCGGCAGCCTCGGCGAACCCAACTTCGCCCTGCTGCACGGCCATGCCGAGGTGCTGGTGGTGGACGACGCGGCGACCGTGGCGGCGATGCGGCTGCTGTGGCAGGTGCTCAAGCAGGTGGTGGAGCCGTCCTCGGCGATCGCCCTGGCGGCGGTGCTGGCGCAGCCGGCGCGCTTCGCCGGGCGCCGGGTCGGGGTGATCCTGTCCGGCGGCAACGTCGACCTGGACGCCCTGCCGTGGGGCGCGGCATGAGTGCGCGGGGCGGGTTCCGCTGGCTGCGCTGGCTGCTGCGCCTGGCGGCGCTGGTGGGGCTGTGGCTGCTCGGCGTGGCGATCTACATCGTCTGGGTCGGCGACCGCGACCAGGCGGCGCCGGCCGACGCGATCATCGTGCTCGGCGCGGCGGCCTACGACGCCAAGCCCTCGCCGGTGTTCGAGGAGCGCATCCGCCACGGCCTGGACCTGTACCAGCGCGGCTACGCGCCGACCCTGATCTTCACCGGTGGCTTCGGCAACGGCGCGCGCTTCGCCGAGTCGCAGGTGGCAAGGCGCTACGCGCTGCGCCACGACGTGCCGGCCGATGCGATCCTGATCGAGACGGTGTCGCGCACCACCCGGCAGAACCTGATCGAGGCGCGCCGGCTGATGCGCGAACACGGCCTGCACCGGGCCATCGTGGTCAGCGATCCGCTGCATATGGCGCGGGCGCTGCGGCTGTGCCAGGAACTGCAGATCGACGCGCTGGCCTCGTCGACGCCGAGCAGCCGCTTCCGCAGCTTCCAGACCCGCTGGCGCTTCCTGCTGCAGGAACTGTACTTCTTCCATCGCGACCTGCTGGAGCGGGGCGTCGAGCACGGCGGCGAGACCGTATGATGGGCCTTTCCACGGCCGGAGGGCGGCAGCCATGAGCAACCACGGAGTTCCTGTGCAGGACCAGTCCATCGCCCTGGTCCAGGCCTATTACGCCGCGTTCAACCGCGGCGACTGGGACGGCATGCTGGGCATGCTCAGCGACGACGTCGCCCACGATCTCAACCAGGGCCCGCGCGAGACCGGCAAGGACGTGTTCGCCGCGTTTTTGCAGCGCATGAACGCCAGCTACCGCGAGCAGTTGCACGACATCGTGGTGCTGGCCGCGCAGGACGGCCGCCGCGCCGCCGCCGAGTACGTGGTGCATGGCGAATACCACCACACCGACACCGGCCTGCCGGAGGCGCGCGGCCAGCGCTACGTGCTGCCGGGCGGAGCGTTCTTCGATATCCGCGACGGCAAGATCGCCCGCGTCAGCAACTACTACAACCTCGAAGACTGGATCGCGCAGGTCTCCGCCTGAGCCGCACGCCGGCCTGAGGCCGGCGCGTTCGCGCTGTCGCAAAACTGTCCGCCGGCCGTCATCCGCGGCCGCAGGCGCCACGGCTATGGTCGCCGCGCCGACCGAGAGGACCGCCGATGCGCGCGCTGCTTCGTTCCCCGGCCGTCGCGGTGGCGCTGCTGGCCTGCACGCTCGCGCTGGCCCTGCTGGGCGCCCGCGGGATCTGGGACGCCGACGAAGGCCGTTACACCAATGTCGCGCTGAACATGCTGCACAGCGGCGACTGGCTCACGCCCCGGCGCAGCGAGGACGTGGCGCACTGGACCAAGCCGCCGCTGACCTACTGGGCGATCGCCGCCAGCGTCGCCGCCTTCGGGCCGTCGCCGTGGGCGGCGCGCTTGCCGTCGGCGCTGGCCTACCTGCTGTGCGTGCTGCTGGTCTGGCGCCTGGCCGCGCGGCTGTTTCCCGAGCGGCCCACGCTGCCGGCGCAGGCGGCACTGCTGTACGCCACCATGCTGGCGCCATTCGGCGCGGCGCAATGGATTTCCACCGACTTCCTGCTCGCCGCCTGCGAGACCCTGGCGGTGTGGGCCTTCGTCGAAGCACGTGCGCACCCGCCCGGGCAGGGCAAGCGCTGGATCGCGGCGATGTGGGCCGGCTTCGCCCTGGCGTTCATGACCAAGGGGCCGCCGGGCCTGCTGCCGTTGCCGGCGCTGCTGCTGTTCAACGCGGTGACGCCGGGGCCGCCGCGGCGCGCGCTGCAACTTTCCGGCATCGCGCTGTTCACGGTGCTGGCGCTGCCCTGGTACCTGGCGGTGATCCATGGCCATCCCGGCTTGCTGCAGTACTTCGTCGGCGACGAGGTGGTCAAGCGCGTGGCCAGCGATGCGTTCGGGCGCAACGCGCAGTGGTATGGCTGGGCGGTGGCGTATGCGCCGATCCTGGTCCTGGGCACGCTGCCGTGGACGCCGGCGCTGGCGCGCTGGGTCTGGCAGCTGCCGCGGCAGCTGCGGCAATGGTGGCGAACCCCGGCGCTGCGTCTGCAGCAGGCCGCGCCGCTGCTGCTGACCCTGTGGCTGCTGCTGCCACTGCTGGTGCTATGCCTGTCGCGCTCGCGGCTGCCGCTGTACGTGCTGCCGCTGTTCGTGCCGCTGGCGTTGCTGGCGGCGTGGCAGCGCGCGCAGGAGGGGCGCGCGCCGTGGCGCTGGCCGTGGCTGCTGGGCTGGTGCGGGCTGCTGCTGGCGCTCGCGCTGGCGCTGGCGCTGCTGCCCACGCACAAGGACGCCGGCGCCTGGGCGCAGGCGATCGCACAGCGCGCCGGCACGCCGGTGCGCGAGGTGGTGTTCGTCGAGGACATGGCGCGCTACGGCCTGCGCCTGGAACTGGGCGCGCAAGTGCGCAAGATCCGCCTGGATCCGCTGCCCGACGCGCCGCGCTTCGGTCCCGAGTACGACGCCGACCTGTCCACGGTCTTGCGGCAACCGTGCGCCGGCCGCGTGTGGGTGTGCAAGCAGGAGGTCTGGCCGCAGGTGGTCGCGCGCATCGCCGCGCAGGGGGCGCAGGTGCAGGCGCTGGGTCCGCCCTACCGGGGCCGGGTGCTGTTCCGGGTGCGGCCCGGCTCAGTCGCCGCGGCGGCGGATCGGGATCGCTGACAGCGGCACCGCAGCGATCTCGCCGCCGCCTTCGCGGATCGGCGCGCCCGGCGGTGGCGCCCAGGCGTGCGCGTAGATCACTTCCCAGGTGCTGGGCAGGGTGCCGTCGGCACCGCGCAGCGGCTCGTAGGCGGCGGTGGCGGCGGCGAACCGGCCGCGGCCGGTGAGGGTATGGCGGCGCGCCTGCAGCGCGTTGGTGGCCCCGATCGCGCGCAGTTCGCGCATCAGCGCGGCGAGGTCCGGATAGGTCAGGTTGAACACGTCGCGGTCCAGCACCGGATCGCGGAAGCCGGACAGCATCAGCGCATCGCCGAACTGCGCGATCGGCGCGAAGCGGCTCACGTGCGGCGTGGTCTGGTCGGCCTGGGCGAAGGCCTCGCGCAGTTCGATCAGCGTCTCTGGGCCGAAGCTGGAGCACAGCAACAGGCCGCCGGGGCGCAGCACGCGGCGGAACCCGGCGAACACCGCCGGCAGGTCCTCGACCCACTGCAGGCACAGATTGCTGAAGATCACATCGACGCTGTGCTCGGCCAGCGGCAGCGCGCGCGCGTCGGCGCAAACGCGGCCGAACGGCTTCCACCAGCCGGCCTGGCGCTTGGCCTGCTGCAGCATCGGCAGGGCCTGGTCGAGCGCGATCACCTGTGCGCGCGGCCAGCGCTTCTTCATCGCCGCGGCGGCATGCGCCGGACCGCTGCCCACGTCCAGCACCACCTGCGGCACGCGGTCGCCGAGGTAGTCCAGCGATTCCAGCAAGCGCCCCTGCACCTCGCGTTGCAGCGCCGCGGCGGCGTCGTAACTGGCGGCCGCACGCGCGAAGGCGCGGCGGATGTGCTGGGAGTCGAACGCGGAAGGATCCATCCGCGCATTATCGCCGCCCGCGTCGCGCTGCGGCCAGCGGTGGCGCCTGCATCACCGCGTTCTGCGCACGCGCCGCCAATCTCGGCTGACGAATCCCGACTCCCCAATCCCCAATCCCGGCGTTTCAGAATGTCCCCGGATAGCTCCCGCCATCCAGCAACAGGTTCTGCCCGCTCAGGTAACCCGCCTGCGCGCTGCACAGGAAGGCGCAGGCCGCGCCGAACTCCTCGGCGGTGCCGAAGCGCCCGGCCGGAATCTGCCGGCGCTTGCGTTCGGCCAGGTCGGCGGGGTCGACACCCTCGCGCTGCGCGGCATGGGCGATGTTGCCGCGCAGGCGGTCGGTATCGAACTGCCCCGGCAGCAGGTTGTTGATGGTCACGTTGTGCGCCACCGTACGCCGCGCCAGCCCGGCGACGAAGCCGGTGAGGCCGGCACGCGCGCCGTTGGACAGGCCCAGGCTGTCGATCGGCGCCTTCACCGCGGCGGAGGTGATGTTGACGATGCGGCCGAAGCCGCGCGCCTGCATCGCATCGACCGTGGCGCGGATCAGCGCGATCGGCGCCAGCATGTTGGCGTCGAGCGCGCGCAGCCAGTCCTCGCGTTCCCAGTCGCGGAAATCGCCGGGCGGTGGCCCGCCGGCGTTGTTGATCAGGATGTCGACCTGCGGGCAGGCGGCCAGTGCGGCGGCGCGTCCGGCCTCGGTGGCGATGTCCGCGGCTACGGCGACCACCTCGCCACCGCCGTGCAGCGCGCGCAGTTGCGCCGCGGCCGCATCCAGCCCGGCCTGGCCGCGCGCCACGATCGCCACATGCACGCCCTCGCGCGCCAGCGCCTGCGCGCAGCCCAGTCCCAGTCCCTTGCTCGCGGCGCACACCAGTGCCCACTTGCCGGCGATTCCCAGGTCCATGCTTGCACTCCGGTTCGAAGGAGTGGCGATGATCGGACATCGCCGCTGTGGCGGCCAGCGTCACATCGCGACGTTGAGGACACCGAGCACGCAAGGCAGGTGCAGGAGCGGCCTCGCTGCGCAGCGTTCATGCGTCGCGACTGAAGTCGCTCCCACAGGGGTGGCCGGCATCCTTGTGGGAGGGACTTCAGTCCCGACGACGGAGGCTGTCAGTCGGCTTTCTGCTTCGCTTGTCGCGGCGGTACGACAGTTGAGTCCCACGGCGGAGCCGCTTGCGTCTTTCTGACGTCGGTGCGGGTCGCGTGATGCGTTGTGGGAGTCAACTGTCATGTAGCGCGCGACGCACGAGACGGTGTGCGCTTTCCGACGGCGCAATGCGTCGGGACTGAAGTCCCTCCCACAGTGCACCCGGCGGGCTCGCCGCGAGCGGCTTCAGCCGCGACCCGACGCAACGGGCGCGTCGCGGCTGAAGCCGCTCCTACGACAGCATCGTGGAACGCGCGGCGCGACGCCGCTAGTCCAGCGTCGCCAGGAATCCGCGCAGCGCGTCGGTCACGGTATCGGCATGGCCGAGGAACGGGGCGTGGCCGCCGCCGGCGACGATCAGCGCGTGCGCGTTCGGCGCCAGTGCCGCGGCAGCCTCCATGCCCGCGGGCGGGACCAGGCGGTCGCGCTGGCCACCAATCCACAGGCTGGGTACGCGCAGGCCGGGCAGGGCGCGGCGCAGGTCGGTGCGTTCCAGCAGGGTCAGGCCGTCTTGCAGCACATGCGGGTCGGGTGCGCCGCGGGCGTCGAGCGCTTCGCGCAGGGTGCGCAGTTCGGCGCGCGCGTGCGCCGAGCCGAGCGTGTCCAGCGCCAGGAAGCGTTCGAGGGTGCCGCGGTAGTCCTCGGCGAGGTCGCGGCCGAACTGTTCGAACACCTGTGGCTCCACCGCGTGCGGCCAGTCGCTGCCGCGCACGAAGCGCGGCGTCGCCGCGAGCATCGCCAGCCCGCGTACCTGCGGTTGCGTGGCGGCGGCATGCAGCGCGAACAGCCCACCCAGCGACCAGCCCAGCCACACCGCCGGCGGCGTGGCCGCGGCGATCGCGCTGACCACGTGCGGCAGTGCCAGCGGCGTGTCGTCGCCGCGGCTGTGGCCGTGCCCGGGCAGGTCCACCAGGTGCAGGCGGTACTGCGCCGACAGGCGCTCCACCAGCGGCGCGAAGATGCCGCCATTCAGTGCCCAGCCGTGCAGCAGGACCAGATCGGGGCCCTGCCCCAGGGTGTCGATATGCATCGGTGTCGGTCGTCGCGAAGGAACAGGAGAGCGGCGTCGGCCGCCGCGTCAGTGCGCCGCGCGCCGCGCCAGCACCTGCGGCAGCAGCAGGCGCCAGTGCCGGCGCGGATAGCCGCGGGTGCACCAGGCCGACCAGCGATGCGCGCCGCGGCGCTGCTGGATCGCCGTACTCAGCCAGTCGCCGTCGATGCCTTGCCAGGCGCCGGCCGGCCTCAGCAGGTTGGGCGCCAGCCGTGGATGCACGTCGTCGCGCAGCATCTGCCACAGCGTGTCGGTGGCGAACGGCGAGGCGGCGAGCACGCCGGCGATGTGCGGATGGTGCGCGTCGACCGCAGTGTCCAGGTACAGCGCCGACAGCGCCTCCCAGACCTTGCGCCGCGCGGCCAGCGCACCGTCGCTCACGCCGGCAGACCGGGCGGATGTGCGGCCACGCGGTCGCGGGCCAGCGCCAGCGCATCCAGCAGCGCCTGCACCTGCGCCGGCGTGTGCAGCGCCGACAGGGTCACGCGCAGCCGCGACTTGCCTTCCGGCACGGTCGGCGGGCGGATCGCCGAGACCAGATAGCCGGCCTGTTCCAGCGCCGCCGACCACGCCAGCGCGGTGCGCTCCTCGCCGCACAGCAGCGGCTGGATCGGCGTGTCCGAGGCCATCAGGTCGAGGCCATGGCGACGTGCGCCGCCACGGAACAGGGCGATCAGTTCGACCAGGCGTTCGCGCCGCCACTGGTCGCGCCGCGCCAGCTTGACCGCGGCCAGCGACGCGGCGGCCTGCGCCGGCGGCAGCGCGGTGGTGTACAGATACGGCCGCGCGGTTTCGGCCAGGTGCCGGATCAGGGTGGCATCGCCGACCACCGCGGCGCCGTAGCCGCCCAGCGCCTTGCCCAGGGTCACCAGTTGCAGCGGGACGTCGTCGACTCCGAGGCCGGCCTCGGCGACGCTGCCGCGCCCATGCGGACCGACCACGCCGACGCCGTGCGCGTCGTCCAAGTACAGCAGTGCCTGTTGCGTGCGTGCCACCAGCGCCAGCGAGCGCAGCGGGGCGACGTCGCCGTCCATGCTGAACACGCCATCGGTGGCGAGCATCGCCGCGCCGTCGGCAGCGTGTTTGAGCTGGCGCATCGCGCCTTCGGCATCCAGGTGCGGATAGCGGCGCAGGCGGCAGCCGGCCAGGCGGCTGGCGTCGAGCAGGCTGGCGTGGTTGAGCCGGTCCTGCACGCACACGTCCTCTTCCTCGCTCAACAGCGCCTGCTGCACCGCCAGGTTGGCGATGAAGCCGCTGCCGAACAGCAGCGCCTGCGGATAGCCGAGCCAGTCGGCGATCTCGCGTTCCAGCGCCTCGTGCAGCGCGTGGTGGCCGCACACCAGGTGCGAGGCGGTGGCGCCGGCGCCTTCGCGCGCGGCCGCGTCCTGCAGGGCCGCGACCACTTCGAACTGCTGCGCCAGGCCCAGGTAGTCGTTGCTGCAGAAGCCGGTCAGCCAGCGGCCGTCGACTTCCAGGCGCACGCCGTCGCGGCGGCCGACGCTGCGGCGCATGCGCAGGCGCCCCTGCGCTTCGCGCAAGGCGCGCGCGGACTGGATGCGGTCGTGCAGGTCGGGACGGGCCATGGGCGCGGGACGGGCATCTGGCGGGCTAGCGTAGCGCGTCCCCGGCCGGGCCGGGCGTCGCCGGCGATGGACGGCCGGATCGGCGGACGGACGCGCGGCGTCAGACCAGGGCGGCGGCGATCGCCGGCGGGGTGGTGATGTCGGCGTGCACGGTGCCGGGATGGTCGTGGGCATCGGCATCGACCATCACCTGCATTGGCCGCAGCCCCAGCCGTGCGAACAGCGCCTGGTCGCGTTCGGTGTCCGGGTTGCCGGTGGTCAGCAGTTTCTCGCCGTAGAAGATCGAGTTGGCGCCGGCGCAGAAGCACAGCGCCTGCAGTTCGTCGCTCATGCTCTCGCGCCCGGCCGACAGCCGCACCATCGCCCGCGGCATCGCGATGCGGGCGACGGCGATCGTGCGCACGAACTCGAAGGGGTCCAGCTCGACCGTGCCGTGCAGCGGCGTGCCGGCGACCTGCACCAGCCGGTTGATCGGCACCGAATCCGGATGCACCGGCAGGTTGGCCAGCGCCTGCAGCAGGCCGGCGCGCTGGTCGCGCGACTCGCCCATGCCGACGATGCCGCCGCAGCAGGTCTTCAGGCCGGCGTCGCGCACGTGGGTCAGGGTGTCCAGGCGGTCCTGGTACTGGCGGGTGTGGATGATCGAGTCGTAGAAATCCGGCGCGGTGTCCAGATTGTGGTTGTAGTAGTCCAGCCCGGCCGCCTTCAGCGCCTGCGCCTGGGTGCCGTCGAGCATGCCCAGGGTGGCGCACGTCTCCAGGCCCAGCGCCTTCACCTCGCGGATCATCTCCGCCACCTTCGGGATGTCGCGGTCCTTGGGCGAACGCCAGGCCGCGCCCATGCAGAACCGCGACGCACCGGCGGCCTTGGCCTGGCGCGCCTTGTCCAGCACCGCCTCGGTGCTCATCAGCTTCTGCGCTTCCACGCCGGTGGCGTAGCGCTGCGCCTGCGGGCAATAGGCGCAGTCCTCCGGGCAACCGCCGGTCTTCACCGACAGCAGCGTGGACACCTGCACCTGCGCCGGATCGAAGTGTTCGCGGTGCACGGCGGCGGCGCGGTGCAGCAGCTCCGGGAACGGCAGATCGAACAGGGCAAGCAATTCCTGGCGTTGCCAGTCGTGTCGGACGACAGCGGACATGGGGGTTTCCTGACGGTCAGCGGCTGGGAAAGCGGGCAGTCTGGTGAGCATGCAAAGTCCTGTCAACTTTATGGGCGGTGGTTTGGTTGACGGCGGCTGGCGCTGGCTGCAGCGCCGCCTGCTGCCGGAACGCTGCCTGGTCTGCGCCGAGCCAGGCGTGCCCGGCCTGGACCTGTGCGCGGCCTGTCGCGATGGCGTGCCATGGAATGCGGCGGCCTGTTGCCGCTGTGCACTGCCGCTGCCGGCGCTGGATGCCGAGCAGGTCTGCGGCGCGTGCCAGCGTCAGCCGCCGCCGCTGGAGCGCGTCGCCAGCGCCTGCGTGTACGCCCCGCCGGTCGATGGCCTGTTGCGCCGCTTCAAGTTCCACCAGGATCTGGCGGCCGGGCGCGTGCTCGCCGCACTGCTGCAGGCACGCTGCGTGGCCTTGCCGCGGCCGCAGGCGCTGCTGCCGGTGCCGTTGCATCCGGCCCGGCTGCGCCAGCGCGGTTACGACCAGGCGCTGGAGCTGGCGCGGCCACTGGCGCGCGCGCTGGCGCTGCCGCTGTGCCTGGACCTGCAGCGGATGCGGGCAACCGCGGCGCAGTCCGAACTGGACGCCCGTGCGCGTCGGCGCAATCTGCGTGGCGCGTTCGCGGTGCCGGCCTCGGCTGCGTTGCCGGCGCATGTGGCCCTGATCGACGACGTGATGACCACCGGCGCGACCCTGCACGCCGCGGCAAAGGCGCTTCGCCGCGCCGGTGTGGAACGGGTCGATGCCTGGGTGGTGGCGCGGGTGCCGTGAGCGTGGTGCGTCTGTCGCACGCGCTGGCACAGGGGGCTCTGCAGCAAAGGACGTGCGGCACGGCGCATTGTCTGTCGTGAGCGCCGACCGCGACGCACTGCGTCGCGCGCATCGGCCGACGTGCCGCAGTGGCGATCTCTGCCAGGGCGCCGACGCCTTGGCGCATGAACGGTCGGCAGACACGCGCGGCTTTATGCTGGTGAAGAGGCCAACAACGAAAGGAGCGTGCGATGCGCTGGAAGGCTTTGGCTCTGTCGATGACGCTGTGTGTCTTCGCTGTCGCCGGGTGCGGTTATGGCAAGGCACCGGATGTCGCCGCCGCCATCCCGGTCAAGGCGAAGATCGAATGGCGCCTGGCCAGCCATGCGCCCACCCCCGACGCTGTCCAGGCCGACTACCACGGACAGCCGGTGTACCTGGCGCCGCAAGCGTTGCTGGTCGTCGAGGAGGCGGCGACCGTCGCGTCCGCCGACAACGGCGATGGCCAGCCCGCGCTGGATCTGCGCTTTCCTGGGCACGGCCAACGGCTGACCCAGGCCACCGCGCAGAACGTCGGCAAGCCGGTCGCCCTGCTGGCCGATGGCCAGGTGCTGACCGTGGCCACGATCATGGCGCCGCTGCCGGGGGACAGCCTGCGGATCAGTGGGTTGCAGGACATGCAGGAGCAGCAGCGGGTGCTGGCGCTGTTGACCCGCGCGCCGGCCGCGACCGTGCCGGCACCGGCCGCCAAACGCGAGAACGCATCGGTGCAAGGAGCCGCGGCGGGGTGCGCCCTGGCTCATCTCGGTGAGCGCCGGAGCAGCGGCCTTTGTGAGGACTTGAAGTTGGTTCCAGCGCACGATGCGCACTGCGCGTGAGCCCGACAGCTGCTAGGCGGCGCGCAGCGCCAGCGCCACGGCGATGCCGACGAAGATCGCCAGGCCGACCCAGTTGTTGTGCATGAAGGCGCGGAAGCACGCCGCGCGTTCACGATGCCGGGCCATGCGGAACTCGGCCGCCACCAGCAGTGCCGCCACGCCCAGGCCGGCCCAGTACCACACGCCCAGGCCCGCGCGATGCCCGACGAAGGCCAGGGCCACGAACATCAGCGCGTACAGCACGCCCTGGATGACCAGGTCCAGTTCGCCGAACAGGATCGCGGTGGACTTGGAGCCGGCGCGCAGGTCGTCCTCGCGATCGACCATCGCATACCAGGTGTCGTAGGCGGTGGCCCACAGGATGTTGGTCGCGTACAGCAGCCAGCCCAGTGCCGGCACCTCGCCGCGCACGGCGGCGAAGGCCATCGGGATGCCCCAGCCGAAGGCCATGCCCAGGTAGACCTGCGGCAGGTAGGTGTAGCGCTTCAGGTAGGGATAGCTGGCGGCCAGCAACAGCCCGACCACGCTCAGGCCGATGGTCAGCGCGTTCATGGTCAGCACCAGCGCGAACGCCACCAGCATCAGCACCGCGAACACCGCCAGTGCCTCGCGGCCGCTGACCGCGCCGGTGGCCAGCGGCCGGCTGCGGGTGCGCTCGACCTGCGGGTCCAGCCAGCGGTCGGCGTAGTCGTTGATCACGCAGCCGGCCGAGCGGGTCAGCCACACCCCGGCGGTGAACACGAACAGGGTCCACAGCGGCGGCACCCCGTCGGCGGCCAGCCACAGCGCCCACCAGGTCGGCCACAGCAGCAGCAGCGCGCCGATCGGCCGGTCGCCGCGCAGCAGTTTCCAGTACTGGCCCAGGCGCGCGCGCGGCGGCAGCGCGGCAGGCGTTTCGTAGCGTTCGTAAGCCATCGCGCAAGGGTAGCAGCCGCGTGGTGCCGGCGGCAGCACGCAATGTCGTGGCGGTGGCCTGCGACGCACGGTGACTGCCTGGGGCGCGAGGCGGCGTCGTCGCGTGTGGGTCTGCAGATGCGCTTTGGCAGTCAGTCCGGCCCCAGCCTGCGGGCGCGTCCGAGCGGCGCGTCTGCTACGCCTGGGGGATCGGCCTCGGCGCCGCCTGTGCGCCGCGCGCGGTTGCCTGGTCAAGCGGGACGGCCTCGTCAGAACGTCCGCGGGAGTGCTGTCGCAGGGAGTTGCGGCCGGGGGAGACGCGGCCGACGAATGCCGTTAGAATGCGCGTCCGTTGCGCCCGTAGCTCAGCCGGATAGAGTAGTGGCTTCCGAAGCCATTGGTCGGGGGTTCGAATCCCTCCGGGCGCGCCACCTAGTACTGCTCCCTGCTTCCTCCGCATCGCCTTTCCGGCGGTCGCGTGCTCGGCAAACAGACCCGCTGGCGCCGCATCGCGCCCGCCGGCGACGCGGCTATCGTATGCGTATGCCTGCGCTCATCTTCCCCATGCGTGTTCTTGCTCCTGCCCGTCCTGTCATCTGCTGCGCCGCAGACGTCGGCACCACCGCGCGCCAGCGCATCGGGCGCGCTGCGCAGATCCGCGCGTGGGCATGACCGTTCAACGTCCCACCAGCCCGCGGGCGGCCTTGCCCAAGCCGGCCGTCCGCCGGCTCGGCGCGGACGATGCGCTGGCCTATCTGCGGGTGGGCGAGGGCGCGCCGGTGCTGCTGGTGCACGGGGCGTTGTGCGACTACCGCTACTGGGCGCCGCAGCTGCGCGGCCTGGCCGACCGCTTCCAGCTCAGTGCGCTGAGCCTGGGCCAGTACTACCCGCGGCTGCCGTCGGCGGCGCGGCATGCATTCGGTTGGCGCTGGCATGCGCAGCAGCTCGCCGCCTTCATCGCCGAGGAAGCGCGGCCGGTGCATCTGGTCGGGCACTCCCGCGGCGCCGCCGTCGCCTGGCAGGCGGCGCTGCTGCGGCCCGACGCCATCGCCAGCCTGACCCTGTTCGATCCGGGCGGCCCGCAACCGCAGGGCCTGCCGGCCGAGGTGCAGGCGGTCCGCGCGCAGGCGATCGCGCTGCTCCAGGGCGGCCAGGTCGAGGCCGGCCTGGAATGCTTCGTCGACTCGGTCAGCCAGCCCGGCGCCTGGGCGCGCAGCAGCGCGAGCTTCCGGCAGATGGTGCGCGACAACGCGCAGACCCTGGTGCCGCAGATCGCCGACGCGCTGCCGGCGTACCGGCCCGAGCAGGCCGCTATCCTGACGATGCCGGTGTTGCTGGTCGCCGGCGAACGCAGCCCGGCGCAGTACCGCGACAACGCCACCGCGCTGGCGGCCTGGCTGCCCGATGCGCAACTGCAGAGCATCGCTGGCGCGTCTCATGGCATGACCTTTACCCATGTCCGGCGTTGCAATGGGGCGATCGCCGATGTGGTCGCCGCTGCTGAGCGTGTGCGTTGAATGCTGCCGGGGTGCGCGCCAGCGTGGAACATGCAGACGCTGGACGATTATCTAGACAAGAAGCGTGACCGGCCAATTTCTATGCACGGCACGTGTCCCCCGATCGCGGTCGGACGCACAGGCAAAATTCCTCTGGGTTTTGCGCATCGCCCGGATGCGCCTGTAAGCCAGCGGTTATAAATCGCCAGCGCCGATGCGCTGAATGAATCTTCACGCACTGTCACGATGAGACGGTCGTTGCAGACCGGAATTATTCATTTTTTCGGTATTGACAGTATCTGCCGGCTCGCTGAATTTCGAATCGAACACGCCCGCTGCCCATTCACGCCGACAGCCCTCGTGTTCCACGCAAGAAAAACAGCCGCAGTTGCTACTTTCTCAAATGACCTCAGGGGATTCCGTCATGAAAATGATCCGGATGCACGCACTCGTGCATGCTTTAGCGATCGCGACCTTTGCGTTTCCTGCCACACTGCTTGCGCCCGACGCGATGGCGCAGGCGATCGGCACGTTTCCGCCGATCGAAACCAGTATCTCGCTTCCGCACGATGAGGCTGCGCATCGTCAGCCGGCCGAATGGTGGTACATAACCGGCTTTCTGGACGGCACCGACCCGTCCGGCGGAAAACATGCGTACGCGTACGAAATGGTCGTGTTCCAGATCGATGGCGTGGCCAATATGCCACCAGTCTACGATGCGCATTTTGCGATCTCGGATCTGGATCGCGGCGATTTTCGCTTCAAGAAGCAGGTGACCACCGGTCCGTTCACCACCTCGACCGACCGGTTCGATCTGGACGTTGCCGGTTTTCAGATGGGTGGATCGATGGGCAGTTACTACGCCAAGGCCGCGCCTGCCGATCTGGATTACGCCATCGACCTCAGCACGCAGGCATTGCAGAAACCGACCTTGAACGGCACCAATGGCGTGGAAACCTACGGCGATTTCATCTCCCCGTATTATTCCTTCAACGTCAATGCCACCAGTGGTACGGTCTGGGATCACGGCGTGCCGGTCAAGGTGACCGGAACCTCGTGGTACGACCACGAATGGGCCAACGGCATTCCCGGCGATGCCAACAGCGGCTGGACCTGGTTCGGCGTGTCGCTGGACGACAACAGCCAGTACAACATCAGTTTCTTCATGAAAGGCGACGGCACGGTCGATCAGGCGCTCGCCGTCAAGACCGCCGACGGCCACTATGCGCCGGTCGATCCCGTCGCGATCAAGCTGGAGCGGATCGGCAGCTGGACCAGTCCGCATACCGGCTACACCTATCCGGCGCAGTGGAAGGTCACCCTGCCGGACGGCGCAATCACCATCACCCCGATGCTGCAGGACGCCGAACTGTATGCGCCGGCCACGCAGAAGTTCTATTTCGAAGGACCGGCCAAGGTGGTGGGCACGCTGGCCGGAAAATCCATTACCGGCAAGGCATTCGCAGAAATGAATCCCTGGGGCGTGGAGTGGGGTGCGCGCATCCTGCCTTGATCTCGTCGCCTCGCATCCAGTCCGCATCACATCCATCATTCATCCAGGACATCACCATGCATCT
Organism: Xanthomonas sp. PPL134; assembly: GCF_040595915.1. NCBI lineage: Bacteria > Pseudomonadati > Pseudomonadota > Gammaproteobacteria > Lysobacterales > Lysobacteraceae > Xanthomonas > Xanthomonas sp. PPL134. The sequence goes on from NZ_JAMDLL010000006.1 coordinate 179,153, forward strand.
CTCATCAAGAACGTTCGGGCGCTTCCGCGGCTGGCTCGCCGCGGCCATGGTCATCGCGTGCGCATTCTCGTCCGTGCCCGCGGCTGCGCAAATCTTCGAAGAACCCGCACCGGTGCAGTTGCCGCGCGACGAAGGCCCACACCACAGCCAGTTGGAATGGTGGTATTTCGTCGGCCATCTGTACGGCGTCGATCCCAGCGGCGCCAAGCGCGAATTCGGCTACGAGGTCACCGTGTTCCAGTTGTGGCCGATCGGCTCCGGGCCTGCCACCTACTCCTGGCATTTCGCGGTGACGGACGTGAACAACAAGCTGCACAAGGTGGAAGAGCGCGTCGTCTCCGAACAGATCCCGGATCAGCAGGGATCCTTCAACTTCACCAACAACGGCTGGTCGATCAGCGGCTCGCAGCAAGCCTATGCGATCAAGGGCGCGCTCAGCGACGGACGTTTCGCCATCGACCTGAAGACCAGCAGCGACATGCCCTTCGTCCTGCATAACGGCAACGGCGTGGTGGATTATCGGCCGATCGCCAAGACCTCGGCCTACTACTCGTCCACGGCGCTGGATACGGAAGGCACGGTCTACGACAACGGCGTGCCGATCAAGATCGTCGGCACCTCGTGGCAGGACCGCCAGTGGTTCATCAAGGGCATGGCGTCCGACGAGAACGGCTCCTTCTTCGGCGGCGGCTGGAACTGGTTCGCCATCCAGCTCGATAACGACACGCAGTACATGCTGTATTACCTGCAGGACCCCAACACCGGCGCCATCACCAACAAGTTCGGCACGCGCGTCTCCAAGGGCGTGGCGACGCCGGTGTCCGGCGACCAGATGGACCTGCAGCGGCTCGCGACCTGGACCAGCCCGAATTCCGGCTACACCTACGAGTCGAAGTGGAACGTGATCCTGCCCGAGGGCAATCTGCTCATCACCCCATTGGTCGACGACCAGGAGATGTTGTGGACTGGTCACCGCACGTACTGGGAAGGCGCTTCGCAAGTGGTCGGCAACCTCAACGGCGCTGCCGTGACTGGCCGCAGCTACGTCGAGGTCAATCCGTGGCGGCAGCCGTACACGTCGCTGCCCTGAACGCCGCGACGTAGTGCAGCAGCGCTGTTCCAGGCGGAGACATCCGCCTGGAACACCGGCGTATGTGACGTCGGCAGTGGGGATGGTACGCGGCGCGGCCACGGCCACGTCGATTGGCCCGAGGCGGCGGCGCCGCCTCGCGATTGCCCAGGTCGGGCAGCAGAGGCGCGACGCAGCGTCAGGGATGGATGCCATCCTGCAGGAATGCGGTACCTGCCGCGTTCCCCGCACCACGGCTTGCCGGCCGCGGCCTGGTCAAGGTCACCTGTAGGCGCAGCTGAAGCCGCGCCTACGACAGACTTTCCGTCGTGACTGGCGGTGCCTTGAAGCCGCCCCGTTCGCCAGGTCACCGTTCCTGCGGCTCGAGTTCGCAGAGGACGATGTGCGTTGGACGTGGTACAGGCAGCGCTTCGACATGGCCCGCACCCGCTGGGTCCACGTGCCAACCGGCCCACCTACCGACGAGGTCGGCCCTAGGCGCTGCGCGCTAACGGTGCCGGCTCCCCACGATCCAGTTGCCGGTAGGCGATGGCCTCGGTCAGGTGCGCGGTGGCGATGGCGTCGCTGGCGTCCAGGTCGGCGATGGTGCGGGCCACGCGCAGGATCCGATGCAGCGAGCGCGCCGATAGCCGCAGGCGCTCGATGGCCTGTTCCAGCAGCGCCTCGTCGCGCGGCTGCAGGCGGCAGTCGCGCAGGGTTTCGCTGTGCCCGAGCTGACCATTGGGCCGGCCGGCGCGGGCCTGCTGGCGTTGCCGCGCCTGCTCCACCCGCGCGCGCACGGCGGCGCTGGTTTCGCCGGGCGGCGCATCGGCACGCAGCGCCTGTGGCGGGAGCCGCGGCACGTCCACGTGCAGGTCGATGCGGTCCAGCAGTGGGCCGGAGATGCGCGCGCGATAGCGCCGCACCGCGTCCTCGCTGCAGCGGCAGCGGCCGCTGGGGTCGCCGGCCCAGCCGCAGGGGCAGGGGTTCATCGCCGCCACCAACTGGAAGCGCGAAGGAAACTCGGCACTGCGCGCCGCGCGCGACACCGTCACCTGGCCCGACTCCAGCGGCTCGCGCAACACTTCCAGCGCGTGCCGGTTCCACTCGGGCAGCTCGTCCAGGAACAGCACGCCGTGGTGCGCCAGCGAGATTTCGCCGGGGCGCGGATGGGTGCCGCCACCGACCAGCGACACCGCGCTGGCGGTGTGATGCGGCGCCCGGTAGGGGCGTTGCCGCCAGCGCGCCGGATCCACGCCGCGGCCGCTGACCGAGGCGATGGCTGCGCTCTCCAGCGCCTCGGCTTCGCTGGCCTCGGGCAGGATGCCGGGCAGGCGCGAGGCCAGCAGAGTCTTGCCGCAGCCGGGGCTGCCGATCAGCAGCAGGTGGTGATGTCCGGCCGCGGCGATCTCCAGGGCGCGCCGCGCCTGCGCCTGGCCGCGCACGTCGCTCAGGTCGGGAAAGGGCGCGGCGACGGCCGGCGGCGCCGTCGCCGCGGGCAGGGTCTTGCTGCCGTTGAGCAACCCGCAGACCTCCAGCAGGGTGCGCGCGGTGAACGCCTGCACGTGTTGCGCCAGCGCGGCCTCGGCGCCGTTGTCGGCCGGCACGATCAGGGTGCGTCCGGCCTGTGCCGCGGCCAGCGCGGCCGGCAGGACGCCGTCGACCGGGCGCAATTCGCCGGTCAGGGCCAGTTCGCCGAGGAATTCATACTGGCCGAGCACCTGCGGGTCGAGCTGGCCGGCGGCGGCGAGGATGCCCAGCGCGATCGGCAGGTCGAAGCGGCCGCCCTCCTTGGGCAGGTCGGCCGGGGCCAGGTTGACGGTGATCCGCCGTGCCGGGAATTCGTACTGCGCACAGAGCAGGGCGGCGCGCACGCGATCGCGCGATTCGCGCACCGCTGCCTCGGGCAGGCCGACGATCTGCGTGGCCGGCAGGCCGCCGGAGAGATGGACTTCGACCCGAACCGGAGGCGCAAGCACCCCCGCGCGGGCACGGCTGTGCACCAGCGCCAGGCTCATGGTGGCGGGTGGATCAGGGGTTGGTGCTGGGCGTCTGCCCGCTGCGCGCCGCTTCCAGCGCGGCGACGCTGCGCTCCAGCGCTTCGAGCTTCTCGCGCGTGCGCAGCAGCACCGCGCGCTGCACTTCGAACTCCTCGCGGGTGACCAGGTCGAGCTTGCCCAGCCCGGCCTGCAGCGCACTCTTGAAGGTGCTCTGCAGTTCGTCGCGGGATTGGCGCAGACCCGGCGGCACCAGGTCGCTGAGGCGGCGGGCGAGGTCGTCGAGATGGTTGAGATCGATCATGGCTGTGCTCCGGCAGGTGGCGTCAGACTGCGGTATCCGGCGGGTCGGCACCATCGGGATCGGACGCGGCGCGCTGTCGGAAAATTCCGGCGTTGGGGGCGCGCGGCCATTGAACCCGACGGCCGCCGATCGCGCAACCGCGCTATCCTGAGGCCATTGTGATTGGAGAATGCCGCATGAAGATGATCATGGCCGTGATCAAGCCGTTCAAGCTCGACGACGTGCGCGAAGCGCTCGCCGCGCAGGGCGTGGCCGGCATCACCGTCACCGAGGTCAAGGGCTTCGGCCGGCAGAAGGGCCACACCGAGCTGTATCGCGGCGCCGAGTACGTGGTCGATTTCCTGCCGAAGGTGAAGCTGGAAGTGGCCGTCAGCGAGGACCAGGTGGAGCGCGTGGTCGAGGCCATCGTCAAGGCCGCCGCCACCGGCAAGATCGGCGACGGCAAGGTGTTCGTCTACGACCTGGGCACGGTGGTGCGCATCCGCACCGGCGAGCTGGACGCGGACGCGCTGTAACGCGATCACCGCGCCTGCATCGGCGTGGCATGGATGCGTTGTAGGAGCGGCTTCAGCCGCGACGGCGTATTCCTGTGACGCCTGTTGCGGCTGAAGCCGCGCCTATCGGCGTGGGGTTCGTGCCTGCCGGAGTCCCCGCTAGCGTGGCGGGCCAGCCGGATAGGCCGAGCACGCTTGCGCCAGGTGCCGGTTCAGATGCCGCCGCAGCCGCGGCGATTGAGTTGATACGGGACCTGGCCGAGAGTCGAGGACCGGGGCAGCGCCTGCGATCCGCGGCATCGGCGCACGTCGCGCGCGCCGATGCCGAAGAGGACCGGGGCTTAGCCGCCCAGTGCCTCGGCCACGAACGGCGGCAGCACCTGGGTGCCGGTGTGCAGGTGCGCGCTGTAGTAGCGGGTGGCGAACGGCTTGGCCGCGGCGTCGGCCTGGCGGAAGTCGAAGCCGCCCTGCTTGCGCGCCATGGTCACGCTCCACCAGCCGGTCGGGTAGCACGGCTGCGGGAACGGCACGGTGTGGAAGCTCGCAAAGCCGGCCTTGCCCATTTCCGCGCGCATTTCCTTGATCAGGTCCAGCAGCGCCAGCGGCGATTCGGACTGCTGCACCAGGATGCCGTCGTCCTTCAGCGCCTTGAAGCAACTCTCGTAGAAGGCCTTGTTGAACAGGCCTTCGGCCGGGCCGACCGGGTCGGTGGAGTCCACGATGACGATGTCCACGCTGCCGGCCGGGCAGTTGGCCATGTAGGCCACGCCGTCGTCGAACAGCAGTTCGGCGCGCGGGTCGTTGTTGGAGTCGCACAGTTCCGGGAAGTACTTCTCGGCCATGCGCGTGACCTGCTCGTCGATGTCGCACTGGGTGGCGCTTTCTACGCCCGGGTGCTTGAGGACTTCGCGCAGGGTGCCGCAGTCGCCGCCACCGATGATCACCACGCGCTTGGGCGCGGCGTGGGTGAACAGCGCCGGGTGGCTGATCATCTCGTGGTAGAAGAAGTTGTCGCGCGTGGTCAGCATGACCGCGCCGTCGATCACCATCAGCTTGCCCCAGTCGGTGGTGTCGTAGATCTCGATCTTCTGGAACGGCGACTGCACCTCGTCCAGCTTGCCGGTGATGCGGTAGCCGATGGCCGAGCCGGTGGGCTGGAAATGTTCGATGTACCAGTTGTCGTTGGCGCTCATGGAATGTCCTAGGAAAGCAAAAAGAAGCAGCGATCCCTTCTCCCCCCGGGAGAAGGTGGCGCGAAGCGCCGGATGAGGGTCGGGCGCAGCCTCGTGCGGCCAAGCCACGCGACGCTGTTACCACACCTCTCCGGATGAGGGTCGGGCGCAGCCTCGTGCAGCCGAGCCACGCGATGCTGTCGCCACACCCTTTCCGGATGAGCGCCAGGCGCAGGCTACGCCAGGCGCCCGCGAACCCGGCCCGGCTCCACCAGGAGCCGAGGGCGTCGGAACGGCGCGGATTGTAACGGACCCCACGCGTAGCAGGGGTTACAATCCACGCCCTTTTTCCGTCAGCCGAGCCGCCACGATGAGCGATTGGTCCCTCGACCAAGCCCGCAAGACCTACTCGATCCCGCATTGGGCCGACGGGTATTTCGATGTGGACGCGGCCGGCCGGCTGGTGGTGCGGCCGCAGGGCGCCGACGGCGTGGCGATCGCGCTGCCGGAAGTGGTGGACGCCGCGCGCGCGGCCGGCGCCAAGCTGCCGATGCTGGTGCGCTTCCCCGACATCCTCGGCGAGCGCCTGGGCAAGCTGCAGGCCGCATTCGCGCAGGCCCAGGCCGATTGGGACTACGCCGGCGGCTATACCGCCGTGTACCCGATCAAGGTCAACCAGCACCGCGGCGTGGCCGGCACCCTGGCCAGCCACCAGGGCGAGGGCTTCGGCCTGGAGGCGGGCAGCAAGCCGGAACTGATGGCGGTGCTGGCGCTGTCGCGTCCGGGCGGGCTGATCGTGTGCAACGGCTACAAGGACCGCGAATACATCCGCTTGGCGCTGATCGGGCGCAAGCTCGGCCTGCAGACCTTCATCGTCATCGAGAAGCCGTCGGAGCTGAAGCTGGTGCTGGAGGAGGCGCGCGCGCTGGACGTGAAGCCGGGCCTGGGCGTGCGCATGCGCCTGGCCTCGCTGGGCGCGGGCAAGTGGCAGAACAGCGGTGGCGACAAGGCCAAGTTCGGGCTGTCGCCGCGGCAGGTGCTGGACCTGTGGAAGACCCTGCGCGACACCGAGTACGCCGACGCGCTGAACCTGCTGCACTTCCACATGGGCTCGCAGATCTCCAACGTGCGCGACATCGCCAACGGCATGCGCGAGGCCACCCGCTATTTCGTCGAGCTGTCCAAGCTGGGCGCGAAGATCAGCCACGTCGACGTCGGCGGCGGCCTGGGCATCGACTACGAAGGCACCCGCTCGCGCAGCTACTGCTCGATCAACTACGGCCTGCATTCCTACGCCAGCAACATCGTGCAGCCGCTGGCCAGCGCCTGCGAGGAACACGGCCTGGCGCCGCCGCGCATCGTCACCGAGTGCGGGCGCGCGATGACCGCGCACCACGCGGTGCTGATCGCCAACGTGTCCGAGGTGGAGCAGGCGCCGGAAGGCCGCGTGCCCGACGCGCACGACGACGAGCCGGCGGCGATCCGCCACCTGCGCGAGATCCATGCCGAACTGGACCAGCGCCCGGCGGTGGAGCTGTTCCAGGAGGCGCAGCATTTCCACGCCGAAGGCCTCAGCGGCTACGCGCTGGGCCAGATCGACCTGACCCATCGCGCGCGCATCGACGACCTGTTCTACGCCATCGCCCACGGCGTGCGCGCGCGGCTGAGCCACGAGGAAAAGAGCCACCGCCCGGTGCTGGACGAACTCAACGAGCGCCTGGTCGACAAGTACTTCGTCAACTTCAGCGTGTTCGAATCGATTCCCGACGTGTGGGCGATCGACCAGGTGTTCCCGATCGTGCCGATCGAGCGCCTGAACGAGGCGCCGGCGCGGCGCGGCGTGGTCTGCGACATGACCTGCGATTCGGACGGCATGGTCAAGACCTACGTCGAGAACGAAAGCCTGGACAGCTCGCTGCCGCTGCACGCGCTGCGCCCGGGCGAGAGCTACCGCATCGGCTTCTTCCTGGTCGGCGCCTACCAGGAAATCCTCGGCGACATCCACAACCTGTTCGGCGACACCGACGCGGTGGAAGTGGCGGTGGACGGCGATGGCTACCGCATCGCCCAGCAGCGCCGCGGCGACACCACCGACGTGATGCTGGACTACGTCGGCTACCGCCTGGACGACCTGCGCGCCGCCTACGCCGAGCGTGTGGCCGCGGCGCAGTTGCCGGCCGCGCAGGCGACGGAACTGGCCGACGCGCTCGAGGCCGGCCTGACCGGCTACACCTACCTGTCGGACGAGCCGCTGGGCTGACAGCGCGCGACCCATTCAAGCCCCTCTCCCCGCGGGAGAGGGCTTGGGGTGAGGGTGCGCCCGTGCACGCAGCCTGGAGGTCAGCGGTCGCCGCTTGGCGCCGCGGCGGCGTTTCCCAGACGCGATCGCACCGGCGCCGGTGAACGGCCACCGCCGCAAACGCCGGCACAGCCAGTAAGCTGCGCGCTTCCTACCGCCACCTTCCTGCGATGCGCTCTCCCGGCCTCGACCTGCTGCGCGCCATCGCCATCGTCTGGGTGATGCTGTTCCACTCCTTCGTGGTCGGCGGACTGGGGCCGGATTGGGAGTGGCTGTCGCGCGATGGCTGGATGGGCGTGGACCTGTTCTTCGTGCTCAGCGGCTTTTTGATCGGCGGCCAGGTGCTGGCGCCGCTGGCCCGTGGCGAGCGGCTGCGCTACGGCGAGTTCTATCGCCGCCGCGCCTACCGCATCCTGCCGGCGTACGTGGTGGTGCTGGCGCTGTACCTGGCCTGGCCCGGCTTCCGCGAAGCGCCGGGGATCGCGCCGTGGTGGCTGTTCGCCAGCTTCACCCTCAACCTGGGCATCGACTACGCCAACCAGCAGGCGTTCTCGCATGCGTGGTCGCTGTGCGTGGAGGAGCATTTCTACCTGGTGTTCCCGCTGCTGGCGGCTTGGATGCTGCGGCGGCCGTCGGCGCCGCGTTTCGCGGCGCTGTGCGTGGCCGTGGTGCTGGGCGGCATCGCCCTGCGCAGCGCCATCTGGCTGCACGACAGCGCGCTGGATCGCATCGGCGCCGGGCTGCAGCGTAACTGGTTCATCGAGGATCTCTACTACCCGACCTGGAACCGCCTGGACGGCCTGCTGGCCGGCGTGGCGCTGGCGGTGCTGAAGACCTTCCGGCCGCAGCACTGGCAGCGGCTGCAGCGCCACGCCAGCGCCGTGACGCTTGCCGGCATCGCGGTCTGCGCGCTGGCGATGTGGCTGTTCCGCGACCGCACCGGCCTGCTCGGCAATGCGGTCGGCTGGCCGGTGCTGTCGTTGGGGCTGGCGCTGCTGGTCGGCGCCGGCGCCTCCACGCAGGGATGGCTGGGGCGTGGCCGGGTGCCGGGTGCGGGCTGGCTGGCCGCGGTGTCCTGCAGCCTGTACCTGAGCCACAAGGCCGCGTTCCATCTGACCCAGGTGTGGTTCGGCGCGCAACTGGACGGCCGCGGCCTGCTCGCCTTCGCCGCCTATGCCGGCATGGCGCTGCTGTTCGCGGCCGTCCTGCACTACGTGGTGGAGCGGCCGTTCCTGCGCCTGCGCGAGCGGCGCAGCGCGCCCGCCCCGGTCGCGCTGCCCGGGAGCTGACAGCCCTGCTACGTCCTCATCCGCGCTCGGCCAGCGCGGCGTGCGCCGCCTGCAGGCGCTGTTGCAGGATCTCCGCCAGCCGTGCCACTGCCGGCGGCGGCGTGGCGACTGCGCGATGCAGGTTCAGTCCCAGCGCCGGCAGCGTCGGCAGGCCGCCGGCACCGGGCGGGAGCAGCGCCAGTCCGGCCGGCACGCCGGCCGGCGTGCGCAGGGTGATGCCCAATCCGGCGCGCACGGCCGCCCACACGCCGCCGAGGCTGGCGCTGGTGAAGGCGATACGCCACGGGATGCCGGCGCGGTCCAGGGCGGTGGTCGCGGCCGTGCGCAGCAGGCAAGGCGCTTCCAGCATCACCAGTGGCAGCGGCGCCTCGCCGCTCCAGGTGGCCGTCGCGGGCATGTCGCTGCGGTCGGCGGCGGCGATCCAGCGCAGCGGCCACGCCGCTTGCGCCTGCCGGTGCGCCGAGGCCGCGCCGGAGTCCCAGGCCAGGGCCAGGTCCAGTTGTCCGGCCTCCACCCGCGCCAGCAGTTCCTGGTGGCGGGCGATGCGCGCTTCGATCCGCACCTGCGGGTGGGCGCGGGCGAAACGCCCCAGCACGTCCGGCAGCATGTGCTCGCCGAAGTCCTCCTGCAGCCCCAGCCGCACCCAGCCCTGCAGCGCCGTGTCCTGCAGCGCCACCACCGCCTCGTCGTTGAGTTCGAGCAGGCGCCGCGCGTAGCCCAGCAAGGCTTCGCCGGCCTCGGTCAGGGCCAGGCCGCGGCCCTGGCGGCGCAGCACCGGCTGCCCGGCCTGCTCCTCCAGCTTCTTCAGCTGCGCGCTGATCGCCGAGGTGGAACGCCCGCGGCGGTCGGCCGCCTTGGCGAAGCTGCCCAGTTCCACGCCGGCGACGAAACTGCGCAGCGCGTCGAGGTCGAAGGTGGTGGGGCGCATCGGTCGATCCTGGTTTTCCGGATGGTCGTTTCGATATTTTCCGATTTTTCGGAAGATCCTGCGCGACTAGGCTGTGCCCGTTCCCCATGCGAGGCCTGCCCGATGTCCGACCCATCCACGCCGTTTCCCTCCCCGCAGGCCGCGTTCGGCGACATCGCACCGGCCTTTGCCCGCCTGACCGACGAGGTGCTGTTCGCCGAGGTGTGGCAGCGCCCGGGCCTGTCGCCGCGCGAACGCAGCCTGGTCACGGTGGCCGCGCTGGTTGCGCTGTATCGGCTGGAGCAACTGCCGCTGCACCTGGGGCGCGCGCTGGACAACGGCCTGGACCGCGAGGCGCTGGCCGAAGCCATCACCCACCTGGCCTTCTACGCCGGTTGGCCGTGCGCGGCGTCGGCGCTGCCGTTGCTGCGTGCCGCCGTCGCGGCGCGGCCGGCCACGTCGGAGGCGCGCTGATGCCGTACGCCCGCATCTCGCTGCTGCGCGGCCACCCGCCCGAATACCTGCGCGCGCTGTCGGCCAGCCTCTACCAGGCCATGCACGAGGCGTTCGAGGTGCCGGCCGGCGACTGCTTCCAGGTCATCCACCAGCACGACCCGGACGAACTGGTGTTCGACCGTCATTACCTGGGCGGGCCGCGCTCGGAGGGCTTCATGCTGATCGCCATCACCGCCGGTCGCGAACGCAGCGCCGCCTGCAAGCAGGCGTTCTACCAACGCCTGGTCGAACTGCTGGCGATCGCGCCGGGCATCGCGCCGGAGGACGTGATGGTCACCATCGTCACCACCGCGGCGCAGGACTGGTCCTTCGGCGGCGGCCGCGCCGGCATCACCGCCAGCGGAGCGCCGGCATGATCGCCATGCAGTACAGCATCGCGTTGCCGGCGGACTACGACATGGCCATCATCCGCCGCCGCATCGCCGACAAGGGGCCGTTGCTCGATACGCTGCCGGGGTTGCAGTTCAAGGCCTACCTGGTTGCCGATCGCGCCGACCCGCTCCTGCCAGGCGGGCAGAACCTGTACGCGCCGTTCTACCTGTGGCGCGATGCCGCGGCGATGCACGCGTTCCTCGTCGGTCCCGCCTTCGCCGCGCTATGCGAGGCGTTCGGCCGACCGGCGGTGCAGTCGTGGATGGTCGGGACGGCGTCGACGTCGCCGGCGCTGCGCACGGCGCGCTATGCCACCCGCGCGCTTCAGGCACCGTCGCGCGCCGTGGGCAGCGACTCCGACGACGTGCATGCGCCTGACGCACGCGTGCTGGCCACGGTGCGCGGCTATGAACCGCAGGGATGGACGCGGCTGCGTTTCCAACTGTGGCGCGATCTGCCGCCGGCGGACGACGAGGCACAGCGCTATGCCGTACATCACCTCAGCGCCCCCGGCGTGCTCGACGCAGCCGGGTGAGCCGGCGGCGTCGCGCGCTCAGTACATGTTCTTCTTGTAGTCGGCCTGCAGCCCCTTGCGGACCACGCCGGGCACCGAGACCGCCGCGCGCATCAGCGTGGCCTGGGCGCCGCGCGCGCCGCTGAGCCGGACGTGGTCGCGGAAGATCGCCGGCGGGTCCAGGTCGTGCGCGATGGCGGCGGGTGGCCAGGCGTCGAAGCGGCCCAGCGCGGGGCTGCGCGTCTCTTCGAGGAGCGCCGGCAGCACCCGCACCGCCAGATGCGGAATGCGTCCATCGACGGCGAGCGCGCTGCGGATCGTCGCATCGGGGCTGGGGCGGGCGAGCCCTTCGATGCGGACGCAGCGCGCGCTGCCCGGGCGCAGCGCGAGCAGGGCGATCTGCGGCCGCGCCAGCAGATTGCCCAGGCTGTCGACGCGCCGATTGCCCGGCCGGTCGGCAAACCACCAGGCGTCGCGATGCGCCTGCAGCAAGGCCCCGGCGCGATCGCCGCGCGGGCTGACATCGACGCGGCCCTCGGCATCGGCGGTGGCCAGCACCAGCAGCCGGCAGTTGGCGAGAAATCCCTCCACCGTTTCCGGTGGCGTGGCGTCGGTCGGTGTCTCGGCACGCCACCAGTCGGCACGGAGCAGGGCTTTGGCACAGTGCAGATAGCACTCCTCGACGGCGATGAACAGGCGCGTGCCGTCGTCGCCGGCGATGCGGCCATTGATCCGCAAGGTCTCGCCCAAACCGGGCACCAGGAACAGCGACCCGAAGCCGGCGCCGACCTGCGGATGCGCCGTGTCCAGCGCCTGCAGCGGGATCGACAGCAGGTGCGGGGTGTCGGCGCGCGCGAAGCCGGGCGCGCCACTGCCTGCGCTCAACGCCAGACGCTGGCCGGCGACGCCGGCGAACAGCAGCGGACTGGCGGCCAGCCAGCGCAGCGCGTGCGCGTCCAGATGGTCGATCACCTTCATGTCGCGCGGGCCGGGCAGGCGGCCCACGCAGTCCTGCAGCTGCGCTGCGTCGGTGACGAAGTCGGTCATCGCGGCGTCTCCGGGAAGCGGAACACCACGCGGTCGAGCGGAGCGGGAGAGAGCATCGCAAAGCACTCCTGTGAACGAGCGGGAGGCTTGCGCGAAGGCTGGCGACGTCTGGAAACGTACCACAGCGCGGCTGACGCCGCGTCCAGCGACCGTACGTCCTTGGCCAGGCAAAACCGCGACAGGGCACCTCCCATCTCCCCGGGAACGTGTCCTGTAGACGCAGCACGCCGTGGCGGATGCAGGTGATGCGAGGCGCGCTACAGCCGCAGTTCGAACCCGAGATAGGCCGAGCGCCCGGGCGCCGGCGAGAACATCGGCTGGTTGTTGCCACCCCAGAAGAAGCTGTCGTACCAGACGTAGGCGTAGCGGGTGTCGGTGAGATTCTTGACCTGCAGGTCGAGGCTGATGCGCGGGCTGAGCTGGTAGCGCACGCTGGCGTCGACCACGCGGAAACCGCCGTACTTGCCCTGCGCGTTGCGCTCGTCGATGTAGTAGTCGCCCTGTGCGCGCGCCTGCACGCCGACCGTCCAGCGCGCATCGGGTCGGTAATCGACGCCGGCGTTGCTGATGTAGCGCGGCACCGAGAACACTTCGCGCCCGCGCAGGGATTCGCCGGAGGCGTTGTAGGCGCTGATCACCTTGGCCTCCTGCAGCGCCTGCGACAGCCACAGCGTCCAGTGCTCGCCCAGGTGCGTGCTCAGTTGCAGGTCCATGCCCTGGCGCCGGGTCTGGCCCAGGCCCACCGTGGTGCCGGAGCTGACGTTGTTGGCGACCTCGTCGGTGGCGTCCTGCCGCCATACCGCCACGCGTGCCTCGGTGCCTGCCGCCGGCTGCAGCTTCAGGCCCAGCTCCTTGCCGGTGTTGATCGACGGCCGCACGCCGGGCTGGCCGGGCGTCAGGTAGGCCGGCGCGGTGGAGCCGGTGAGGATCTGGAAGGTGCGGCCCCAGTTGGCGTACACGCTCAGCTGCGGGGTCAACGCATAGATCACGCTGAGCTTGGGCTGGTCGATCCAGCCATAGCGCTGCAGCGGTGCGTGCACGCCGCCGGGCAGCGTGGTGTCGCCGGAGAAACGGTCGACGCGGAACGCCGGCACGATCTTCAGCGCGGCGGTCGGCTGCAGCACCGCCTGCAGGTACAGGCCGAGGTTGTCGAGCGTGTAGCGGTCGTCGTTCTGCACGCGCGCCGGTGCACTCCAGAAATCGGTGGGCACCGCGTAGGCGTAGCGATCGCGGCGATAGCGGTTGTCCTGGTGCTCGGCGTTGAGGCCGGCTTCCACGCTCAGCAGGTCGCTGGCCTGCCAGGTGACGGTGCTGAGCAGGCCGGTCTGGGTTTCGTCCCATTGCCGGCGCTGCCGCGGCGCGTTGCCGACCGGATAACTGGTAAAGGTGACCCGGCGTTCTTCGTCGTAGCGATTGACGTACAGCGTGTTGCGCAGCTGCAGGCCGTCGCCGAGCCTGAAGTCGGCATGCACGCTGGCCTGGTGCAGGGTGCGCTCGCCGCCGTCGTTGGCATTCTGCGGCGGCGACTGCTCGCGGTCCTCTGCCAGTTGCGCGGCGGTGAGGAAGCCGGGCGCATCGGCGGCGAGATGATAGGCGCGGGCGATCAGGCCGATGCGCGCGGTGTCGTCGTCCTCGCCGTAGAACCACTTGCCGCCGAGGGTGTACTTGCGCGCGCTGTCATGCGCGCGTTCGCCCTGCGTGGCCTGCGCGCCGACGAAATAGTTCTGTGCCAGGCCACCGGCCTCGTGGCCGACGGCATACTGCAACTCGCGCGTGGCGAAGCTGCCGTGGCTCAGCCGCAGGTCCTGGTAGTCGCCGCCCTGGCGCGTGGCGATGTTGAGGTTGCCGCCGATGTTGTGCAGGCCGTAGCGCGGGTCGTTGGTGCCGCGCACCACTTCGATGTAGGCGATCTCCAGCGGGAAGATCATGTCGGTGAAGCGCTGGTTGCCGCTGTTGGCATCGCTCGGCACGCCATCGATCAGGATCTTGATGCCGTTGAGGTAGCCCTCGCCATTGAAGGCGCGGAACGTGGCCTTGCCGGTCTCGGCGCCCTGGCGGATCTCGGTGAGCTGCACGCCGGGCATCATGCCCAGCAATTCCCAGCCGTTCATGACCTGCTTGTCGCCGATCTGCTCGCTGCCGAGCACGTCGACCGAGCTGAGGATGTTGCGGGTGGACAGCGAGGCGGCGGTCTCGCGCCGCGCCTCCACGGTGCCCAGGGTGGTGGTGGTCTCGGAGGTCAGGGTCTGCGCGCCGGCGTGGCCGGCGGCAAGCCCGGCCAGGACGGCCAGGGCAAGGGAATCGATCTTCATGGGCCTGCAAGCAAGTGGGGACAGCGGAGGGCTGGCGGCAACGGCGAGGTTGCGGGGCTTGCTTGTTCGGGACGCTGGGCGTCCGTCGCTCCGTGAAGGCAATGTTAAACGATGTGGCGGGGGAAGTGCGGCCGTCCGCCAGCCGCGACGACGACAGGGCCTCCGGTCACGACGGGAAGCGCCTTGTAGGAGCGGCTTCAGCCGCGACGTGGTGATCCTGGTGAACCCGGCGCGGCAGACGCCGCTCCCACAAGGCAACCCGCCTCCGGCGTGGAGTAGCGGAAGCAGGTCGTTGGCGTTGCCCTACAGCCGCACTTCGACGCTCAGGTAGGCCGAGCGTCCTGGCGCCGGCGAGAACATCGGCTGGTCGTTGCCGCCCCAGAAGAAGTTGTCGTACCACACGTAGGCATAGCGGGCGTCGGTGAGGTTCTTGACCTGCAGGCCGAGGCTGCTGCGCGAGGTGAGCTGGTAGCGCACGCTGGCGTCGACCACGCGGAAACCGCCGTACTTGCCCTGCGCATTGCGCTCGTCGATGTAGTAGTCGCCCTGCGCGCGCGCCTGCACGCCGAATGTCCAACGCGCGTCGGGCCGGTAGTCGAGGCCGGCGTTGCTGATGTAGCGCGGCGTGGAGAACACCTCGCGTCCGCGCAGCGATTCGCCGGTGGCGGTGTAGGCGCTGACCACCTTGGCTTCCTGCACCGCGTGCGAGAGCCACGCGGTCCAGCGCTCGCCCAGCTGCGTGCTCAGTTGCAGGTCCACGCCTTGCCGGCGGGTCTGGCCGAGCCCGACCGTGGTGCCGGTGCTGGGCATGTTGGCCACTTCGTCGGTGGCGTCCTGGCGCCATACCGCCACGCGCGCCTCGGTGCCGGCCACCGGCTGCAGTTTCAGGCCCAGTTCCTTGCCGGTATTGATCGAGGGCCGGAACGCCGGCTGGCCCGGGGTGAGATAGGCCGGCGCGGTGGAGCCGGTGAGGATCTGGAAGGTGCGTCCCCAGTTCGCATACACGCTCAGCTGCGGCGTCAGCGCGTAGATCACGCTGAGCTTGGGTTGGTCGATCCAGCCGTAGCGTTGCAGCGGCGCATGGATGCCGCCGGGCAGCGCGGTCTCGCCGGAGAAACGGTCGGCGCGGAACGCCGGCACGATCTTCAGCGCGTCGGTCGGCTGCAGCACCGCCTGCAGGTACAGACCGAGGTTGTCCAGGCTGTAGCGATCGTCGTTCTGCACCCGTGCCGGCGTGCGGTCGAAATCGGTCGGCACGCTGTAGGCATAGCGCGCGCGCCGGTAGCGGTTGTCCTGGTGCTCGGCGTTGAAGCCGGCTTCCACGCTCAGCAGATCGCTGGCCTGCCAGGTGACGGTGCTGAGCAGCCCGGTCTGGGTTTCGTCCCATTGCCGGCGCTGCCGCGGTGCGTTGCCGACCGGGTAGCTGGTGAAGGTGACGCGGCGGTCGTCCTCATAGCGATTGACGTACAACGTGTTGCGCAGCTGCAGGCCGTCGCCGAGCTTGAAGTCGGCGTGCACGCTGGCCTGGCGCATGTCGCGGTCGTCGCCGTCGTTGGCGTTCTTCGGCGGCGATTGCGCGCGGTCCTCGGCCAGTTGCGCGGCGGTGAGGAAGCCCGGTTCATCAGCCTCGTGGTGGTAGATCCGGGCGATCAGGCCGATGCGCGCGGCATCGTCGTCTTCGCCGTAGAACCATTTGCCGCCGAGCGTGTACTTGCGCGAGGTGTCGTGCTGCCGATAGCCGTGCGCGGCCTGCGCACCGACGAAGTAGTTCTGCGCCAGGCCATCGGCTTCATGGCCGGCGGCGTACTGCAGCTCGCGCGTGGCGAAGCTGCCGCCGCTCAATCGCAGGTCCTGGTAGTTGCCGCCCTGGCGCGTGGCGATGTTGAAATTGCCGCCGATGTTGTGCAGGCCGTAGCGCGGATCGTTGGTGCCGCGGACCACTTCGATGTAGGCGATCTCCAGCGGAAAGATCATGTCGATGAAGCGCTGGTTGCCGCTGTTGACGTTGCTCGGCACGCCGTCGATCAGCACCTTGATGCCGTTGAGATAGCCCTCGCCATTGAAGGCGCGGAAGGTGACCTTGCCGGATTCGGCGCCCTGCCGGGTTTCGGTGAGCTGCATGCCGGGCATCTGCCCGAGCAGCTCCCAGCTGTTCATGACGTTCTTGTCGCCGATCTGCTCGCTGCCGAGCACGTCGACCGAGCTGAGGATGTTGCGGGTGGACAGCGAAGCGGCGCTGTGGCGCCGCGCTTCCACAGTGCCGAGCGTGGTGGTGGTGTCGGTCGACGTCTGCGCGGCGCCGTCGCCGGCCGCGAGCCCGGCCAGCACGGCGAGGGCATGGGTATAGGTCTTCATGGTATCTGCGGACGAAGGGGAGTGGAGGCTGGCGGCAGCGGCGGGCTGCAGGCGAGCGGATGGTGCGCGGTCCGATCCACGAGCGCGTCACCATTTGCGTGATGTTATATCATTTCGTTAAAAAGATGTCGGAATAGACGAGCGACCGGCATGCCCGGCCGGCCTCTGCCCTGCGACGACAGGGGATGTTTGCGCCGCGAGGGCGTGGGAAAGGGGAGGTGGCGGGGCCGCGCGCGACCCCGCGGCCGCTCAGGCCGGTTGCCGCGCGACCTGGAAGCCGGCGAAGGACTGCGTCACCGGCATGATTTCCAGCCGATTGATGTTCAGATGCGGCGGCAGCGTCGCGACCCAGAAGATCTGTTCGGCGATGTCGTCGGCGGTCATCGGCTGCGCGCCCTGGTAGAGCGTGTCCGAGGCCTTCTGGTCGCCATGGGTGCGGACCAGGGTGAATTCGGTCTCGGCCATGCCCGGTTCGATCGCGGTCACGCGCACGCCGGTGCCGTGCAGGTCCGAGCGCAGGCCCAGCGAGAACTGGCTGACGAAGGCCTTGGTGCCGCCGTAGGTGTTGCCGCCGGGGTAGGGATACAGCGCGGCGACCGAACTGATGTTGATGATCGCGCCACGGCGCTGGATCAGCGTCGGCAGCAGGCGATGGGTCAGCGTCACCAGCGCGGTGATGTTGGTGTCGATCATCGTGCGCCAGTCGTCCAGTTGCGCGGCCTGCGCGGGCGCGGTGCCCTGGGCCAGGCCGGCGTTGTTGACCAGCAGGTCGATGCCGCGGAACGCCTCGGGCAGCGCCGCCAGCATCGCGTCCAGGGCGTCGGTGTCGCGGATGTCGAAGGCGGCGATGTGCACGCGTTCGGCGCCGAAGGCGTCCAGCAGCGGCTGCAGGCGCTCGGCGCGGCGGCCGGTGGCGATCACGCGCCAGCCGGCGTCGACGAAGCGGCGCACGGCGGCGGCGCCGAAACCGGAAGTGGCACCGGTGATCAGGGCAGTCTGGGTCATTGGGGGGGGGCCGGGAATCGGGAGGAGGGAATCGGGAATGGTAAAAGCAAATGCGGTGGCAGGGTGTCGACACCGCCTTGCGCTCGCGGAGGATCACCGCATGCGCGCGATCACGGCCGCTGCGGCAACCCCCACGCGCGGTCCCGCACCCGCACGGCTCAGGGAACGGGCGAGCACTCGCTCTTCCCATTCCCGATGCCCTAATCCCGATTTCCGGCGCTACTGCGCCTTGCTTGATCGCCGGTAGGTCGCGGACAGTGGACTGCAGCGCGTCACATCAGCGTCGGCGCGTCAATGGCGACGACGCATGCATGCACACAGAGGCGAGAACGGCACGGAGCCTGCTTCACCCATTCCCGAATCCCGATTCCCCAATCCCGGCTTCACTGCGCCTTGATCGCGATCGCCGACAACCCACTGCCGTTCAACTTCTGCTTGGCTTCGGCCAGTTCGCTGGCGGTGCCGTAGGGCCCCATGCGCACGCGGTAGACGGTCTTGCCGCTGATCTGCGCCGATTCCACGCGCGCCGACAGGCCCAGCATCGCCAGCTTGGCCTTGGTCGACTCGGCGTCGCCGGAGGCGCCGAACGAGCCGGCCTGCAGGATGTAGCGCGCGTTGTCGGGCGCGGCGGTGGCCGCTGCTGCGGCCGGTGCGGTGGTCGCGGCCGGCGTGGCCGTGGTCGCCGTCGGCCTGGACGCCGCCGGGGTGGCCGCGGTGCCGGCCGCCACGCTCGGCGTTTCCGGCAGCGGGGTCGGGTTGGCCGCGGTTGCCGTCGGCGCGGCCGTGGCCGCCGCCGGCGTGGTGCCGGTCGCGGCGGCAGTCGCGCCCGCGGCGGCTTGCGCCTTGGCCTGGCGAGCCGCCTCGGCGCGCGCGCTGGCGGCCAGTTCGGCGTCGGACATCTGCACTTCCTTGCCGGGCAGCAGGGTGTAGAAGTCGTACTGGGTCTGCGCGTCCTTCTTCGCCTCCGGCTTGGTGCTGCCGGCCGCGTTGGCGGCGGGCTTGGGCAGGTCCGGCGCCGCATCGACGTCGGCATCGGCCACCGGTGCCGGTTGCGCATCCGGATTGGCGCGCGGGCCGCCCACGCGCAGGAAGTCGCCATCCTTCTTGAACAGGCCCGGCGCGCCGAGGAACACCACCGCGGCGATCGCCGCGCCGGCGATCAGCCACACCCACCCGGGCGTGCCGTTGCCGGTGTTGCGTCGAGCCTGGGTCTTACCGCGTCGTGCTGCCATTTACCGCTTCTCCACTCACATTTTTTCCGGGGCCGAGACGCCCAGGAGGTTCAGACCGTTCGCCAAGACCTGCTGCGCCGCCACCGCCAGGGTCAGCTTGGCGTTGCGTTCGCCGGCGTCGTCCACCAGCACCGGGGTGCCGTGGTACCAGGTGTGGAAGGCCGTGGCCAGTTCGCGCAGGTACTGCGCGATCAGATGCGGCTCCAGCGCATGCCCCGCATTCTCCACCACTTCCGGGTAGCGCGAGAGTTCCTGCATCAGTTCCAGCGAGGTCGTGTCGTTCAGCCGGTTCAGTTGCGCCTGGCCGTCGGCCTGGTCGTAGTCCAGCTTCTTCTCCTGCGCCTGGCGCAGCAGGCTGCACACGCGGGCATGCGCGTACTGCACGTAGAACACCGGGTTGTCGTTGCTCTGCTGGCGCGCCAGGTCGATGTCGAAGGTGAGCTGGGAATCGGGCTTGCGCGCGATCAGGAACCAGCGGGTGGCGTCGCGGCCGGCCTCCTCGATCAGGTCGCGCAGGGTCAGGTAGCTGCCGGCGCGCTTGGACAGTTTCACTTCCTCGCCGCCGCGCATCACCGTGACCATCTGGTGCAGCACGTATTCCGGCCAGCCCTTGGGGATGCCCAGGTCCATCGCCTGCAGGCCGGCGCGCACCCGCGCCAGCGAGCCGTGGTGGTCGGCGCCCAGCTCGGTGATGGCGCGCACGTAGCCGCGCTGCCACTTGCTCAGGTGGTAGGCCACGTCCGGCACGAAATAGGTGTAGCTGCCGTCGGACTTGCGCATCACCCGGTCCTTGTCGTCGCCGAAATCGGTGGATTTCAGCCACAGCGCGCCGCCGTCCTCGTAGGTATGGCCGGAGGCGATCAGCTTCTGCACCGCCTCCTCGACCTTGCCGTCGCGGTACAGCGAGCTTTCCAGGAAGTAGATGTCGAAATCCACGCCGAACGCGGCCAGGTCGTGGTTCTGCTCGTTGCGCAGATAGGCCACGGCGAAGCGGCGGATCGCGTCCAGATCCTGCGGATCCCTGGCGCCGGTCACCACGTGGCCTTCCAGGTCCACCGCGGCGCCGGCCAGGTAGGCGTCGGCCACGTCCTGGATGTAGTCGCCACGGTAGCCTTCCTCTGGCCAGTCCGGGCTGTCCGGGGTCTTGCCCTGGGCGCGCGCCTGCACCGAGCGGGCCAGGTTCTCGATCTGGTTGCCGCCGTCGTTGTAGTAGAACTCGCGCTTGGCGTTCCAGCCGTTGGCCTCGAGCAGGCGCGCCAGGCAATCGCCGATGGCCGCGGCGCGGCCGTGGCCGACGTGCAGCGGGCCGGTCGGATTGGCCGAGACGTACTCCACGCCCACGGTGCGGCCGTTGCCGACCAGGCTGTGGCCATAGTCCTCGCCCTGCTTGAGCACCGTCAGCACCTCGCGCTGGTAGGCGCCGGGGCCGAGGTGGAAATTGATGAAGCCCGGGCCGGCGATCTCGACCTTGCTGACATCGTCGTTGGCCGGCAGCGCGTCCACCAGTTGCTGGGCCAGGGCACGCGGATTGGTGCGCGCGGCCTTGGCCAGCAGCATTGCCGCGTTGGTGGCGAAGTCGCCGTGCTCGCGGGTCTTGGGCCGCTCGACCACGAAGTCCGGCGGCAGGGTGTCGGCCGGCAGGGTGCCATTGGCGCGCAAGGCTTCGATGCCTTGACCGATCAGGGCGCGGAGTTGGGATTTCACGAGATCTCTGCTTGAAGCGCGGAACCGGCGATTTTACCCGACCCGCCGCCTCCCGGCCCGTCCCGGGTTCAGCCCGACCTCAGCCGTGACGCGGCCGCAGGCCCACTCCGGCCAGACCGCTGCGCGGCGGCATGGCCGTGGCCGCCGCTGGCCCCGCCGGGCGCGCGTGCCAGGCCGGCAAGGCCTGCCCCGGGTCGCGGCTCAGGCCCAGCCGCGCGATGCCATCGAGACCGGCACGCCGTCGCCCACGATGAAATGGTCGAGCAGGCGCACGTCGATCAGGTCCAGCGCCTGTTTCAGCCGGTGGGTGACCGCGCGGTCGGCGGGCGAGGGTTCCGGGTTTCCGGACGGGTGGTTGTGGCCGATGATCACCGCCGCGGCATTGAGCATGAGCGCACGCCGCACCACCTCGCGCGGGTGCACCTCGGCGCCGTCCAGGGTGCCCTGGAACAGCTCCTCGAAGGCCAGCCAGCGGTGCCGGGTGTCCAGGAACAGCGCGGCGAACACCTCGTAGGGCCGCGACCGCAGGCGTTGCGCGAAGTAGCGGCCGGCGCTGACCGGGTTGCTGAGGGTGTCGCCACGCTGCAGTTCCGCGGCCAGGTGGCGCTCGCCCAGTTCCAGCGCCGCCGACAGCTGGCAGGCGCGCGCCGGCCCCAACCCGGGCAGGCGCACCAGGTCGCCGGGCGTTCGGTCCAGCAGCGTGCGCAACGGCCCGTGCCGCTGCAGCAGGTCGCGCGAGGTGCGCACCGCGTCGCTGCCGGGCAGGCCGGAGCCGAGAAAGATCGCCAGCAGTTCGGCGTCGGAAAGGGCCCGGGGGCCGCGTGCCAGCAGCTTTTCCCGGGGACGTTCTTCGCAGGGCCAGTCGGAGATGTGCATATCGCCAGGGTGCCGGCCGACATGGTGCAACGGTATCAGGCCGCCAAAAACCATCGGGTAAGCTAATCGTCCTTGTATGGGTAGGACATTCCCGACGTGACCCCGATTTTCGAGAGGCCCCTGCAGGGGCGACGTGTGCTGTTGTGCGTCGGCGGGGGAATCGCCGCCTACAAGGCGCTGGAACTGGTGCGGCGCCTGCGCGACGCCGGCGCCGAGGTGCAGGTGGCGATGACCGCCGGCGCGCAGCAGTTCGTCACCCCGCTGAGCTTCCAGGCGCTGTCGGGTCATCTCACCCGCACCACGCTGTGGGACAGCGGGGCCGAGCAGGCGATGGGCCACCTGGAACTGGCCCGCTGGGCCGAACAGATCGTGGTGGCGCCGGCCACCGCCGACCTGCTGGCGCGCCTGGCGCACGGGCTGGCCGACGACCTGGTGGGCACGCTGTGCCTGGCCAGCACCGCGCCGCTGACGGTATGCCCGGCCATGAACCACCGCATGTGGCTGCATCCGGCCACCCAGGCCAACATCGCCACCCTGCGCCAGCGCGGCGCGCAGGTGGTCGGCCCGAACGACGGCCCGCTGGCCGAAGGCGAGTCCGGCCCCGGCCGCCTGGCCGAACCCGAGCAGATCGTCGCCGCGCTCGCTGGGCGCACCGACCAGGGCGCCGCGTCGGTTGCCCCGCCCGCCGCCAACGCCAACGTCGCCATCCCGTCGCGGTCTGGCACGGGCGCTGGCACTGGCGCCTTGCGCGGCCTGCGCATGGTGATCAGCGCCGGCCCCACCTACGAAGACCTGGATCCGGTGCGCTACCTGGGCAACCGCAGCAGCGGCAAGATGGGCTACGCCCTGGCCGCCGCCGCCGCCCGGCAGGGCGCCGAGGTGGTGCTGGTCAGCGGGCCGGTGCATTTGTCTACGCCCGACGGCGTGCAGCGCATCGACGTGCGCTCGGCCGCGCAGATGCGCGAAGCGGTGCTCGGCGCGCTGCCGGCGGACATCTACATCGGCACCGCCGCGGTCGCCGATTACACGCCAAAACAGGTGGCGGCGCAGAAGATCAAGAAGAGCGGCGAGACCCTGACCCTGGAGCTGACCCGCACCCCGGACATCCTGGCCGAGGTCGCCGCGCAGACCCAGGCGCTGAAGCTGGTGGTCGGCTTCGCCGCCGAGACCCACGACATCGAGCGCTATGCCCGTGGCAAACTCGCCGACAAGCACCTGGACCTGATCGTGGCCAACCGGGTGGGGGTGGCCGGCAACGGCTTCGAGAGCGACCAGAACGCGGCCACCGCCTATTGGCAGGATGGCGAACGCGACTTCCCGGCGGTCTCCAAGACACAGCTGGCCGAACAACTGCTGGACCTGATCGCGCAGAGGCTGCACGCATGAGCACTCCCACGCCCTATCCGCTGCAGGTGAAACTGCTGGATCCGCGCTTCGGCGACAGCTGGCCGCTGCCCGACTACGCCACCGAAGCCAGCGCCGGGCTCGACCTGCGCGCGGCCACCGAGGCGCCGCTGACCCTGGCGCCGGGCGACACCGCGCTGATCCCCAGCGGCCTGTCCATCTACATCGCCGATCCGCAGCTGTGCGCGGTGGTGCTGCCGCGCTCGGGCCTGGGCCACCGTCACGGCATCGTGCTGGGCAACGGTACCGGCCTGATCGACGCCGACTACCAGGGGCCGTTGCTGATCAGCGTCTGGAACCGCGGCCGCGAGGACTTCACCATCGCCCCCGGCGATCGCATCGCGCAGTTGGTGGTGATGCCGGTCGTGCGCGTCGCCCTGCAGGTGGTGGATACTTTTGCCGACAGCGCCAGGGGAACGGGTGGATTCGGCCATACCGGAGTGCGCTGACAGGGGATCGTCTGCATGAGCGAGGCAACACAAGCGCGGCCGGTGCCGCAGGGTTTGCGCAAGGTGGCGCCTCTGCTGACGGTGCTGCTGGTGCTGTTGGTGGTCTGGTTCGGCTGGAGCGGGGTCGAGCAATGGCGGGCCGAGCAGGCCGCCGCCATGCTGGAGCAGGCACGCGATGCCGCGGTCATGCAGACCCAGCAGGCGCTGGCCGGCGCGGGCAAGCGCCTGTCCGAGCGCCTGCAGCAGCCGGCCGTGCAGGCGGCCCTTAGCCGCGGCGATGCCGCGGCCGCCGCGCAGGCGCTGCGTGCGGACTGGGCGCAGGCCGAGGACGCGCTGGTGCTGCCCGCCGACCTGGAGCCGGGCTACGCCGATACGGCGCGCTTCGGCTACGGCCGCCTGGCGCTGCTGGAAAAGGCCCTGCTGACCGGCAAGCTGGCCAGCGCGGTGATCCGCGACGGCGGCGGCCCGCGGCTGGGCCTGGCCGCGCCGGCGTCGCTGGGCGGCAGCGCCGGGGTGGTCTACCTGCGCCTGCCTCTGGCGCTGCTGACCGATCCGGTCGCGCAGGCATCGGTGCCGGGCACCGGCTACCTGGCCCTGCGCCAGGGCGGCTACGACGTGATCGCCGCCGGCGACAATGCGCTGCACGATCGCGCCGACGCGCTGTCGCGGCCGGTCGGCGACAGCGGCCTGCGCATGGTCGCCTCGCTGCCGGATACCGAAGCCGGTCCGTTTGGGCTGGGCGCGCTGCCTTGCCTGCTGGTCGCCGGCCTGTGCGCGGTGCTGGGCGCACTGCTGTTGCTGGCCGCGCGTGGGCGCCTGCCGCAGCCACGGGCGCGCCGCGCCGGCGCGGCGGCCACCGAAGAACACACCCTGCAGCAGAGCCTGCAACGCCAGGAGCTGCCGCCGCCGCCGCCGCCCGCCGCCGAGGAGGCCACGCCGGCCAAGCCGGTGCCGGCGTTCACGGTGGCGCCGGAGATCTTCCGCGCCTACGACATCCGCGGCGTGGTCGGCCGCGACCTCAGCCCGCAGGTCGCGGCACTGATCGGCCAGGCGATCGGCGCGGTGATGCAGGAACAGGGGCTCAACGAGGTGGTGGTCGGCCGCGATGGCCGCTTGTCCGGGCCGGAACTGTCGGCCGCGCTGATCGAAGGCCTGCGCCGCGCCGGTTGCCATGTCACCGACATCGGCCTGGCGCCGACCCCGGTGGTGTACTTCGCCGCCTATCACCTGCGCGCCGGCAGCTGCGTGGCGGTCACCGGCAGCCACAACCCGGCCGACTACAACGGCTTCAAGATCGTGATCGGCGGCGAGACCCTGTCCGGCGCCGCCATCGCCGACCTGCACGCGCGGATCAGCACCGGCCGCCTGCCCACTGCCGAGGAACCGGGCCGGCTGCAGCAGCGCGACGTCGGCGACGACTACATCCAGCGCATCGCCGACGACGTGCAGCTGGACCGCCCGCTCAAGGTCGTGGCCGATGCCGGCAACGGCGTCGGCGGCGAGCTGGCGCCGCGGCTGCTGGAGGCGATCGGCGCCGAGGTGGTGCCGCTGTACTGCGACGTCGACGGCACCTTCCCCAACCACCATCCCGACCCCAGCGAGCCGCGCAACCTGGAGGATTTGGTGCAGACCGTGCGGCGCTTCGACGCCGACCTGGGCGTGGCCTTCGACGGCGACGCCGACCGCCTCGGCGTGGTCACCAAGGACGGCACGGTGATCTATCCGGACCGCCTGCTGATGCTGTTCGCCGCCGACGTGCTGCAACGCAATCCCGGCGCGCTGGTGATCTACGACGTCAAGTGCACCGGCAAGCTGTCCGACTACGTGCTGCGCAACGGCGGCAGCCCGCTGGTCTGGAAGACCGGGCATTCGCTGATCAAGGCGAAGATGCGCGAGACCGACGCCGAGCTGGCCGGCGAGATGAGCGGCCACTTCTTCTTCAAGGAGCGCTGGTACGGGTTCGACGACGGCCTGTACGCGGCGGCGCGATTGCTGGAGATCCTGGCCCAGCGCGAGGAAGCGCCGTCGGAAGTGCTGGCCGAGTTGCCCGACAGCGTGGCTACGCCGGAGATCAAGCTGCCGGTGGACGGGCAGGATGCGCATGCGCTGGTCGCCGACCTGGCCGCCCGGGCGCAGCAGGACGGCTCGCCGTTCGCCGGTGCGCGGCTGCTGACCATCGATGGCCTGCGCGCCGATTTCCCCGACGGCTGGGGCCTGGTGCGCGCCTCCAACACCACGCCGGTGCTGGTGCTGCGCTTCGAGGCCGACAACGCGGCGGCGCTGGAGCGGATCAAGGCGCTGTTCCGCGCCCAGCTGCAGGCGGTGCTGCCGGGGCTGACGCCGACGTTCTGAGGGGGCTTCGCGCGCCCGGCCTGGTCCGGGCGCCGGACCGTACGGCGGCTCAGCCGCCGGCGGTGGTCGCGGCCGCTGCCGGGCCGACGCCGCGGGCCGCGCGGTAGCGCTGCAGCACGTCCTCGATTTCCTGATCCAGGCCGAGCCGCTGCTGCTCGAAGTTCTTCTGCATGCGCAATTGCCACAGCAGGGCGCGGTGCCGCTGCTGCACCTCGTCGGCGGTCTTGGCCGGCACGCTCTGCCCGGTCAGCTCGCGCGTGCCGGCGCCGGACAGCAGGCCGATCAGGCCCTGGCGCAGGCTCTCCACGTTGTAGCGCGCGGTCTGGATGTTGTTGTCGACGATGCCGATGCGCTCGGCGAACACCCGGCGCAGCTCGTCCTCGGTCTGATACGACAGCAGCATCGCCTGGTCGGTGCGCTTGCGCGTTTCCAGCGCCGCCTGGTCGGCGCGCTGCTGCGCGGCATCGGCCGCGGCCGCGGCGCGCTCCTCGGCGTTCAGCGCGCGTCCGACCTCGGCGCTGCGCATGCCGCTGGTGACGTTGAACTCGTCGCGGGCCTGGTTCACCGCTTCCGGCGGCAGCGCATCGCTGCAGGTGCGTTGTCCGCCCTGGTTCCAGCAATACAGCTTCTTGGACGGTGCCGGTGCCTGCTGCGCGGCGGCCGGCAAGGCCAGCAGCGCCAGCACGGCCGGCAGGACGCGATTGCGTGGTCGGATCGGCATCGTGGCAGCCCCCTGCTGTCAGCCAGACGAAGCGCAACCGTAGCGGGCCCGGTAGGCCAGCAGCGGTTCGCGGAAGCCGACAAGGTCTGCGTTTCCGTCGATGAATGCAAGCAGGTCGCCCAGATGCGCGACCGAGACCACAGGAACGCCGGCTTCGGCGGCCACCGCCTGCGCCGCCGAGCGGCGGTCGTCCTCGGCCGCGATCTCCTGGCGGTCCAGCGCGACCAGGATCGCGGCCGGCGCGCCGCCGGCGGCGCGGATGATGCCCAGCGCCTCGCGGATCGCGGTGCCGGCGGTGATCACGTCGTCCACGATCAGCACCCGGCGGCCGGCCAGCGGCGCGCCGATCAGGCTGCCGCCTTCGCCGTGCGCCTTGGCTTCCTTGCGGTTGAACGCCAGCGGCAGGTCGCGCCCGCGCCGCGCGTACTCGCAGGCCACCGCCGTGGCCAGCGGAATGCCCTTGTAGGCCGGGCCGAACAACAGGTCGAAGTCGAGCCCGGCGGCGTCGGCCGCATCGGCATAGCACGCCGCCAGCCGCGCCATGCTGGCACCGGAGTCGAAACGTCCGGCGTTGAAGAAATACGGACTGAGGCGCCCGGACTTCAGCGTGAACTCGCCGAAGCGCAGCGCCTCCACGTCCAGGGCCAGTTGCAGGAAACGTTGCCGGTAGTCGGTCATTGGAGCGCCGGGAATGGGGAAACGGGAATAGGGAACCGATAAAGCGTACCCCAGCAGGACCGCGAAGACGGAACAACCGCTATGCTTTTCACCATTCCCTAGTCCCCTTTCCCCATTCCCGGCTCTCCATGCGCATCATCAGCTTCAACGCCAACGGCCTGCGGTCGGCCGCCACCAAGGGCTTTTTCGAGTGGTTCGCCACGCAGCAGGCGGACGTGCTGTGCGTGCAGGAGACCAAGGCGCAGGAGCATCAGCTGGCCGGGCCGGCGTTCCTGCCGGACGGTTACCGGGTCTGGTTCCGCGACGCCAGCACCAAGAAGGGCTACAGCGGCGTGGCCATCTACAGCAAGCGCGAGCCGGACGAGGTGCGGACCGCGCTGGGCTGGCCGGAGTTCGACGAGGAAGGCCGCTACATCGAGGCGCGCTTCGGCAACCTGAGCGTGGTGTCCTTCTACATCCCCTCCGGGTCCTCCGGCGAGCTGCGCCAGGGCTACAAGTTCCAGGTCATGGACTGGCTGCGGCCGATCCTGGTCGAGTGGCTGCACAGCGGCCGCGACTACGTGCTGTGCGGCGACTGGAACATCGTGCGCTCGGCGCTGGACATCAAGAACTGGAAGTCGAACCAGAAGAACTCCGGCTGCCTGCCGGCCGAGCGCGACTGGCTCAACGGCCTGTGCGCCGACCGTGCCGAGGAGGCCGACCCGGCCAGCGGCCGCGGCTGGGTGGATGCCTACCGCGCGCTGCATCCGGAGGGCCAGGACTACACCTGGTGGAGCAACCGCGGCGCGGCGCGGGCCAACGACGTGGGTTGGCGCATCGACTACCAGTTCGTCACCCCGACCCTGCGCGAGCGCCTGCAAGGCTGTTCCATCTACACCGCGCAGCGCTTCTCCGACCATGCGCCCTTCACGGTGGACTACCGCGAATGAGCGGCGGCACCTCCGCGGCGCCGGTGTCGTACAAGGGCTGGGCCGGGATCAAGCGCGCCTTCGCCACGCCGTCGGCGGCGACCATGGCGCTGCTGGGCTTCGGCAGCGGGCTGCCGTTCCTGCTGATCGCTTCGCAGACCTTGTCCACGCGCCTGCGCGACGTCGGCCTGGACCTGGGCAGCATCGGCCTGATCAGCCTGGCCAGCTTCTTCTACCTGCTCAAGTTCCTGTGGGCGCCGCTGCTGGACCGCTACCGCTTCCCGCTGCTCGGCTTCCTCGGCCGGCGCCGCTCGTGGCTGCTGGTCGCGCAGCTGGGCGTGGCCATCGGCCTGGTGGCGCTGGCGTTCACCCGCCCGGAGTTGAGCGTGGGCACGCTGGTGCTGTGGGTGCTGATCGCCTCCTTCGCCGGCGCCACCCAGGACTCGGTGGTGGATGCCTACCGTATCGAGATCGCGCCGCCGTCGGCGCAGGCCGCGCTCGCCGCGACCTACACCTTCGGTTATCGCATCGGCCTGATCCTGTCCGGCGCCGGCGCGCTGTACCTGGCGCAGTTCGGCAACTGGACATTGGCCTACCTGGTCATGGCCGGGCTGATGCTGCTGCCGATCGTCACCACCCTGGTGTGCCGCGAGCCGGAGGTGCCGGCGGCGACGGTGGTGCGCAGGATCGACGTGGTCGGCGCGTTCTGGCAGCCGATCTCCAGCTTCTTCTCCAGCAACGGCCTGGCGCTGGGGCTGGCGCTGTTGCTGTTCGTGGGCCTGTTCAAGTTCCCCGACCAGGTGATCGGGGTGATGTCCGGTCCGTTCTACCTGGACTCGGGCTTCGACAAGGCCGACATCGCCAACGTCTCCAAGCTGTTTGGGGTGTGGATGGGCATCGCCGGGGCCTTCGTCGGCGGCCTGGCGGTGGCCGCCTTCGGCTTTCGGCGCATGCTGCTCGTCGCCGCGTTGGGCGTGGCGCTGTCCAACCTGGCGTTCCTGCTGATGGCGCACAACCCCGGCCAGCTCTGGTCGTTCTACGCCGCGCTCAGCGCCGACAACCTGTTCCAGGGCTTCGCCGGCACCGTGCTGGTCGCCTTCATGTCCTCGCTGACCGATCGCAACTTCACCGCCACCCAGTACGCGCTGCTGGTGTCGCTGGCCAATCTGCCGGGCAAGTTCGTCGGCGGTGTCTCCGGCTACATCGTCGAAGCCACCTCCTACAGCACCTTCTTCGTGCTCAGCGCCTTCACCGTGATCCCGACCCTGCTGTTGCTGGCCTGGCTGTGGCCGCGGATCCGCGAACAGACGCCACAGGCGGTGTCGTCCCGCGATTGAAAGGGCGTCCCCAGGCAGGGATGATGGGCAGCGGCGCACGGGTGCGCCGCCGCCCGGGAGTCCGCATGAGCGACCTTGTGTTGCGCGATATCGACCCGTTCCTGCTCGAACGCATCCGCCGCATCGCCGTTGCGCGCGGCTGGACCCAGCGCCAGGCGGTGCTGGCGCTGATCGAGCAGGGCCTGTTCTCCAGCGAGCACGACGTGCGCAGCGGCTTCGAGCACCGCGAAGTGGATGCGCTGTCGGAGGCGATCGCGGCCTTGCGCGCGCTGCCGGCCGGCAGCGGCTTCTGACCTTCTCGCTGGCGTGGTTGCTCAGGCGGGATGGATCGCGCCGAGAATGCGCGGCCCGCGCGCGCCGCTGACCGACGGCAGGTTGCCCGGCAGCCCGGCCAGGGTCTGTCGCGCCAGCCAGGCAAAGCCCATCGCTTCGATGTAGTCCGCGTCCAGGCCCTGCGCCTGGGTGGATTGCACCTGCACGCCCGGCAGGCGCGCCTGCAGCCGCGCTAGCAATACCGGGTTGTGCACGCCGCCGCCGCACACCAGCAATTGCCGGGTCGCCGGCTGCTGCGCCAGCAGTGCATCGGCGATCGTCGCCACGGTCAGCTCCAGCAGCGTCGCCTGCACCGCGGCCGGCGCCGGCGCCGGTGTTTCCAGGCAGGCCTCCAGCCAGCGCAGGTGGAACTGCTCGCGCCCGGTGCTCTTGGGCGGCGGCAGCGCGAACCAGGCATCGGCCAGCAGGCGCTGCAGCAGGTCGGCGTCGACCGCGCCGCTGGCGGCGAACGCGCCGCCGGCATCGTAGGGCTGGCCCTGATGGCGCTGGCACCAGGCATCGAGCAGTGCGTTGGCCGGGCCGGTGTCGAAGCCGCGCACGGCGCCGCGCGCCGGCAGCAGGGTCAGGTTGCCGATGCCGCCGAGGTTGAGCACGGCCCGGTCCTCGTGCGCCGCCCCCAGCATCGCCGCATGGAAGGCTGGCATCAGTGGCGCGCCATGGCCGCCGGCGGCGACATCGCGGCGGCGGAAATCGCAGACCGTGGCGATGCCGGTCAGTTCGGCGATGCGGTTGCCGTCGCCGAGCTGCCAGGTGAAGGCGGGATCGGCCAGCGGGCGATGGCGCACGGTCTGCCCGTGCGAACCGATCGCGCGGACCGCGGCCGGCGCGACGCCGGCGTCTTCAAGCAGGCGCAGGGCCGCCTCGGCGAAGGCGATCGCGACCTCGGCATCGAGTCGCCCCAGTGCGTCCAGCGAGGTGATGTCGCCGCCTTCGCCCAGGGCGATCAGCGCCGCGCGCTGCTGCGGTGCCCAGGCATAGGTACGGCCCAGCTGCAGGTGCGGGCGTCCATCGTGGCCGAAGCGCACCAGCGCGGCATCGATGCCGTCGGCGCTGGTGCCGGACATCAGGCCCAGGAACAGGGCGTCGTCGGGAACGGCGGAGGGCGAGGACATGCAAGGCACCAGGCGGCGGTCGGCGCCGCAGCGTGGGCCAGGTGCCGCCGCCCGTCAATGCGCGGCGCGGCGGAACGGCACGCTGGTGCTCAGCCGGCGTCGTGCGAGGCGGCGGCCTTGGACGAGGCGACGACCTTCTTCTTCTTCGCCGCCGGCTCGTCGGCATCGGCGTAGATCAGCTTCTCCACGCGCTGGATGCGCGCCAGCGCCGGCGAGGTCTGGGCGCGGAACGCGGCCAGCTCGGCGCCCGCCAGCGGGGTCGGCGGCGGCATCGTCACCGAGGCCGGATTGCGCTGCACCCCGTCCACGCGGAATTCGTAGTGCAGGTGCGGCCCGGTGGCCATGCCGGTCATGCCGACATAGCCGATCACCGTGCCCTGGTTGATGCGCTGGCCGGCCTTGATCCCGCCGAAGCGCGACATGTGCCCGTACAGCGTGCTGTAGCCCTTGCCGTGGTCCAGGATCACCACGTTGCCGTAGCCGCGCTGGGTGCCGACGAACTGCACCCGCGCATCGCCGGCGGCCATGATCGGGGTGCCGGTCGGCGCGGCGTAGTCGATGCCCTTGTGCATGCGCATGGTGCCCAGCACCGGGTGCTTGCGCGCGCCGAAGGTGGAGCTGATGCGGCTGTAGGACACCGGCATGCGGATGAAGCTCTTCTTCAGCGGCCGCCCGGTCACGTCGAAATACTCGGCCGGCTTGCCGCCGCGCTCGAAGCGGAAGCCGCTGTAGGTCTTGCCGCGGGTGGTGAAGGTCGCTGCCAGGATCTTGCTGGTGTCGATGCGCTCGCCTTCGCGCCAGGTCTCGTCCATGACCACGCTGAAGCGGTCGCCCGGCTGCAGGTCCTTGTCGAAGTCGATGTCGTACTTGAAGATCTCGTCGGTCATCGTCGCGATCGCCGACGGCGACAGCCCGGCCTTGCGCGCGGCCACGTACAGCGAGCTGGTGATCTCGCCGCTGGTGACCACGGTGCGCGTGCTGGTCTCGCGCTCGATCACCTTTTCCTTGATGTCGTCGTCGAGCAGCGACAGTTCCACCCGGTGGGTGGCATCGCGGTCGAAGCGCAGGGCGCGCAGGTCGCCCGTCGTCGCCAGGTCGAAGCCGATTTCCGCGCCCGGGCGCAGCTTGGTCAGCGCGTCGTGGGTGCCCGGATGGTCCAGCACCCGCTGCATCACCGTGGCGGGGATGCCGAGCTGCTCGAACACCGAGCCCAGGGTCTGCCCGGATTGGATCCGCACCACCTGCCAGTTGTCGGTGATCGCGGCCTGCTGTTGCTGCGCCAGCGAAATCGGCGGCAACGGCAGCGCCAGCGTCGCCTGCGTGGTCTGCAGCGGCACGTCGATGGCGTTGGAAAAGCCGGGGACGATGGTGGCGACCATCGCGCCGATGGTGGCGAACAGGCTGGCGTGGATCCAGTGGCGGCGCGTCCAGCGTCCGGCGGGAAGGTGTTCCTTCAACTTGCGATGCAGCGCAGTGTCGTGGAGAACATGAAGGCGTTGCTGGAAGCGCTGCCGGCGCGCGCGTTCCTGATCACTGTTGGGCATCAAGGCTTCCTCACGAGCCCGAAGCGCGAGCTCAAAACTCGGCTACCATAAACATGGTTCCACAGCGCGTCAAACCATTGAGCCGGCTCGGATTTTCACCTGGCTGCATGGTTAACTCGCTCTTAACGCCATTCACGTTGCTTGACGCCATTCGCCGGAGTTCCTGTTTTGTCCACGATCGAAGAGTCCCTTGCCCTGATCGGCCGCGGTGCCGATGAAATCCTCAAGCGTGAAGAACTGGAGGCCCGCCTGCGCAGCGGCCGCCCGCTGCGGGTCAAGGCCGGCTTCGATCCCACGGCGCCGGATCTGCACATCGGCCACACCGTGCTGTTGAACAAGATGCGCCAGTTCCAGGACCTGGGACACCAGGTGATCTTCCTGATCGGCGACTTCACCGGGATGATCGGCGACCCGACCGGCAAGAACGTCACCCGCAAGCCGCTGACCCGCGAGGACGTGCTGGCCAATGCGCGCACCTACGAAGAGCAGGTGTTCAAGGTGCTGGACCGGGAGCGCACCGAGGTGCGCTTCAACTCCGAGTGGTTCGGGCAGATGAGCGCGGCCGACATGATCCGCCTGGCCGGCCAGCACACCGTCGCGCGCATGCTCGAGCGCGACGATTTCGCCAAGCGCTATGCCGCGCAGCAGTCCATCGCCATCCATGAGTTCCTGTACCCGCTGGTGCAGGGCTACGACTCGGTGGCGCTGAAGGCCGACGTCGAACTGGGCGGCACCGACCAGAAGTTCAACCTGCTGATGGGCCGCGGCCTGCAGGAGCACTACGGGCAGCCGGCGCAGATCGTGCTGACGATGCCGCTGCTCGAAGGCCTGGACGGGGTCAACAAGATGTCCAAGTCGCTGGGCAACTACATCGGCATCAGCGAGCCGGCGATCGACATCGTCACCAAGACCATGAAGATCGGCGACGAGCTGATGTGGCGCTGGATCGAACTGCTGTCCTTCGAGATCGGCATGAGCGAGGGGCAGGCGCTGCGGCAGCAGGTGCAGGCCGGCGGCCTGCACCCGCGAGAAGTGAAGCTGCGCCTGGCGCGCGAACTCACCACC
Source organism: Xanthomonas sp. PPL134 (assembly GCF_040595915.1). Taxonomy (NCBI): domain Bacteria; kingdom Pseudomonadati; phylum Pseudomonadota; class Gammaproteobacteria; order Lysobacterales; family Lysobacteraceae; genus Xanthomonas; species Xanthomonas sp. PPL134. The sequence goes on from NZ_JAMDLL010000006.1 coordinate 212,520, forward strand.
CGCTTCCACGATGCGGCTGCCGCCGAGCAGGCCATCGTCGGCTGGCATGCGGTGGTGACCGGGCAGGGCGACACCAGTGCCTTGCCGCTGCAGCAGGTCGCCGTGCCGGCGGAGGGGCTGCGGATCGCCGCGCTGCTGACCGCCGCAGGCCTGACCGCCAGCAATTCCGAGGCCACCCGCAAGCTGAAGGAGCGGGCGGTGCGCGTGGCCGGCGACGTGGTGGAGGATCCGCAGCAGAGCTTCGCCCCTGGTTTCGAGGGCGTCCTGCAGGTCGGCAAGCGCACCTTTGCCCGGGTGCAACTCGTCGAAGCGTGAGATCGGCTGCCCGGTCCCGGCGAGGAGCCGGGTGTGGGGGCGGCCGGCAGGGGGCTACAACGCTCTATATATAGAGGCGCGCCACGCGAGCAAGTGCCAAGCAGTGCGGAGGGGCGTAAAGGCAGGGTCGGCGGGACTGGCAGGACCTCCGCGACGGGAGAGTGAAAAAAGTTTTCACACCCTCTTCCCAAGCGGGCGATTTGGGGCCATACTTTCCCTCCCCTGACGCAACGCCTTCACGGCAACGCGGCAAGGGCGTCAAAACCTCTTCAAAAAGGTGTTGACGAAGTGAAAAAGTCGGCTAATATGGCCGGCTCGCTTCGAGGAAAAGCCTTCGGGTTTGGACGAAGAAGCAGCGTCAACCACCTGATCAAAAAGGTGTTGACGGCAAGAAAAAAGCCGCTATGATGGGCGGCTCGGTTCGACGAAAAG